>NZ_BAABLK010000028.1:0-261384 GCF_039544305.1 Paeniglutamicibacter antarcticus
ACCCGGAAGCTAAGACCCACTGCGCCGATGGTACTGCACTCGGGAGGGTGTGGGAGAGTAGGTCACCGCCGGACAATTTGTCCCGGAACCCCTGAACACTGTGTGTTTGGGGGTTCCGATGTTTAACGCCCAAAACCCCGGATATTCCTTCTGCTGGGGTTCGGGTGTGTGGCCTCCACCGGTGTGGGGGCCACACCTCGTTAACAAGGGGGAGGGGTGTGCGGGCCAGCCTATTGGTCTTGTGGTGTTTTGGTTGCCTGCGCCCACACACCCACGAACACCGCGTTGCTCGGGATGACTAGCAGCCGAAGTTCATTGCATGAGTGCCTGAACCAACGTAGACCGAATGATCAGTGGCTATACCGGCATACTCCTTGATTGTGTCTTTGCAGATCCCTCGAACGTGCAGCCGGCAGCAGAGAGATTCGTCGGTGGGTTCTGTCTCTTCGTCCAATTATTCCGGCCTTGTATTTGTTGGTAGGTTCTGAAGTGGTTTGCAGTGAGGCGCTGTTAAGGGATTGATTCCGAGTATTTCATCTGCAGCAATCACCTATCTGAAGTTAGCAAGTAGTTGCCGTAGTATGGGTCAGTTGCGTTGCGCACTATTGTTGTGATTCGCGGAGGCAACCGCCTGCCCTCGACTAAGATGGATGCAGGCGTTGAATGCCCTACTGAGGGGCAACAAGATTATAGAGCGGGCTCCCGTGAGATGCGGAAGCCAGCTGGTTCATGCGTGGGGTCCAAAACTGAAGACCCTTTTGAGAGGAACACATAAAGTGTCAAACGAAAACAAGGGCTTCGGGTCGAAGGACAACCGCGACCGCAACGATTCTAAGTCGGCTAACAGCGGCGGATTCCGCCGTGGTGGTGACAATAGCCGCGATGATCGTCGCGAAGGTGGTTTCAAGCCCCGTGAAGACCGTGGTGGATACCAGGGTGGAGACCGCCGCGAAAGCGGCTTCAAGCCCCGTGAAGACCGTGGTGGATACCAGGGTGGAGACCGCCGCGAAGGCGGCTTCAAGCCCCGTGAAGACCGTGGTGGAGACCGCCGCGAAAGCGGCTTCAAGCCCCGTGAAGACCGTGGTGGATACCAGGGTGGAGACCGCCGCGAAGGCGGCTTCAAGCCCCGTGAAGACCGTGGTGGATACCAGGGTGGAGACCGCCGCGAAGGCGGCTTCAAGCCCCGTGAAGACCGTGGTGGATACCAGGGTGGAGACCGCCGCGAAGGTGGTTTCAAGCCCCGTGAAGACCGTGGTGGATACCAGGGTGGAGACCGCCGCGAAGGCGGCTTCAAGCCCCGTGAAGACCGTGGTGGATACCAGGGTGGAGACCGCCGCGAAAGCGGCTTCAAGCCCCGTGAAGACCGTAGTGGATACCAGGGTGGAGACCGCCGCGAAGGCGGCTTCAAGCCCCGTGAAGACCGTGGTGGAGACCGCCGCGAAAGCGGCTTCAAGCCCCGTGAAGACCGTGGTGGAGACCGTCGCGAAGGTGGTTTCAAGCCCCGTGAAGACCGTGGTGGATACCAGGGTGGAGACCGTCGCGAAGGAGGTTTCAAGCCCCGTGAAGACCGTGGTGGATACCAGGGTGGAGACCGTCGCGAAGGAGGTTTCAAGCCCCGTGAAGACCGTGGTGGATACCAGGGTGGAGACCGCCGCGAAGGTGGATTCCGCCGCAACGAAGGATCTGCATCGCGTCCAGAGACCAGCACCGCTGATCTCGAAGCACTGCGTGACGACGAGACTGCTCGTCGCCCGCACAACCCGGCCGATCTGCGCAGCTCCAACGGTCCGGACCGCGGGCGCTCTCCGGAGATCGACGATGATGTAACAGGCAAGGAACTGGACCGCATTACCCGTGCGGAACTACGTTACCTCGACGAAACCAACAACGAGTGGGTTTCCAAGCACTTGGTCATGGCCGGTCGTTTGATCGACATCGACCCGATGCTTGCCTATGAGCATACGATTGCCGCGAGCCGTCGCGGTGGCCGCGTGGCCGTCGTACGCGAGGCCGTGGGCCTGGCCGCATACGCCGCCGGCGAATACGCCGAAGCACTGCGCGAATTCCGCACGCACCGCAGGATCAGCGGTTCCAACCTGCACCTTCCGTTGATTGCCGATGCAGAACGCGGCATTGGACGCCCCGGGAAGACCCTGGAAATCGCGCACAGCGAGGTCGTCGAGACCCTGGATGCCAATGGCAAGGTCGAAATGGCCATGGTTGCTTCCGGTGCCCAGAACGATCTTGGCAACCTGGAGGCCGCGCTGGCCGAACTTGAGATCCCGCAGCTGGAACTGAACCGTGCCTTCAGCTACAGCCCGCGTCTGTTCTCCGCGTACGCCGACGCACTGGAAAACCTGGGTCGTAACGAGGAAGCAACGACATGGCGCAAACAGATCTCGGTTGCAGAAGAAGCCCTGGGCACCGGGGAGTTCGAAGAACCGGAGATCATCGACCTTGGTGAAGACGATGAGTCCGATGCCCGCCGCCCGCGTGCACGCGACATTGTTGAGCCGGAAGGTTCCACGTCGGAAGATGACGACGAGGCCGCAGCCGATGAAACGCAGGACGCCTTGTCCGATGAAGACGCCGTTGAGGTTGTCGAGGCCGATTCGCTGACGGATCCGGTCGAGGAATCCAATCCGGATCTGGACATCGAGGAGGCTCCTGTTTCCGCCCCGGAGGGGGCGTCGCCGGTTATCGACCAGGACGAAAACGACGAAAAGTAGGAATTCGATCCACCCATGCTGATTTCAGGTTTTGACGCGCTGCTCTCCGACCTCGATGGCGTCGTGTATGCCGGCAACGAAGCAATCCCTAAGGCCATCGAGGCCTTGAACCGATTGGAAGAGAACTCGGTGGCCTTGGCGTATATCACTAACAACGCCTCTCGGTCACCGGGTGCCGTCGCTGAACACCTGAGGCGGCTTGGTGCCCCCGCGTCTGCAGAACAAGTCTTTGGTTCTGCAGACGTCGGGGCCGAACTCTTGGCCCAAAAAGTTCCGCAAGGTTCCAAGGTCTTGGTCATTGGCAGTGCTTACCTCCGTGATTGCGTAAGTTCCTTTGGCATGGAGATCGTCCCAAGCCACCTGGATGAACCTCACGGGGTTATCCAGGGGTTTGATCCCTCCATCGGGTGGAAAGACCTGGCGGAAGCGGCATTTGCCATCAACGGCGGAGCCATCTGGGTCGCGACCAACACCGACCGGACCATCCCGCGTGCCGAGGGAATAGCTCCGGGCAACGGATCCCTCGTCAAGGCGGTTCGATCGGCCACCACCGTGGAACCGCTGGTGGCTGGCAAGCCTGGCCCCTGGCTGTTTCGACGTGCCGCGGAAACCTTTGAAGCAGTCCGACCGCTGGTGGTGGGGGACAGGCTCGACACCGATATCCTCGGCGGTAACAACGCCGGATACAAAACAGTGCTCGTGCTCACGGGGGTTGATACCGCTCGTGCCGCGCTCACTGCCCGATCGGCTGAGCGGCCCAACTACATCATCACGGACCTCGCCGGTCTCTACGAGGACTATCCCGTCATCGAGGTCACCGGTTTCGGCGTCCGATGCGGTGGGGCGACGGCCTCGGTCAACGGGCATACGATCACCATCGACGGCGACGAGTCGGATCTTGATTCCTGGCGTGCAGCGAGCCAAGCATGGTGGCTGGCGCATCCGAAGCAGGAGCACGTTGACGAACCGGATCTCGAATTTTCGGCAAACGTCGCCACCAAGCCCTAGGCTTGATGGTGATGAGCAGCAATAACCAGCAACCACCTGAAGTCCGCGTCCCGGGCGTGCCCGGCCCTAAACCAGGGGCAGGGTCCAAGCCCCAAGGCGCTGCGCAGACCACGGACCTGGAGATCCTCGAGAGCTTGGCACAGAGACCCGTCGCCGAGCACCTGGCTATTTTCGACCAGTTGCAGGCCGCCCTGGCCGCAGACCTGGATGCCACCTCTCAGGAGCAGCCATGAGCCGCCTTGACCAGGAACTTGTTTCCCGCTCGATGGCCCGTTCACGCACTGACGCGGCCCGGCTTATCTCCGATCAGCGCGTGCACGTAGATGGCGTGCTTGTTTCCAAGGCGGCCAAGAACGTCACGGATAACTCGCAGATCACGGTCCGGGCGGTCGAGGGGGAAGAATTTGTCAGTCGAGCGGGGCACAAGCTAGCCGGAGCGCTTGAGGCATTCTCGCCGATCGAGGTTGCGGGCAAGCGATGCCTGGATGCGGGAGCATCCACTGGTGGATTCACCGATGTGCTTTTGCGCCGCGGGGCAGACCACGTGGAGGCCGTCGACGTGGGTCACGGCCAGCTTGTCCCGGAACTTCGCAACGATGCCAGGGTCCACGTCCATGAGGGCATGAACGTGCGCTACCTGGATCCCGCCGACATTGGGGGAGCGGTCGCGCTCGTGGTTGCCGATCTTTCCTTTATCTCGTTGACCATGGTGATGAACGCGTTGGCCGGGGCGACCGCGCCCGAGGGTGAGCTGGTCCTGATGGTTAAGCCCCAATTCGAGATCGGTCGCGACCAGCTTGCGCGCACCGGGGTCGTCAGCAGTCCCAGCCAGCGTCGCAAGGCCGTGGACGCCGTGATGGCCTCGGCCTTCGAGTGCGGGTTGGCCGTGAAAGGCCTTGCCCGCAGTCCATTGCCCGGCCAGGACGGAAACGTTGAATTCTTCCTGTGGCTGGGCAAGGAACCTGCAGGAAACCCGAACCCTTCTCCACAATCACGCGTCGGGACCGACTCGTGGCCCGGTGTTGACTATTCTTAGACTGGCGGCATCAGAACAGATGTCCTAACCTTCGGTCCGCCGAGGAAGGAACACATGCGCAGGATCTTGGTCCTCACCCACACCGGCCGCAGCGATGCACTCACTGCAGCCATCGACACGTGCTCCCGCCTGCGCGAGGCTGGGCTCATCCCGGTGATGCGTCGGCTCGAGATGCAGGCCGTCCGCAACGCCCCTGACGGGGAGGACCTCGACGTGGAGGTGCTCGACGAGGACACCAGCCTCGATGCCGTGGATCTGGGAGTGGTGCTTGGTGGGGATGGCAGCGTGCTGCGCGCCGCGGAACTAGTCCGCAACGCAGGCGTGCCGTTGCTGGGCGTGAACCTGGGACATGTGGGATTCCTGGCCGAAAGCGAACGCGCTGCCCTGCAGGAAACGGTGCAATGGATCGTTGAACGTCGCTACACCGTCGAGGAACGCATGACCATCGACGTGCAGGTCTTCTTGGACAACCGCCGCATCGCCCACACCTGGGCGCTGAACGAAGCGGCCGTGGAAAAGGCCAACCGGGAACGCATGATCGAGGTCGTCATGGAGGTTGACGGCCGCCCGCTGAGCACCTTTGGCTGCGACGGCGTGGTGATGGCCACCCCCACAGGGTCCACCGCATACGCGTTTTCCGCCGGGGGGCCCGTGGTTTGGCCCGAGGTCGAAGCGTTGGTGATGGTGCCCATCAGTGCGCATGCACTCTTCGCCAAGCCATTGGTGGTGGCCCCGACCTCGGTGCTGGCCATCGAGATCCTGACTCGCACCGATGCCTCGGCGGTACTGTGGTGCGATGGACGTCGCACGATCGAACTGCCTCCGGGTGCCCGCATCGAGGTTACGCGCTCCACCAAGTCCGTGCGTCTGGCCCGGGTTAACCAGACACCGTTCTCCGAACGCCTCGTACACAAGTTCGAATTGCCCATCCAGGGCTGGCGCGGACCGGCGCACTCCGGGGACAGGGAAGCAGCGACGACCGCGTTGCCCATCATTACTCCGGCAATCGAGGTCATCGAACCGCGCCACCACTCACCGAAACCGGAGCCGGAAACCCTTGACAGCAAGGATAATCGGAGGAAGCTGTGATTCAGGAAATTCGCATCAACGACCTGGGCGTCATTTCTCAGGCGACACTTCCGCTGGGCCCGGGCTTTTCCGTGGTCACCGGTGAAACCGGTGCGGGCAAGACCATGGTCATCACCGCCCTCGGACTGTTGCTTGGGCGCCGCGCCGACGCCGGTGCGGTACGCCATGGTGCCAAGCAGGCAGTCGCAGACGCCACGCTGGTGCTGCCGGCGACCAGCAAGGTGCTGGAGCGCGCAGAAGAGACCGGTGCCATGGTCGAACGCTTCGAGGGCGAAGCCGAACTGATCATCTCTCGCACGCTCTCCGCCGAAGGGCGCAGCCGTGCCTCCGTGGGCGGACGTGCTGCACCCGTGGGCGTTCTGGTCGAGCTGGGCGAGGATCTGGTAGCCATACACGGGCAAACAGACCAGCTGCGACTCAAGGGAGCAAGTGCCCAGCGCGCGTCGCTGGACAGGTTCGCGGGAGCCCCGTTGGCGAAAACGCTGGTCGCGTACCAAGATTCCTTCGAGAGGTGGGGCACCGCCTCCACCGAACTCGAGCGGCTGGTATCGGACTCCCGCGAACGCATCCGCGAAGCCGAGTCCTTGCAGGTTGCTCTCGAGGAGATCGACGCCGTTGACCCGCAACCGGCCGAAGACATCGAACTGAAGAACCAGTCGATGAGGCTCTCCAACGTCGAGGCATTGCGCAGCAATGCCGACCTCGCCCACGAATCGCTCAACAACGAGGACTACGAAGCAACCAGCGTCATCTCTTTGGTAGAAACGGCAAAGAACGCCCTGGAGCTGGTTGCTGCCGAGGATGCGGCCATTAAGTCGTTGGCAGAGCGACTGAACGAAATCGGCATCCTCGCTGCGGAGGTCTCCACAGACATTGCCACCTATCTCACCGACCTGGATACCGAGGGACCCGATCGACTGGCTGCCCTCGAGGGACGCCGGTCAGACCTGAACCGGCTGATCCGCAAATACGCGCCGGACATTGACGAGGTCATCGCCTGGGCCCAGACGGCCCGTACCAGGCTGACTGAGCTCCAAGGCGATGACGGGCGCATCGAGGCGTTGCGAACCGAGACGGAGGCCTTGGCCGTGGACGTCGCGGAGCTGGGGGCGAAGCTCTCCAAGCTGCGTTCCAAGGCGGCCAAGGACCTTGCAACGCGGGTGACAGCCGAGCTCGCGGCGTTGGCCATGCCCGATGCAAAATTCGTTGTCGAACTCGAAAAACTGCCCGAGCCGACCCGCCACGGGATCGATGCGATCACCATGCTTCTCCAGCCCCATGCCGGAACAACGCCGAGGCCCTTGGGCAAGGGAGCCTCAGGCGGCGAGCTTTCGAGGGTGATGCTTGCCATCGAGGTGGTGTTGGCCGCGGTGGACCCCGTCCCGACATTCGTCTTCGATGAAGTGGACGCCGGGGTCGGCGGCAAGGCGGCCGTGGAGATCGGCAAACGCCTGGCCATGCTTGCCAAGCACGTGCAGGTGATTGTGGTCACCCACCTGCCTCAAGTCGCCGCCTACGCCGATCGCCATGTGCGCGTGATCAAGTCCTCCAATGTGGCCGGCGCCGACGGAGCCGGCTTTACCGCCAGCGATGTCGTATTGCTGGACGCCGGGGAGAGGGTGCGTGAATTGGCTCGGATGCTTGCGGGCCAGGAGGACTCCTCCACCGCCCAGGCGCACGCCGAGGAACTCTTGGGCGACGCCCAGTCCCTGGTGAATTCGCTCCCGTGATCCGGTGCTTCGCCTTGGGGAAACCTTCAAGGCTGTAGAGTCGTTCCAAACTGTTCAACTACGAAAAGGTGATAGGGTCGAACCCCGTGGTGCAACGTAATCTTCCTCGTGATTCCCGGTCGTCTGAAACGACAAAGCATATCTTCGTCACCGGCGGTGTGGCCTCGTCCCTCGGAAAGGGACTGACGGCTTCCAGCCTCGGTCACCTTCTGCGTGCGCGTGGACTATCCGTCACGATGCAGAAACTAGACCCGTATCTGAACGTGGATCCGGGAACAATGAACCCCTTCCAGCACGGTGAAGTCTTTGTCACCGATGACGGCGCGGAGACCGATCTCGACATCGGCCACTATGAGCGCTTCTTGGACGAAAACCTCACCGGCACAGCCAATGTGACAACAGGCCAGGTCTACTCCGAGGTCATCGAGAAGGAACGCCGCGGCGACTACCTCGGCGACACCGTGCAGGTCATCCCACATATCACCGACGAAATCAAGCGGCGCATGCGCCTGCCGGCCACCGAGCCGGGCAAGGGCCACAAGGCCCCGGACGTGATCATCACCGAAATCGGTGGAACCGTCGGGGACATAGAATCCCAGCCCTTCCTCGAGTCCGCACGCCAAGTGCGCCAGGACATCGGTCGGGGCAACGTCTTCTTCGTCCACGTTTCGTTGGTTCCGTACATCGGTCCCAGCCAGGAGCTGAAGACCAAGCCCACGCAGCACTCCGTTGCTGCACTGCGCTCCATCGGCATCCAGCCCGATGCACTGGTCATCCGCTCCGACCGCGAGATCCCCGCCGAGATGCGCGTGAAGCTCGGCCGCACCTGCGACGTCGATCCCGAAGCAGTGATCAATGCCGCCGACGCGGCAAGCATCTACGACATCCCCGTGGTGATCCACTCCCAGGGCCTGGACGCATACATCGTCCAGCAGCTGGGGATGAAGTTCAAGGACGTGAACTGGTCCAAGTGGAACAAGCTGCTTGACGCGGTCCACAACCCCAAGCATCACCTGGAAATCGCTTTGGTCGGCAAATACATCGAGTTGCCCGACGCCTACCTCTCGGTTACTGAGGCCCTGCGCGCCGGCGGCTTCGCCAACAAGACCAAGGTCCAGATACGGTGGGTGGCCTCGGACGATTGCTCGAGCCCCGAAGGCGCCAAACAGGCCCTGGCCGGCGTTGACGCCATCTGCGTGCCCGGAGGCTTCGGCATCCGCGGCCTGGACGGAAAGCTCGGCGCACTGAAGTACGCTCGCGAAACCGGCCTGCCGACCCTGGGCCTGTGCCTGGGCCTGCAGTCGATGGTCATGGAATACGCACGCAACGTAGTCGGTCTGGTCGATGCCTCGTCCACCGAGTTCGAGCCGGATACCAAGCACCCGGTCATCGCAACCATGGAAGAGCAGCTGGACATCGTCGACGGCAAGGGCGACCTGGGCGGCACCATGCGCCTGGGCCTCTACGAAGCGACCCTCACCGAGGGCTCGGTGGTGGCCACGACCTACGGCAAGACGACCGTGGCCGAGCGCCACCGCCACCGTTACGAGGTCAACAACGCATACCGCGAGCAGCTAGCCGAGGCGGGACTGGTTTTCTCCGGTACCTCCCCGGACGGGAAGCTCGTCGAGTTCGTGGAACTGCCCAAGGACGTTCACCCGTACTACGTCTCCACCCAGGCCCATCCCGAATACGCCAGCCGCCCCACGCGTCCGCACCCGCTCTTCGCAGGGCTGGTCAAGGCAGGACTGGAACACCAGAAGGCCGGTAAGTAACACCATGGCACTGACCGACGGCGAGGCGCTGGGCGATTCGTTCAGCCCTCGTCGCCTGCTTTCATCCGAGACCGTCTACGACGGACGAATCTGGGATGTCTTGCAGGACACTTTCGAATTCGCTCCCGGCATGAAGCCGCTGGTCCGTGACTACATCGACCACCCCGGAGCGGTCGCGGTGCTTGTGCTCAACGATGCCGGGGAAGTGCTGATGATCAACCAATACCGCCATCCGGTGCGCATGAACTTGTGGGAAATCCCGGCAGGGCTCATGGACATCAAAGGCGAGGCCCCGCATCTGGCAGCGGCACGGGAACTGGCTGAAGAAGCGGATCTGGTGGCCAAGGACTGGGCCGTGCTGGTTGACCTGTTCCTGTCCCCGGGCTCATCCTCCGAGGCGATCCGGATCTATCTGGCCCGCAACACCTCCCCGGTGCCCGCTGACCAGCGCCACGAACGCACCGACGAGGAGTCGGACATGGCCACGGCCTGGGTTCCGCTCGATGATGCCATTGCCGGCGTCCTGGAAGGGCTGATCCACAATCCCTCGGCCGTTGCCGGCCTGTTGGCAGCAGCAGCTGCACGCACGGGGGACTATGCTTCCCTGCGCCCGGTCGAAACCCCGTTTGACGTCCACCCCCGCCTGCGCTCAGCCGGGCAACAGGACTAGGCGCGACGCGGCCATGATGACCGGCTCCGGTGCCGACGGCGCAACCACGCGGCTGGAAACGATCCCCGATCCGGGTCGGCAGCCAGGATCGGGGACTGATGAAACCCTGCAAATCACCCGGCAGGAGGCGACCATGGAACTGGAAACGATCCCGGATCCCGTTCCTGCCCCCGGCCCGGATCCGGCGACGCTGCCCATCGGCAGATACTTGGAGACCTACCTGCAACACCTGGCGGTCGAGCGCGGGATGGCCAAGAACACGGTGAGCGCCTACCGTCGGGACCTGTACCGCTACGCAGCATTCCTCCACTCCCTGGACGTGCACGCCCCCGACCAAGTTGCCCTGGGCCACATGACCTCCTTTGCCCAGGCGGTGCGTGAAGGTACCGACGGCGCCGCACCCTTGAGCGCGCGCTCGGCAGCACGGACCATCGTCGCGGTGCGCGGGGTACACAAGTTCTGGGAACTCGAGGGCCTGGCCCCAACCAATCCCGCCGTCGACCTGCACCCGCCCCAGCCCGGGCGCCGACTGCCCAAGGCCATCAGCGTCGCCGATGTAGGCGCGATTCTCGATTCGGTCTCGATCGATACATCGGCAGGACTGCGCGACAAAGCGATCCTCGAATTTCTCTACTCCACCGGGGCACGCATCTCCGAGGCAGTGGGCCTGGACGTCGATGACCTGCATCTTGAGCGCCAGGGCGATGGACCTGCCGTGGTGAGGCTCTTTGGCAAGGGCTCCAAGGAGCGGATCGTTCCTTTGGGTTCCTACGCCATCGAAGCGTTGAACGCGTATCTGGTACGCGGCCGCCCGGAATTGGTTGCCAAGGGCAAGGGCACGGCCGCCCTCTTCCTGAACCAGCGAGGAAGCAGGCTTTCACGCCAATCCGCGTGGTCGGTGCTCACCAAGGCGGCCCAACGAGCTGGTATCGAACAGGACGTTTCCCCGCACACACTGCGCCATTCCTTCGCCACCCACCTGCTCGAAGGCGGCGCGGATGTCCGCGTTGTTCAAGAATTGCTGGGCCACGCCTCGGTGACCACCACACAGGTATACACACTGGTCACCGCCGACACGTTGCGTGAGATCTACGCGGCGGCCCACCCCCGCGCGAACCTCTAGGAAAGGACCGCCCAAGCCATGGTACAAGCCCCAGCAACCCACCCCGTCCAGGTCGTGTTGTGCCTGCCGATCCTGCGCGGACTCACCGGCAACCGGGTGCTGCTCGGGATGAAGCTGCGTGGGTTCGGTGCCGGCCACATCGTGGCACCGGGTGGGAAGATCGAGCCGGGGGAGAAGCCGGCCCAGGCAGCGGCGCGGGAACTACAGGAGGAAACCTCACTGGTTGCCGAATCCGCTTCGTTGGAACCCACGGCCCGGGTCAACTTCCGGTTCCCTGCCAACCCCGCCGCGGACATGGACTGTACCGTTTTTATGGCCTCGGACTTCTCCGGCATGGCGGAACATTCGGATGAACTCGCCCCGGCATGGTATCCGGTGGGACAATTGCCTCTGGCCAAGATGTGGGAAGACTCTTCGTTGTGGCTGGGCCGGATGCTTCTGGGTGAACGGTTCGACGTGCTGGTCCTCATGGCACAGGACAACGAATCGGTTGCACGGTTTGCCACGATCCCCTGGCCTGAGAATAAAATCCCACTGACGCCTCTGAGCGAAGCGGACTTTCCGACCGCGACGTAAGCAGGCCCACGGACTGCGTTGACTGCTTGGAAGGCATGGGACTCCGGTTCTTGCGGAAATCCGGCGGCGACCTACACGCTGGATGGTGTCAGCTCCACCACCGTGGTTGTGGATGAAAGCGCACTCGCCCTGGCATTGGTGACCGAAACGGACCATCTCGGCATTGCGCGCTCCACCGAAAGCAAACTATGCAATTTGGCCACGTCCTTGGACCACCAGGACAAAGTGGTGCAGTCGGATGCATGGACTGGCTATTTGGGGTTCAACGATGCGGCCGAACGAACCGCGTACCTTGAATCCAGCGAGTACCAGCGGTCCGTTGAAGCTGCAGCGTCACTGAAGCTGAAATGTACTAACCAGAGCGCGACGCCAAAATCGCGAGGGACGGATTCATTGGAATCCGTCCCTCGCTACTTTGTTTGTCTGCTTCTCTTGATTACAGAGCGCGCTGCTCCGGGCCGTTGTAGGCCGAAAGTGGGCGGATCAGCGAGTTGTTGGCACGCTGCTCGGCAATGTGCGCGGTCCAGCCGACAATGCGCGAGGCAATGAACAGCGGGGTGAACATCTCGGTGTCGAAGCCCATCAGGTGGTACGTCGGGCCCGCCGGGTAATCAAGATTCGGCTTGATGTCCTTCGCCTCGTCCATTGCGGCTTCAAGTCCGTCGTAGAGGCCCAGCATCTCACCGCGGCCGAAGTGCTCGATCATCTTGTCCAGTGCGGCCTTCATGGTCGGGACCCGTGAGTCGCCGCTCTTGTAGACGCGATGCCCAAAGCCCATGACCTTCTTCTTCGCAGCCAGTGCATCTTCCATCCAGGCCTTGGCCCGGGCAGCGGCATGCTCGCGGGTTTCGTCCTTGTCGATGCCGATTTCCTGGAAGGTGTGCATGACCGCCTCGTTGGCGCCGCCGTGCAGCGAGCCCTTGAGTGCACCGATGGCACCGGTGACCGCCGAGTGCATATCCGAAAGCGTCGAGGTGATCACCCGGGCGGTGAACGTGGAGGCGTTGAAGGAGTGCTCCGCATACAGGACCATGGAGACGCGGAATGCATCCGCGACCTCGGGGGCTGCCTCCTCGCCGAAGGTCATCCACAGGAAGTTCTGCGAATAATCCAGGTCCTCGCGCGCTTCGACGACGCCCAGTCCGCGGCGGCGGCGCTGGTCGTAGGCGACGACCGCCGGGAAAGCCGCAAAGAGTTCTTTGGCCTTGATCAGCTCGGCCTCCGGGGAGGAGTCCTCTGCCAGTGCGTGGCATGCCCCGATGACGGAGACCGCGGTGCGGCCCACATCCATCGGGTGGCAATCCAACGGCAGCAGATCGATCGCTGCCTTGACGTTGGACGACAGTGCACGCCCTGCACGCTCTGCGGCAATGAAGTCCGTGAGCTCGATTTCGCTGGGAAGCTCGCCGGTCCACAGCAGCAGTGCCACTTCCTCGAAGCTCTTGGACGCGGCCAGGTCCTGGACCGGGTAGCCGCGGTAGAGCAGGGAGTTGGTGTCGGGGTTGACCTTGGAGATAGCGGTGTAATCCACCACGACGCCGGCAAGGCCCTTCTTGATCTCTGTTTCAGTCATCACTTCGCTCCTGTTTCCTACAGATTCGCGTTGTTCGAGTCGATATCCAGTTCGGGCACCTGGAAATTGAATATCCCGGTATCGAAGCGGTTATAGGCCTCATAGTCAACGAGCTCGTAGAGACGAGCACGGGTCAACATAGAATCTACCCGAGACTCTTGGGTTCCGTCGGCACTGATCGCATCAAGCACGCGCTCGGCTTCGCCCATGGCGCTGCGCAGCAACGTCACCGGGTAGATGACCATGGCAACACCGGTGTCCGCCAGCTCCTGGCGGGTGAACAGGGCGGACTTGCCGAACTCCGTCATGTTCGCCAGCACCGGGACATCCACGGCGCTGCAGACCGCTTCGAACTCCGAAAGGTCCTTCATCGCCTCGGGGAAGATGGCATCTGCTCCGGCATCGACCAGCGCCTTGGCCCTGTTGATCGCCGCATCCAGCCCTTCCACGGCACGCACGTCGGTGCGCGCCATGATCAGGAAGTTCGGATCCCGGCGGGCATCCGCCGCTGCGGCAATACGCTTGACCATGGTTTCCAGGTCAACGACGTTCTTGCCGTCCAGGTGGCCGCAGCGCTTGGGATTAAACTGGTCCTCGATGTGGCAGCCGGCCAATCCGGCGTGCTCGAGTTCCTGGATGGTGCGGGCCACGTTCATCGGCTCTCCGAAGCCGGTGTCGGCATCCACCAAGGAAGGCAGGTCGCTCATCCGGGCGATCTGGCCGGCCCGGGTGGCGACCTCGGTCAACGTGGTCAGCCCGACGTCGGGCAGCCCAAGGTCGTTGGCCAGCACCGCACCGGAGATGTAGACACCGTCGAAGCCCTTTTCGCTGATCAGCTTGGCCGATAGCGGGTTGAAGGCTCCGGGGAACTGGCGTGCCGCACCCGGAATGAGCATCTCGCGCATGGCCACGCGCTTCTGCTCGGGGGTGGTGTGTGAATACAACATGCTAGAACAGTCCCTTGGGTGCTGCGGCGATGTCAATGACACCGGGGGCCGCGAGGATGTTCAGCTGGTCAAGCTCTCCGGCGCCCAGGTTGCCTAGGTTCTCCGCCGCCGCGAGGAAACGTTCGATTTCGGTTTCCTCGACCACGTCCGCGGCCAGGGTGCGGAACTTGTTGATGTACTGCTCACGGGCGAAGGGCCGTGCGCCGAGCGGATGCGCGTCCGCTACGGCGATCTCGTCGGTGATCACGGTGCCGTCGGCCAGGGTGATGACCACGGTGCCGCCGAAGGCTTTCTCGGAGATGTCCAGCGAGTGGTAGCGACGCGTCCACTCGGTGTCTTCCTCGGTGGTGACCTTGTTCCACAGCTCAACGGTGTCAGCGCGGCCAGCACGCTCGGGGGCGTAGGAGTCCACGTGGTGCCAGGAACCGTCCTGCAGGGCCACCGCGAAGATGTAGGGGATCGAGTGGTCAAGGGTTTCACGCGACGCGGTCGGATCGTACTTCTGCGGATCGTTGGCGCCCGAGCCGATCACGTTGTGGGTGTGGTGGGAGGTCTTGATCAGGATCGAGGCGACGTTCTTCGGGTCGGTTGCCTCGGGGTGCTCGCGGTTGATCTTGCGGGCCAGGTCGATCAGTGCCTGGGCCTGGTACTCCGCGGAGTGCTCCTTGGTGTAGGTGTCAAGGATGGCGCGCTTGGCTTCGCCGGGGCCCGGAAGCGGGACCGTGTAGGCGGCGTCGGGGCCATCGAGCATCCAGGCGATGACGCCGTCTTCTCCCTCATAGATCGGCACCGGGGAAGTCTGGCCCCGCATGGCGCGGTCAGCGGCCTCTACGGCCATCTTGCCGGCGAATGCCGGTGCGTGGGCCTTCCAAGTGGAGATCTCGCCCTTGCGCGACTGGCGGGTGGCGGTGGTGGTGTGCAGTCCCTGGCCGACGGCCTGGAAGATGGTTTCCACCTCAAGGCCCAGCAGGGTGCCGATGCCGGCAGCCGCGGACGGACCTAGGTGGGCGACGTGGTCGATCTTGTGCTCGTGCAGGCAGATGGACTTGACCAGGTCGACCTGGATCTCGTATCCGGTGGCGAGTGCGCGGATCAGGTCCTTGCCGTTGGCGCCCGTGTGCTGAGCGACGGCAAGGATCGGCGGGATGTTGTCGCCCGGGTGCGAGTACTCGGCCGAAAGGAATGTGTCGTGGTAGTCGAGTTCACGCACGGCAACCCCGTTGGCCCAAGCAGCCCACTCGGGGGAGACCTTCTCGGGGATCCCAAAGACCGAGGCGCCGGCGCCACCGGTTGACGGTGCGTGGCTCAGTGCCTGGGCACGCGCGGAAACGATGGGGCCGCGGTTCAACGAGGCGATGGCCACCGAGGCGTTGTCGATGACACGGTTGATGATCATCTCGGTGACGTCCGCCTGGACCTCGACGGGATCTGCTGCGACCGTGGCGATCTTGTGCGCGAGCTGGTCCTGGTGGGCCAGGGTTTCTTCACTGCGGTAAACACGTACTGGGTGATTGATCATTTAGGTGTCCTCTCTGGAACCGGCATGGGTTTTGATGTGTTCAAGACTGTGGTGGAGGTGCAACTGGGTGGCGGCCGCGGCGACCTCGGGGTTTCGTGCGGCTATCCCCTCGGCAATTGCCGCATGCTCGAGCGCGGAGACTGCGAGCCGCTCGGGGTCATCCTGGGCCAGGCGCCGGACCCGGGCCAGGTGCACACGCAGGGAACGCAGGGCCTGGCTGATATACGGGTTGGACACCGCGGCATCGATGCAGCTGTCCAGCTCAGCGGCAAGATCGTAGAACGCCTCGCGGGATCCCGGATCCGTCCTGCGGCCCGCCTCCAGGAAGCGTGAGCGAAGCCGGACAAAATCTTCGGGGTTCGAACGCCTCGCGGCAATGCGCGCCGATTCGATTTCCAGCGCACGGCGCAGGGCGAAAAGGTCATCGATGTGTTCGAGGGAGACATCCGAGACAACCGCGCCTCGTCCACGATGCTGGACGGCCAAGCCATCGGCGACCAGGCGTGCCAATGCCTCGCGCAGCGGTGTGCGTGAGACCCCAAGGCGTTCGGCCTGTTCGACCTCGCCTAGGACGGCGCCGGGACGCAACCGCCATTCGACGATCTCCGTCCGCAGGACCTCATAGGCTCTATCGCTCGCTCTCATGTTCCCAATTGTATACACGAGTTAGAGAAAAATGCTTGTTTACCGAAAGTTGCTGGAAGTTCTTCGTGAATCTGTATACATTGATCTTGAAAATACGTGTCGTAGGTCATAGGCTCGGACTCACCCCGCACGACACCCCACACTGAATGGATGGATGGTTCGCATGGCACCGACTTACGCGCAGACCTTTGCCGACGCCACAAGCGACCCGGCGGCCTTCTGGCTGGACGCCGCCGCATCGATTGATTGGGACACGGAGCCGGTCATCGGCCTGGACGAAAGCCGGGCACCGATCTACGCCTGGTACCCGGACGGGGTCCTGAACGTATGCCACAACGCACTGGACCGCCACGTGACCGCCGGCCGCGGGGCAAGCACCGCGCTGATCTACGACTCGGCCGTGCTCGGTATCCAGGAAACCTACAGCTATGCCGAACTCCTGGAGAAGGTCGCACGCTTCGCCGGAGTCCTGCTGGAACGGGGGATCGGCCTGGGCGACAGGGTGCTGATCTACCTGCCGATGATCCCGCAGGCGCACATCGCAATGCTTGCCTGTGCCCGCATCGGAGCGGTGCACTCGGTGGTCTTTGGCGGCTTCGCGGCGAAGGAACTGGCAGCGCGCATCGACGATGCCACACCGTCGGCGATCATCACGGCTTCCGGTGGCATCGAGCCCTCGCGCCGCGTTGAATACCTGCCAGCGGTCAATGAGGCGATCGAGATGGCCGGGCACCAAGTCCCCACGGTCATCGTCACCCACCGCGATGGATTCAACCACCAGCGCTCCGAATACGGGGGAGGGGACACCACTTGGTACGACTGGGACGACCTGGCCCTCCATGCCGCGCCGGCCCAAGCGGTCCCGGTGCCTTCCACACACCCGCTCTATATCCTTTACACCTCCGGCACCACTGGCTCCCCCAAGGGAGTGGTTCGTGACTCCGGGGGATACGCGGTGGCCATGGACTACTCGATGCGCAAGGTCTACGACGTGGGGCCCGGTTCCACCATGCTCACCGCCTCCGACGTCGGTTGGGTCGTTGGCCATTCCTACATCGTCTACGGGCCGTTGATCGCTGGGGCCACCACCGTGCTCTACGAGGGCAAGCCTGTGGGCACCCCCGACGCCAGTGCCTTCTGGAGGCTTATCGAAGAGCACAAGGTCGACACCTTCTTCACCGCCCCCACCGCCCTGCGAGCCATCCGAAAGGCGGACCCGGACGCCGAGCTGCTGGCCGGGCGCGACATCTCCAGCCTGAAGAACTTCTTCGTGGCGGGGGAGCGCCTGGACCCGGATACCTACACGTGGGCCGGGGAGAAGCTCGGGGTCCCGGTGGTGGATAACTGGTGGCAGACCGAAACCGGCTGGCCGATAGCCTCGAACTGCATGGGACTGCAGATCCTGGAGCTCAAGGCGGGATCTCCCACCGTCCCGGTGCCCGGCTACGACGTAAGGATCCTGGACGGGTTCGGCGACGAGGTCGCCGCCAACGAGGAAGGGAACATCGCCATCAAGCTGCCGCTGCCTCCCGGAACGCTGGCCACGTTGTGGGGCAACGACCAACGTTTCATCGAGACCTACCTTGACCAGTTCCCGGGCTACTACACCACTGGGGACTCCGGATTCATGGATGAGGACGGCTACCTGTTCGTGATGGGCCGCACCGACGACGTCATTAACGTCTCGGGCCACCGCCTGTCCACCGGCGCCATGGAACAAGTCCTGGGATCGCACCAAGCAGTGGCCGAATGCGCGGTCATCGGGGTGGCCGACGCACTCAAGGGACAGCGGCCCAGCGGGTACGTCGTGCTCAAGACCGGGGCGCGGATCACAGAGGAGGAGCTCGGCAGGGAACTGGTGGCACTGGTGCGCGCGCATATCGGCCCGGTTGCCGATTTCCGCGAGGTGCGCGTCGTGCAGGCGCTGCCCAAGACGCGCTCGGGCAAGATCCTGCGCAAGACCATGCGGCAGATCGCCGACGGGAAGGCCTACGTGGTTCCTTCCACCATCGAGGACCCGCAGGTCATTGACGAACTGATCCCGTTCCTCGCGCCCCCGAAATAACCGGTGGGCGCCGGGTTCCCTTCGTGGCTGGTTCACTGAGCGGGGCGAAGCACCGGAAGCATCGCCCGGCGCAACGGATGCAGCGGCGTGCAGCCCCAGCCCGTGGGCACCAGCCTGTGAAAGGGGCGGGGGTGTCGGTTAGGTTTGGTCCATGACGAAACCACAGGGTGTCGGCCCGTACGAAAAAATCACCCAACGCCCCTGGCCGGAGTGGGTCGCACTGATCGATTCGATGGGCGGCCGGGAGCTTGCCCACCCCGAAATCGTCCCGCTGGTCCAGGGGGAAATCGCGCACCTGGAAATGAAGAACCACGGCTGGTGGGCGCAAGGCATCACCATCGCCTACGAACAACACATTGGTCGCCGCATCCCGGGCCAGCAGGGCGATGGAACCTTCGCCTCCAGCGCCAGCAAGACGGTGTCCGGCTCGATGGATGAGGCGCTCGCCGCCTGGATCGAGCTGGTGGACGCGTGCAGCTCGTTCAACAATCTGGAGGTGAGTGAGGAACCGACCACCTCCGCCACCGAAAAATGGCGCTACTGGCGCTGCGGGCTGGAAGACGACTCCCGCGTCAACGTCACGGTCAACGAGTCGGCCCCCGGCAAATCACGGGTCGCGGTGCAACATGCCCGGCTGCTTTCTCCCGAGGCCGCGGCCGAGTGGAAAGCCTTCTGGAAGGAACTGCTCGCCGGACTATGAATCGTCGGGGGCAGGGGGCCATCCAGCAATCCGCGCCGGACACCGATCCTGCTATTGCCAGCGGTACTCGTACTCGGGCCGGCCGCGGGTGCCATGGCGCGGGGACTTGACGGCCTGCCCGGTCTCGGCCAGGTGCTCCAGATAACGCCGGGCCGTCACCCGGGAGAGCGCGAGGGATTCGGAGACCTCGGTGGCCGAGAGCGCGGCGCTCGCCGAACGCAAGGTGGCCGCTATGGCGCCCAGGGTCTCGGTGATCAGGCCCTTGGGCAACGGGGCGGGACCGACGGAACGAAGCGCGGCAAAGGCATTGTCGATCGAGGCCTGCGAGGCAGGCTGCCCGCCGGTTCCGAGATTGAACCGGAACTGCCGGTAGTTCCCCAGCTTTTCGCTGAACGCCGCGAAGCCGAATGGCTTGATCAGATACTGGGTCACGCCGGCGGAAATCGCGGTGCGCACCACATTCAGGTCGCGGATTGCGGTGATCGCGATGATGTCCACGGTGTTCCCCCGCCCGCGCACCCGACGGGCGACATCCAGCCCGTGCAAATCCGGCAGGTTCATGTCCAACAGCACCAAATCGATCGGGGAACCTTCGCGCTGCGCCCGGTCGAGTGCGGCAAAGGCCTCGGTGCCGCTGTGGGCGATCGAATGCACGCTGAAGCCCTCGACCCGGGTGACGAATTTGGCGTGTGCTGCTGCGGTCATCGGCTCGTCATCCACCACCAGCACGCGAAGCAACCTGGGGGTATCCATGGGGTCCGGGGAACTCCTTCTGCTTGGTGCCACGGTGCGGGCGGTAACGTTCGGCGGTGCGGGTGCGGGCCTAGGCAGGAGGAGCGACGGCACCGCGAATGGCCAGCGGGAGGGTCACCGTGAAGATGGCCCCTGCATCATTATCCACTTCCAGGCTTCCGCCGAGCCGTGCCACCGCCTGGCGGACCAGCGCCAGGCCGAGGCCGCGCGAACCTCCCTCGGCGGAAACCGGCTTTGAGGAGACCCCCATCCGGAAGAACTCCTCGATCAGGTCCGGGTCCACCCCGGGCCCCGAATCGGCGATGGAAATGACCACGGAGTCCTCATCCGCGGCGAATTACGCCCACACGCGGCGCAGCTCCGATCCGACAGCGGCATCGAAGGCGTTATCGAGCAGGTTTCCGGTGATGGTCACCAGGTCGCGGGCATCCAGGGCGCCGGTGGGCGGCCTGCCCGAGGCGCTCATGCTCAGGGTGATTCCCCGCTCGTGCGCCTGTGCGGCCTTGCCCACCAGCAACGAGGTCAGGTACGGCTCATCGACGGCCAGCACGAACTCGTCGGTGAGCCGCTGGGATTCCTGCCGGTCCGCCACCGCAAACTCCAGGGCCTCGTGCGACTTGCCGAGTTCGATCAGGCTCGCCACGGTGTGCAGCCGGTTGGCGTGTTCGTGGGTCTGGGCACGCAGCGCCTCGGTGAGCGTGCGCATTGATTCGAGCTGCCCGGTCAGCGCCTGCACCTCGGTGTGGTCACGCAGGGTGGCCACGGTGCCCAGCGAGCTTTCGACATGGCGCCGCCGCATCGGCCACGGAACCCGCGCCCCGGGATCCGAGTCCGGTTGCTCGGCATTCTGCTGTGAAATGACCAGGACCCGGTCGTTGGTCAAATGGATTTCATCGGTGGCGCGCCGTCCCGAGGCGAAGAGCCCCTCCACGGTCTCGGGCAACCCGAGCTTGGTCACCGGCAGGGGGCGCAGGGAACCGGCGGGCGGCAGGCCCAGCAGGCCGGCCGCCTGGTCGTTGTACAGGACCAGGCGCTTGTCGGCATCCACGAGCACCAGTCCTTCACGCAACGAATGCAGGGCGGAAAAGTAGTAGGCGTAGAGCCGGCGCAGTTCCTCGGGCCCGTATCCCAGAGTGGCCCGGCGCAGGTATCTGCTCAGCGCGTAGGTGAACACCCCGCCCAGGCCCACGGCCAACAACCCCACCAACAATGTTGCCGGAACCAGGGCCGCCTGGGTGACTCCCAGGGATTGCAGCGTCACCCCGACGGACACCATGGCGGTGACGTTTCCGGCGGCGTCGCGGATCGGTGCGATCGCCCGGACCGAGGGGCCCAGCGTGCCGGCGTAGTCCTCCACGTGGCTTTGCCCGGCCAGTGCCTGGGAGATGCTTCCGACGTACTTTCGCCCGATCTCCCCGGCCCGCGGGTGGGTGTAGCGGGTGCCGTCTAAGTCCATGACAGTCACAAAGTCCACCGAGGCGTGGGCCAGCAGTTCTTCGGTGTAGGGCTGGAGCCGGTCCGAGGGGTCCGCGGCGTCAACGGCCTGGATCACGTAGGGATCCAGGGAGAGGGTCTCCGCGACGGAGAGCACCCGCGCCTGGGCGGAATCGTGGGTGTTGGACCGGGCATTGAGGTAGCTGGCGGTGCTGACCAGCAGCACGACCAAGGACACCAGGGACAGCTGGGCGATAAAAATCCGGGTTGCCAACGAATACGGGGAGCGCCGGGTCCGCGGGCCACGGAGCCCGGCCCGGGGGTGCGGCGATGGCTGTGGCATTGGTCTCGCCTCCATTTGCGTCGGGTGGGAACAGGCCGCTCGGAGCGCTGTGGTCATGGCTCGCCCGGCGGCGTGCCATGACCATTATGAACACAAGAAGCCCAACGCACGCTCCTGCAACCACCATGGATGAAGTGCACGTCACACCTGGGGCCACCGGCCCCGGCATCGAACATTGACCAGAAGGAGCCAACGCATGGCAACGACGTCTACATCGACCGGGGTCTTGGACCGGGATCCGGCCGGGAACCAGGAACCACCGGCCAAGAAGGATCGCACCCACTGGCTGTACATCATGGTGATCGTCGCCGTGGTCGCGGGCGCGGCCATCGGGCTGCTGGCCCCGGAGGTGGGCAAGGCGCTCAAGCCGCTGGGCACCGGATTCGTCGCGTTGATCAAGATGATCATCGCCCCGGTGATCTTCTGCACGATCGTGCTGGGCATCGGATCGATCGCCAAGGCCGCGACGGTCGGCAAGGTCGGCGGGCTGGCGCTTGGCTACTTCATCACCATGTCCACCTTCGCCCTGGCCATCGGCCTTTTGGTGGGCAACCTGATTCACCCCGGTGCGGGCCTCAAACTGGAAAAGTACGAGGGTGCAGCCGCCGGCGGCAACGCGACGGTCGATTTCCTGCTCGAAATGATCCCCAAGGACATCCCCGTGCTGCCCACCTTGGTGCTGGCGCTCTTCGTGGGCTTCGCCCTGCAGTCGATGGGAAAGTCAGGCGAGCCGGTGATGGGCGCCATCAAGAACATCCAGGGCGTGGTCTTCCGCATCATGATGATGATCATGTGGGCAGCGCCCATCGGCGCTTTCGGTGCCATCGCCGCCGTCGTTGGGGCGACCGGCTGGGCAGCCATCGGTTCCATGGCCATCCTCATGGGTGCCTTCTACGCGACCTGCGCGCTGTTCATCATCGTGATCCTGGGTTCGCTGCTGCGCGCCGTGACCGGGTTGAACATCTTCTCGCTGCTGAAGTACCTGGCACGCGAATACCTGCTCATCTTCTCCACCTCGTCGTCCGAATCCGCGTTGCCGCGCTTGATCGCGAAGATGGAGCACGCGGGGGTTTCCAAGCCGGTCGTCGGGATCACGGTTCCCACCGGATACTCCTTCAACCTTGACGGCACCGCCATCTACCTCACGATGAGCGCGCTGTTTGTCTCCACCGCCATGGGCATGCCGATGAACATCGGTGAGCAGATCTCGCTGCTGGTCTTCATGATCATCGCCTCCAAGGGCGCCGCCGGTGTCACCGGTGCCGGTCTTGCTACCCTCGCCGCGGGCCTGCAGTCACACCGCCCAGAACTTCTCGATGGCATGGGCGTGATCGTGGGCATCGACAAGTTCATGTCCGAGGCGCGAGCGCTGACCAACTTCACCGGCAACGCCGTTGCGACGTTGCTGATCGGCAAGTGGACCAAGGAAATCGACATGGAGCAGGCCCGTGCTGTGCTGGCCGGGGACCGCCCCTTCGACGAGCTATCGCTGACCGCCAACGAACACTAGGAAATCCCTGCCCGCACCCGGCCGATGGCGACTACAGCGGGGGAGCCGGAATGCGAGGCCCGTCCGCCGTGCCCGTTGCTGCGGGCACAGGCGACGGGCCTTCCCCATGGCATGCCGGAAGCCGGGTAGCAACATTGGACCTCAACTTCAAGGTAAAGGCTCGCCGAAACCTTGTTTCGGCAATCGACCCCGCGAAACATATACCCTAGAACACAAGAAGCCAACCAGATCGCACAACGAACGGAAGCGTGGTTCATACCGTGAGCGAGGAACAGGGCAGCAAGGCGCGAGGTGCGGGTTTGCTCAAGGAGCCAACCCCTTTGGGTCCTACCGGTCGCCCGATGACGATTTTCCCCGAACCGGCGCCACTGGAATCCCACGGCCCGGCCCGCGTGATCGCCATGGTCAACCAGAAGGGCGGGGTCGGAAAGACCACGTCCACCATCAACTTGGCCGCGGCCCTGGCCGAATTCGGCCGCAAGGTGCTGCTCGTGGACTTCGACCCCCAAGGTGCCCTCTCCGCAGGCTTCGGGACCAACCCCCACGAACTCGACGTCACCGTCTACAACGTGCTGATGGACCGCAAGGTCGGGATCCGCGATGCGATCCTGGAAACCGACGTGGAGAACGTTGACCTGCTTCCGGCCAACATCGACCTTTCGGCCGCCGAGGTCCAGCTGGTCAACGAGGTCGCCCGCGAACAGGTGCTGGAGCGCGCGCTGCGTTCGGTGACGGACGACTATGACGTCGTGCTCATCGACTGCCAGCCGTCGTTGGGCCTGCTGACGGTCAACGCGTTGACCGCGGCCCACGGAGTCATCATCCCGCTGACCGCGGAGTTCTTCGCGCTGCGCGCCGTGGCGCTGCTGGTGGAAACCATCGAAAAGGTCCAGGACCGGTTGAACCCGGCACTGAGCATCGACGGAGTGCTGGCAACCATGTACGACCCACGCACCCTGCACGGGCGCGAAGTGGTGGGCCGGCTGGTTGAGGCGTTTGGCGACACGGTATTTGAGACGGTGATCCGCCGGACCATCAAGTTCGCCGATGCCAACGTCGCCGCCGAGCCGATCACCTCCTACGCGACCAACCACCCCGGGGCCGAAGCTTACCGCCTGCTGGCCAAGGAACTGATCTTCCGTGGCGGCGCCCCGTAATGACGGCACCCGCCGCCGAACCCCTGGCCACCGAGCAGAATCCAGCAGAGGATTCCGCCGGTGGCTTTCGGGTTTCGCTGGAGAACTTTTCCGGGCCCTTCGACCTATTGCTCTCGCTGATCGCCAAACGCGAGCTGGACATCACGCAGATCGCGATGTCCGAGGTCACCGACGAGTTCATCGCCTATATCAAGGAACTCCAGGCACGCTCCGGGGTGACGTCGCTGGATGAGACCACCGAGTTCCTTGTCATCGCCTCCACGCTGCTGGATATGAAAGCCGCCCGGCTGCTGCCCAACACCCTGGCCGAGTCCGAGGAAGACATGGCGGTGCTCGAGGCACGCGACCTTCTCTTTGCCAGGTTGCTTCAATACAAGGCCTTCAAGCACGCCGCAGGATGGATCAGCGGGAAACTGCACGACGAGGCAACCAGCTTCCCGCGCCAGGCCGGGCTCGAGGCGCACTTCGCTGCGCTGCTGCCCGATCTGGTGTTCAAGACCACCCCGGACGCGCTGGCGGCACTGGCCCTCGCGGCGCTGGCACCCAAGAAACCGGCGTCAACCGAGATAGGCATCGCGCACCTGCACGGAGGCACCGTATCGGTGCGCGAACAGGCAGGGCTGATGGCCGCGATGCTCAAGGATGCCGGCTCGATGGCGTTTGGCGAACTGATCGCCGATGCCACCAGCCAGCTCATCGTCGTTGCCCGGTTCTTGGCGCTGCTGGAGATGTACCGCGAGGCGGTCATCGCCTTTTCGCAGGACGCCCCGCTTGATGAGCTGCTCGTCCGCTGGATCCATCCCCAAGTGAAGTGGGAACCGGGCGCGCTGAGCGAGGAATACGGTCCGGTTGCAACCCGGGAAAATGAGATTTCCGCCACAGAAAACCCACCCGCACCGGGGGAAAACCTATGAACCAGCCAGCAGCAACGCGCGCTCCGCTCACACCGCAGGATGCCGGCGCCGCCGGCGCCGAGGTCGATTCACTGCCCGGGGGACTGGCAGCGGGTATCGAGGCCGTGCTGATGGTGATCGATGAACCCATCACCGCCGCACGCCTCGCGACGGTGCTTCGGGTCGGTGAGGAACGCGTCACAGCGGCCTTGCAAAGCCTGCGGGATGCGTATGATGGTGGGGATACACCACGCGGTTTTGAGCTGCGTGAATTGGCCGGCGGCTGGCGCATCTTCTCCCGACGTGACTTTGCTCCCTTCGTTTCACGCTTCGTCATCGACGGCCAAACGGCAAGACTTACCCAGGCAGCGCTGGAAACACTGGCGGTGATCGCCTACCGGCAACCGGTCTCCCGCGGCAGGATCGCGGCGATTCGCGGGGTCAACGTCGATTCCGTGGTGCGTACGCTTCTCACGCGCGGGCTGATCCACGAAGCCCCCGACGATGGTGAAAGTGGGGCCACGTTGTATCAGACCACCTCTTACTTTCTGGAAAGATTGGGACTGGGCAGTATCTCCGAGCTGCCCCGACTCTCCCCGCATCTTCCCGGTGTGGGTGACATCGACGACTACGACGTTGATTCGCCCTGGCAATCGGCGAACCACGAAACGACATAAGGACAGATGATGACCCAGGGATCCCGCCCAAACCGCGGCAACCAGCGCCCGCAAGGCTCCGGCAGCGGCCGTGGAGCAAGCGGTGCTGGCCGTTCAAAGCAAAACCCACGTTCCTCCGACTCGCGTCCGGGCTCCGAGCGCGGAACCGAGTCCTCGGCCGGTTCCTGGTCCAAGTCCCACGGCGGACCGAAGCAGTCCAAGAAGTCCGGGGCGCCGGCCAAGAAGTACTCCGGCCCCAAGGCCTTCGGCAAGGAACGCTTCGGCCAGAACCTGGGCCCGGTCAATTCCGAGCGCACCAAGCCCACCCAGCGTGCCCGTGCAGCAGCGGCCCAGTCTGACCTCGAGGGCGTGCGCCTGCAAAAGGTCATGGCTAATGCGGGGGTGGCATCGCGCCGCGTCTGCGAGGAAATGATCGCCGCCGGCCGCGTCGAAGTCAACGGCTCCCTAATCACCGAGCTCGGTGTGCGCGTGGATCCGGAGCGCGACGCGGTGCACGTCGATGGTATGCGCCTGCAGCTTGATGCGGAGAAGCGCTACTTTGTCTTCAACAAGCCGCGCAACGTCGTCTCCACGATGGAGGACCCCGAGGGCCGTAAGTGCATCACCGACTTCATGCGCAAGAAGAGCCAGGAACGCCTCTTCCACGTCGGACGATTGGACTACCAGACCGAGGGCCTGCTGATCCTGACCAATGACGGCGAAGCAGCCAACCGGCTCGCCCACCCCTCATTCGAGGTCCCCAAGACCTACCTAGTCCAGGTCCGCGGCCCGATGGCCACCGGTATCGGCGCGCAGATGAAGAAGGGCATCAAGCTCGAAGACGGGTGGGCCTCGGTCGACTCCTTCCGCCTGATCGACTCGACCCCCGGGTACGTGCTCGTGGAAGTTATTCTGCACTCCGGGCGCAACCGCATCGTCCGCCGCCTCTTTGAGGAGGTCGGCCACCCGGTGACCCGCCTGGTCCGTGTACAGGTCGGCCCGATCCGCCTGGGCGACCAGAAGCAGGGCACCATCCGCCCGCTGGGCAACCAGGAAGTCGGACACCTGCTGGCAATGGTGGGGATGTAACCCCATGCCCACCACGCACCTTGCCGGACCTGTACTGGTCATCGGCACCGGGCTGCTGGGCACCAGCGTCGGGCTGGGGCTGAGCACGCGCGGACTCAGCGTCTGGCTCTGCGATCCCTCACCCAGCGCGCAAACCATCGCGCAGGACATCGGCGCCGGCACCATCCTCGTTCCCGGGCGTCCGCTGGCCCCGGAGCTCGTGGTGGTTGCGGCGCCGCCGGATGTCACCGCGGCCGTCGTCGCCCAGGCGCTGCTGGACTTCCCGATGTCCACCGTCATCGACATCGCCAGCGTCAAGGGCTCGATCCTCGAGGCCGTGCGGGCCGACGGGCGGATCACCGATGAGCACCTGGCCCGCTACGTGGGCACCCATCCGATGGCCGGGCGCGAGCGCTCCGGCCCGGCCTCGGCCCGCGGCGAGCTGTTCACCTCGATGCCTTGGGTCGTGTGCGCCCACTCGGGATCGCGCGGGGACTCGGTGAAGACCGCCGAGGCCCTCGCCATCGACCTGGGTGCCACCGTCTCAAGGATGAACGCGGCCGACCATGACGACTCAGTTGCCTTGATCTCGCACTTCCCCCAGGTTGCCTCCTCGTTGATCGCCACGAGGCTGCTCAACGCCACGGGCCACTCGCTGGCCCTGGCGGGCAACGGTTTGCGCGACACCACCCGGATCGCGGCCAGCGACCCGAAGCTGTGGATCCAGATCCTCAGCCACAACGCCGGCTCCCTGGTGCCGATCCTGCGTGGCATGCACGTGGACCTCGAACGGCTCATCTGCACGCTGAGCGATCCCGGTGCTTCCGGGGCCCTGCTTGACCTCGCCGAATTGATGGGGGAGGGCAACGCCGGGCAGGCACGTATCCCGGGCAAGCACGGTGCTCCGCCGCAGGCCTTTGCTCTGGTCACCGTTGTGGTGAAGGACAAGCCCGGGCAGGTCGCCAAGCTCCTGATGGAGATTGGCGATGCGGGAATCAACGTCGAGGACCTACGGGTGGAACACTCTGCCGGCCACCAGGTCGGCCTTGTCGATGTCTCGGTCATCCCGGGACGACGCGAAGAATTGATCACGGTGCTCAGCGCACTTGGCTGGAAGGTTGCACAGTAATGCACAAACTCACGGTGGCCATCGACGGCCCCTCCGGAAGCGGCAAGTCATCGGTCTCCAAAGAGGCCGCACGACGCCTGGACGCCGCGTACCTGGACACCGGTGCGATGTACCGCGCGGTGACCTGGCACGCCCTTGACGCGGGCACGGATTTGACCGACGCCGACGCCGTGGCCGCAGCGGTCGTTGCGGCGGACCTGTTCATCTCCACCGACCCGGATGTGGAAAAGGTGACGATCCACGGCACCGACGTCACGCAGGCGATCCGCGAGCCCTTCGTTTCTGAGGCCGTCTCCGCGGTGGCAACAAACCTGGCCGCACGCAAGGAGCTGGTGGCCCGGCAGCGCACCATCATCGCCGCGCACCCGCGTATCGTGGCCGAGGGCCGGGACATCACCACAGTGGTGGCCCCGGACGCCTCGGCCCGGATCCTGCTCACCGCATCGGAGGAAGCACGGCTGCGCCGCCGCGGACTGCAGCTTGGCGGGACCCAGTCCGCCGCCGAGCTGCAGGCCCAAGTGCTTGCCCGCGATGCCAAGGACTCCACGGTGGTGAACTTCCAGGTGGCCTCCGACGGTGTGGCGACCGTGGACTCCTCGGAGTTGGATTTCGAGCAAACCGTGGTGACGGTGCTCGAGGCCATCAAGGCCCAGGCCTCCTAGAGGCCACCGACGGGGGCGATCCGCCAGGAAACGGACCCCCCCCATATCCCCGCCGGGATGGCGGTGCGAAAGCGCTGTGAGAACCGGTGGGGCAGACATGCTTGAATTGATACCGGCTTCCGCGTTTGGTGGAGGCACGCAACGCAAAGGAACCACACATGAGTGAGAGCCTGCTTCCGGGTGACGGGGACGAATACCAGCCCGTCAACGACGACCAAATAGCCGACCGCATGGCCGAGATCAGCGAGGAGGACGCCGAGGCACGCGCCGCATCCCTGCTGGCCGGACTTGGGGACTACGAGCTGGATCCCGAGGACGCCGAACTGCTGGCGCACCTGGACGATGACTTCGATGACGACGCCGACGCGGTCATCCCGCCGGTCGTGGCCATCATCGGCCGTCCCAACGTGGGCAAGTCCACGCTGGTCAACCGCATCCTGGGCCGCCGCGAGGCAGTGGTGGAGGATGTCCCGGGCGTGACCCGCGACCGCGTCACCTACCGGGCCGAATGGCTCGGTAAGGACTTCACCATCGTTGACACCGGTGGCTGGGAGCACGACGCCAAGGGCATCCACGCCCGCGTTGCCGAGCAGGCCGAGATCGCAGCGGACGTTGCCGACGTGATCCTCTTCGTCGTTGACTCCCGCGTCGGGGCTACGGCCACCGACGAGGCAGTGGTGAAGATGCTGCGCCGGAAGAAGAAGCCGGTGCTGCTGGTGGCCAACAAGGTCGATGACGCGAACCAGGAAGCCGACACGGCATTCCTCTGGGGCCTTGGCTTCGGCCAGCCTTGGCCGGTCTCGGCCCTGCACGGCCGCGGTGCCGCGGACCTGTTGGACGCAGTGGTTGCCAAGCTTCCCGAGCACTCCGCCTTCGGCGGGGTCATCCCGCGCGGCGGCCCGCGCCGCATTGCGTTGATTGGCCGCCCGAACGTGGGCAAGTCCTCGCTGCTGAACAAGATGGCCGGATCCGAGCGAGTTGTCGTTGACAACGTTGCCGGCACCACCCGCGACCCGGTCGACGAGCTCGTCGAACTTGGCGGGGAGGTCTGGCGATTCGTCGACACCGCAGGTATCCGCCGCCGCCAGCACATGGCGCAGGGCTCGGACTACTACGCCTCGCTGCGCACCCAGGCCGCCCTGGAAAAGGCCGAGGTGGCCGTCGTGCTGATGGCCGTCGACGAGGTCCTCTCCGAGCAGGATGTGCGCATCTTGCAGATGGCCATCGACTCGGGCCGTGCGCTGGTTCTCGCGTTCAACAAGTGGGACCTGATGGACGATGACCGCCGCCGCTACCTCGAGCGCGAGGTTGAAACCGACCTTGCGCACGTTGAGTGGGCACCGCGGGTGAACATCTCGGCGATGACCGGATGGCACAAGGACAAGCTGGTCCCTGCCCTGCACACCGCCCTGGAATCATGGGACAAGCGCATCTCCACCGGCAAGCTCAACACCTTCCTGGGCGAGCTCGTGGCGGCCCACCCGCACCCGTTGCGCGGCGGCAAGCAGCCACGCATCCTCTTCGGCACCCAGGCGTCCTCGCGGCCACCGCGTTTTGTCCTTTTCACCACCGGTTTCCTGGATCCCGGGTACCGGCGGTTCATTACCCGCAGGCTTCGGGAGACCTTCGGTTTCGAGGGAACACCGATCGAGGTTGCGATGCGCGTTCGTGAAAAGCGCCAGCGTTCGAAGTAGCCAAAAAAGTAGGGTAGGGTAATCACGGAGCTTTTCGCAGACGGCACCTTCACTAAAATGAGGGAGAACGGCTGCGGAAGCAACCGGGCTATGGCGCAGCTTGGTAGCGCGCCTGACTGGGGGTCAGGAGGCCGTGGGTTCGAATCCCGCTAGCCCGACCGGTCAAAACCCCGGCAAACCGACGAAGTAGCGTTGGGTTGCCGGGGTTTTTCCACGTCCAGGGACAATCGCTCCACGCATGCCCGAGCGTCACCGGCAGGCATATGCCTTTTTCAGGGAAAGCCGCGGAGCAAACGCAAAGGAGCACCACCCAAATCGCCACCGCTAGGGTCGGCGGGTCCTGGTGGAGCGCCTGGGGCACGCCCAGGAAGGCTCAGCGCCTAGACGGTGGGGCTGCCCCCATCGAATTCATCGCCTGTCTTGGGTGGCCTCCGGGGGGTGTCGCCCGTTCCTGCATCGTTGGCGGAAGTGGGGCGACGTGGCGGTCGGTGGTTCCCCGGTCCCGGGTTTCGCGCCTTCATTTCGGATTTCATGGGCTTCATCTTCTGTCCCCGTGAATGCCACAGGTGCCAGAACGCGGCAATGCTGATGAACAACACCAGGCCGGTGATGGCTCCGCCGATGCTCCACGAAGGGAACCACGTCGCGCTGATGTCGATCATGTTCCTGGCCTTGGCGGCAGCGGCTGAGGGATTGGCATAGATGCTCAAGGTCAACAGGTTGGGAATCGCTACCAGAACCGCAGCAAGTACGATGACCGCCTTCCAGAGCCATGACACCTTCTTGTAACGCGCCTGCCAGGCAATCAGCAACGGAACAAAGGTAAAGACGAATCCATAGACCAGGCCAAGGACGATTCCACTGGTCAGCGATCCCTGGGTCTGGTCCGAGATCCGGGTGGCCCACCAAACGGGCATGAACAGGCGCACAACGAAGTACAGGAGCACCAACAAGGCAAGCGCAGCGGCTCCCAATCCAAGGCGCAAGCCCCAGTGCGGCTTGCGCCCGGATTCCCCGGAGGCGGTTCTCTGGCGGGGGACTCGGTCCTCGGAATCTGGTATGACTGCATCATCCCATGCCGACCGCGAAACCCTTCAGATCCACCACGTCCGTATTCCCGAAAACAAGACGGCGACTAGTAAGCTAATCTGGAGGTGTGACGATTGCCCGATTTGGGGTGGGACAACGTCCGAAGGGAATTATGAGAGAGATTTTTGGGAGGACCGGAAATGGCTGAAGCTCAGGTGCCTAACCAGCAGCACGAGACATCATCCGAAACAACGGGAATTGCATTGCCACCGGTGACGCGTGAACCAGTTGTTTTCTTTGGCCTGAGTCCTGAAGAACGCGCCGCAGTTTCCGCCTTGCCACAAGGTTCCGCGCTTTTGATTGCGCACTCCGGACCGAACCAGGGCGCACGCTTCTTGCTGGATCAAGACAGCACCCAGGCCGGGCGCCACCCGGACGCGGCTGTTTTCCTTGACGACGTCACGGTTTCGCGCAAGCACGCGCTGTTCATTCGCGACGCCGAAGGCTTCCGGCTCGTTGACAGTGGTTCATTGAACGGAACCTACGTCAACAACGACCGCGTGGACTCGGTGCGATTGGCCAACGGATCTGAAGTACGGATCGGCAAGTACCGCCTGACCTTCTACAGCTCGTTGCCAAACAACCCGGCCAACACCCGCGAGTAAGCAGGACAACTTCGTGAATCAGGCAGCCCGAAATCCCCGACTGGCCGTGGTGTCCGGCGATACCCAGCGCGCCGTTGCGCTCAATATCGGTGAGGTGCTCTCGGAACTTCATGGAGAATTCCCGCAGGTGACTGCCTCGAAGATCCGCTTTCTCGAGGAGAAGGGCCTGCTGACTCCGCAACGTACCTCGGCCGGCTACCGCAAGTACCTGCCTGACGATGTGGGTCGACTGCGTTTCATCCTGGGCTTGCAGCGGGACCAATACCTGCCGCTGAAGGTCATCAAGGACTACCTGGACGAAGTCGATCGGGGAGAGCGCCCCGATCAGCTTCCCGGGGGCCACACATTGGCGCCGCGGAGCATCAGCGAGCAGATGACCCAGGACCTGGTCGCCCGCACCCGCCCGGTCACCAAAGCCGAGCTGCAGGGCCTGAGCGGAGCCGGCGCCGAACTCGTTGAGGACCTGTTGGCCTTTGGCATGATTGTGCCCGAGAACGACCGCTTCGATGAACATGCCCAAAAGATTGCCGCGGCTGCCGCGGCACTGGCGGCACACGGCATCGAACCGCGCCACCTGCGTGCCTTCCGCGCTGCCGCGGACCGTGAGGTCGGGCTTGTCGAACGGGTCGTGGCACCCCAGATGAGTCGAGGCGACGTGGCATCCCGGGCCCGGGCGGCAGAAACCGCTCGGGAAATCAGCGATGCATGCATGGCGTTGCATGGTGCACTGGTCAACGGTGCGATTGCCAAACTGGATCATTAGGTCGGCCAAAGGCGGCTGCAAGTTGCGGCCGCTTGGATAAGGAGCGAACCATGCTTGAACTTGAAGTCGTGGGAGTTCGCATTGAACTTCCCTCCAACCAGCCACTTGTCCTGCTCAAAGAATCCGATACCCAGCGGCACCTTCCGATTTGGATTGGCGCTCCGGAGGCATCGGCCATTGCCATGTTCCAGCAGGGGATCGTGCCACCACGGCCGCTGACCCACGACCTCATGATTTCGACCCTGGAGTCGCTGCACGCGCCGCTGCTACGCGTGGAGATCGTCTCGGTGCTCAACGCTGTCTTCAGCGCCGAATTGGTCTTCGCCGATAACGTGCGCGTCGACGCCCGGTCCTCGGACGCGATCGCCCTGGCGCTGCGCACACCTTGTCCGATCCTGTGCGACGAGCAGGTGCTGGATGAAGCCTCGGTAATGGTTTCTGATGACTCCGAAGTTGTCGAAGGCCAGGAGGATCAAATGCGTGAATTCCGCGAATTCCTCGACGAGGTCGAACCGGAAGACTTCGATAAATAGACGGCCGTCCGCGACACGCCTCAAGTAAAGCTTGAAGGTCTTTGACGCGGCCCCAATGTAGTCGTACCGTCGAAGCATAAGTTTCCCAAGGTTTGCCACGCAACGGTGTTCGGTTTCACTCGCAACGGAGTCGTTCCTCAGCCAGGCAGTCCTCTTTCCCTCACGGGGATGCTTGAGCAAGGAGATTCCAATGAATCCCACGGACGACGATTATGCGAACTCAATGATGCCTTCGGCTTCCCAGCGCAATACCCAAGGGCTTCTCTTCACCGAGGATCTGCCGGTGCTCGATGAGGATGCCGGATACCGCGGCCCCATCGTCTGCAAGGCAGCAGGGATCACCTACCGCCAACTGGACTACTGGGCACGCACGGGCTTGGTGGAACCGGCAGTGCGAGGAGCCAGCGGATCCGGCTCCCAACGTCTCTACGGGTTCCGCGACATCCTGGTGCTCAAGGTCGTGAAACGGCTCCTGGACACCGGTGTATCGCTGCAGCAGATCCGTTCGGCGGTCGAACACCTTCGCGAACGCGGAGTCGAGGACCTCGCCCAGATCACCTTGATGAGCGACGGTGCCTCGGTATATGAATGCACCTCCGCTGATGAGGTCATCGACCTGGTGCAGGGCGGGCAAGGCGTCTTCGGTATCGCCGTGGGGCGCGTGTGGCGTGAGGTTGAGGGATCTCTGTCGCAGCTGCCCAGCGAACGTGCCACAGACTTCCCTGGCGACGAGCTGGCCGTGCGCCGGGCAGCAAAGCGTTCGGTCAGCTAGAACCCCGGGGCAAGCCAAAAAGTCTTGCAGGGACGGTACCTGTTGGTGCGGAGCGCTCAAGCGCACACGAAGTTGACGGGTACCATTTACTTTTTCACCGGTGGGCATGTTCGTAGTGGACAGGCCGCCACCCAACAAGGAAACCGCTTCGTTCCCACGAAGCGGTTTCCTGCGTTTGGGAAGGGTACGCCGAGAGCGCAAGCCCGAGAGCGCTAGGTGCGCGGCGGCTTCCGCGCGGTGTCGGTGATGTTGCGCAACAGCTGGTCGAAGAGTGCTGCGGTCTTCTTTGCAGGCTTGCCCGGCCACTGGTGAACGGAGTACGCAGCACCCTGGATCTGCTGCCAGTCGGCGAACTCCGGCAGCTCCGGGCTCAACATCGAGGAACCGAACATCGAACGCATCTCCGCCAGACGGAAGCGGTGCTCATCGGAGTCCGGGCGCACCCGGTTGGCGATGACATCGATCCGGCCCAGCTCCGGTGCATACTCCTTGCGGAACATCTCCAAGGCACGCTGGGTGCGTTCGGTTCCCGCCACGGAGAACAACGAGGGTTCGGCAACCAGAAGGATGCGCTCACTGGCGCTCCAGGCCATGCGCGTCAGCCCGTTCAGCGAAGGCGGGCAGTCAATGAGCACCAGAGCGTAACCCGAGGTCTTGGCAAGAAGCTGCGTGAGCCGGCGCAGGTCGCGTGCACGCAGGTCGGGTCGGTCGTAGATCCCTGCGTAGGCGTCGCCGACCGCCACGTCGTGCACCGGGACCCTGGTCAAGGACCGCTTGGACACGGCCTTGGCCTGCCACGAGCTGGAAACGATGTTGTCGGCCAGGTTCGTCTTGCGCGAAGCCTTCAGCATCCGGCCGATGGTCAACTTGGAGTCGACGCGTACGCCCAGGCCGGTGCTGGCATCCGCATGGGGGTCCAGATCGATGACGAGCGTGGGGATACCAGCTGCGAGAGCGGCCGACGCGAGCCCCAACGTAACGGAGGTCTTGCCTACGCCACCTTTAAGGCTGCTAATGCTCACTACCTGCACGGAACGGACCACGTCCTTTTCTACTGTTAGTTTCTCGCGAGTTGATGAATGGTTCCCATAACATCATAATCGGCTTCCGCTTCCTTTGCGGCCACCCTCCCGAACGACCGGTTGACACCACTGTTTCGTGCTTGACGCAATCTTTTGCCGCGTGTGCAGCCGATCACGGTAGGGTGTGGATTTGGGACGCCGGAACATAGGCGTCGACCAGTTATTAGGCGCGGGCCGCACCCTAGGCACGTGTGCTTTTTCATCCTTTTATCATTCGCAGGAGCGCCATGTTTAAGAAGATCTTGGTAGCCAACCGAGGCGAGATCGCAATTCGCGCCTTCCGTGCCGGCTATGAGCTGGGCGCGAAGACCGTCGCCGTGTACCCGTATGAGGATCGCAATTCGATCCATCGCCAGAAGTCCGACGAGGCCTACCAGATCGGTGAAGAAGGACACCCGGTCAGGGCATATCTCGACGTCGAGGAGGTCATCCGCGTTGCGAAGGAAGCCGGCGCCGATGCCATCTACCCGGGATACGGGTTCCTCGCCGAAAATCCCGACCTATCACGCGCTGCTGCCCAAGCAGGCATCAAGTTCATCGGCCCTGCTGCCGAGATCCTTGAACTGGCGGGCAACAAGGTGGAGGCCTTGCGGGCGGCCCGCAAGGCGGGCATCCCGGTACTGAACTCCTCCGAACCCAGCTCGGACGTCGAGTACCTCACCGCCGAAGCCGACAAGATCGGTTTCCCGGTCTTCGTCAAGGCCGTGGCCGGCGGCGGAGGGCGTGGCATGCGCCGCGTTGACACCCGAGAGCAGCTGGCCGAATCGCTCTCTGCAGCCATGCGCGAAGCTGCAAGCGCCTTTGGCGATGACACGATGTTCGTCGAACAGGCCGTGTTGCGCCCACGCCACATCGAGGTCCAGGTCCTGGCCGACGAGCACGGCAACGTCGTGCACCTTTTCGAACGCGACTGTTCGCTTCAGCGCCGCCACCAGAAGGTCATCGAGATCGCTCCGGCGCCGAACCTGGAGGAGGGCATCCGCCAAGCGCTCTACAAGGATGCGGTGAAGTTCGCCAAGGCGCTGAACTACCAGAACGCCGGCACCGTCGAGTTCCTCGTCGACACCGAGGGCGAACGCGCCGGAGAGCACGTGTTCATCGAGATGAACCCTCGCATCCAGGTAGAACACACCGTCACCGAGGAAATCACCGACGTCGACTTGGTGCAGGCTCAGATACGCATTGCCGCAGGCGCCACTCTTGAAGAGCTCGAGATCCGCCAAGACGAGCTGAAGATCCGCGGCGTAGCCATGCAGGCACGTATCACCACCGAGGACCCGGCCAACGGCTTCCGCCCGGACGTCGGGACCATCACGGTCTACCGTTCGGCAGGCGGCTCCGGGGTGCGCCTTGACGGCGGAACCATCTACACCGGTGCCGAGGTCTCCCCGCACTTTGACTCGATGCTGGTCAAGCTCACCTGCCGCGGCCGCGACTTTTCAACCGCCGCGACCCGTCTGCGTCGTGCGCTAGCAGAATTCCGCATCCGCGGCGTCACCACGAACATCCCATTCCTGCAAAACGTGCTTGACGATCCGGCGTTCCTGGCCGGGGAAGTCGCCACCGACTTCATCGACAAGCACCCGGAGTTGCTGGCGGGGCGCAAGTCCCAGGACCGTGGCACCAAGGCGCTCTCTTTCCTTGCGGATGTGAGCGTCAACCAGCCCCACGGCGAGCGTGTAGAGGGCATCGATCCGCGAAAGAAGCTGCCTTCCTTCCCGGGGGACAAGACCTCGGAGCCAGACCGAAGCCCGTTTGACGGACCCTCGGAGCAAACACCGGCAGCCGGCTGGCGCCAGCGCTTGCTGGAACTGGGTCCGGAAGGGTTTGCCAAGGCACTGCGTGCCGAAACGGCCGTAGCCCTCACAGACACGACCTTCCGTGATGCACACCAGTCGCTGCTGGCCACCCGCGTGCGTACCCGGGACCTGCTCGCCGCTGCACCTGCTTACGCCCACGTGCTGCCGCAGCTGTTCTCCATGGAGGTCTGGGGCGGAGCGACCTACGACGTGTCCCTGCGCTTCCTGGGTGAGGACCCGTGGCGCCGCCTGGCGCTGCTGCGCGCCGAGCTGCCCAACATCCCGCTGCAGATGCTGCTGCGTGGACGCAACACGGTGGGCTACACCCCGTACCCGACGGAGGTCACCGATGCGTTCGTGAAGGAAGCCGCTGCCACCGGCATCGATATCTTCCGCATCTTCGATGCGCTCAACGACGTCTCGCAGATGGCACCGGCCATCAAGGCGGTCCGTGCGACCGGGACCGCGGTTGCCGAGGTGGCCCTGTGCTATACCGGGAACCTGCTGGATCCCGCAGAAGACCTGTACACCCTTGAGTACTACCTGGAGCTGGCCCAGCAGATCGTTGACGCCGGGGCACACATCCTGGCGATCAAGGACATGGCCGGGCTCTTGCGCCCTGCCGCGGCAGCCAAGCTGGTCACCGCTCTGCGCGAGCGCTTCGACCTTCCGGTGCACTTGCACACCCACGACACCGCGGGCGGCCAGAGCGCAACGCTGATGGCAGCCATCGACGCCGGGGTGGACGCGGTGGACGTCGCGGCGGCATCGATGGCGGGGACCACATCCCAGCCCTCGGCCTCCGCGCTGATCGCGGCACTGGAGAACACCGAACGCGATACCGGGATCTCTTTGGAGGCTGCGGCATCGTTGGAGCCCTACTGGGAGTCCGTTCGTGCCATGTATGCACCGTTCGAGTCGGGGCTTGCCGCCCCGACCGGCCGCGTCTACCGCCACGAGATCCCCGGCGGACAGCTCTCGAACCTGCGCCAGCAGGCGATCGCGCTGGGCCTGGGGGAGCGCTTCGAAGCCATCGAAGACATGTACACCGCGGCCAACGCGATCCTGGGCCGGTTGGTCAAGGTCACTCCGTCTTCCAAGGTCGTCGGCGATTTGGCCCTGCAGCTGGTGGGCATGGGCGTGGACCCGGCAGAATTCGAGAAGGATCCGGCCTCCTTTGACATCCCGGACTCCGTCATCCAGTTCCTCTCCGGGGAACTGGGCGATCCTCCGGGGGGCTGGCCCGAGCCGTTCCGTTCCAAGGCCCTGGAGGGCCGCGTCGTGCGTCCGCGTGTCGAAGAACTTTCGCCCGAGGACTCGGCGGCGCTGAACGGAGAATCGGAAACCCGCCAGCGAACGCTGAACCGCCTGCTGTTTGCCGGCCCGACGCGTGACTTCGAGGCAACCGTTGAGGCCTACGGCGACGTGTCAACGCTGCATACCCGTGACTACCTCTACGGGCTGGTCAAGGGTCGCGAACACGTTGTCTCACTGGGCAAGGGGGTGCGCCTGCTGGTAATCCTGCAGTCGATCTCCGAAGCCGACGACAAGGGCATGCGTACCGTCACCGTCCTGCTCAACGGCCAGCCGCGGCAGATCATGGTCCGCGACAACCAGGTGGAATCCACCGTTGTCGTGGCGGAGAAGGCCGACGCATCAAACCCGAACCACCTCGCCGCGCCGTTCGCCGGCGCCGTCACCCCCCAGGTCGCCGTGGGTGATCGCATTGAGGTGGGCGGCACCGTGGGCACCATCGAGGCGATGAAGATGGAAGCCGGGATCACCTCCACGGTGGCTGGTACCGTCTCCCGCCTGGCCATCACCGGCACCTCGCAGGTCCAAGGAGGCGATCTGCTGATCGTCGTCGATCCGGCTTAGCGGCGGGATCGTCCGGCCCGAACCGGCGCGGAAGCCGCACAAGCGGCAACTAGCATGAGGATGGCCCCACCCGCCCCGATCCGGGGCGGGCCGGGGCCATCCTCATCTGCATGCTAGGGTGCGAAATGCTGCTGGAACCACCAGCGGAACGTATCGGAGGGCGGTGGGCCGGGAATGGTCCATCGTCGCAGGAAACAAGGGGGGCCCATGGCTGGCAAATGGAGCGGGTATATTGCCCGGTGGCTCTCGAAGCGGGCCGGGAAACCGGCCGCGGATACCGGACCGGCCAAGGAAACTGATTCGTCCCCGAATCAGACCGCCGAGATTCCAGCGGATCCCGCAACGACAGCGCCAAACGAATTCGAGGAACCGCCGGGACCCGAGATCGCCACGGCGCTGGAAGAAACGAATGCCACGTCACCGGAAACAACGAATGCCACGTCACCGGAAACAACGAATGCCACGTCACCGGAAACAACGAACGAGGCAAATGCCGATGCAGCCGATGCTGAGGGCGGTGCCCCGGCCGATGGCCAGCCCGGTGAGCCGGGCTCCGAGAGCTCCGAGATGCGCGCTCTACCCGGCGAAGGAGCGCCGGCAACGGCACCGGTTCCGGTCACCGGAGCCGAACCGGGAACCCGCAGCCAAAAGGTCGTCACGTTGGTCGCGCTGGGGGAACATGCCGGCACCAGGACCGTGGCAGCAGCTATGGCCGGCAGAGCCCGCGGCAAGGGGTGGACGCTGCGCACCAGCGGTCCCGGCCTTACCCGTGCGGCATTCTCCGGGATGCTCAACGGCACTGACGCCGTGGTGCTTGTAGCACCGCCCGAACCGGAAGCCACCTCGGTACTGCGTGAAAAGCTGGACTGGTTCGAGGCCAACAACCGTCCCGCGATGGCCGGGAAAACCGTGTTCGTGATCAACTTGGGTGCCTCGCACCAGGAGTCGGGCGACACGTCGGGCCTCCAGCTGCCGGCCGATCTGGAGCGCCCGTTGGTGCTGCTGCCCTATGACCCGGCGCTCTCCTCCGGGACACCGGCGAGGGCCCCGCGCCGGGCAGCACGCCGGGCACTGGACCAACTCATCGAAGAACTTTCCACCATCTTTCAGGAGCACTAGGAACCCATGGCACATTACGACCTGGCAATCATCGGATCTGGATCCGGGAATTCGCTGATCACCGAGTTCTGGGACGACAAGAAAGTGGCGATCATCGACTCTGGCGTCTTCGGCGGAACCTGCCTGAACGTCGGCTGCATCCCCACAAAGATGTTCGTCTATCCCGCACAACTGGCCCAAAGCGCCGCAGAAGCCAAACGCCTCGGCGTGGACCTGGACTTCAGCGGGGCCAACTGGCCCGAGATCCGCGACCGTATCTTCGGGCGCATCGACGCGATCTCTGAAGCCGGCAAGAACTACCGTGCCCACGAGCTGGAGAACGTGACCCTCTACACCGAGCATGTCTCGTTCGTGTCGCCCAACGAGTTGCGCACCGCCAGCGGACAGAGCATCACCGCTGAGAGGATTGTCGTTGCCACCGGATCCCGCGCCACCCTGCCCGATGCCCCCGGCATCGACCTCCCCGGGGTGCACACCTCGGACAGCATCATGCGCCTTGATGCGCTGCCCAAGTCCCTGGTGATCCTCGGAGGCGGTTATATCGCCAGTGAATTCGCTGCAGTGTTCTCCGCACTGGGATCCGAGGTGATCCAGGTCAACCGTTCCGGTGCATTGATGCGCAAGCAGGATGCCGACATCACCGCGGCATTCACCCAGGCAGCGGCCAAGCGCTGGGGCGTTGAGCTCAACGCTAACCTGCGCGGCATCACCAAGCAGGGGGATGGCCTTCACTTGGAATTCGCCCGCGGGAGCGAATCCCTGGTGCTGGAGGCGGACACCGTGCTGGTGGCCACCGGGCGGCGGCCGAACACCGACGCACTGGGCGTTTCCGGGCTCGGCTTCGACATGCGCGAGGACGGCTCGTTGATCGTCGATGAGTACCAACGCATACTCGCCTCGGGAACACCGGTTCCGGGACTCTTTGGCATGGGGGATGCGGCAAACACCGAGCAGCTCAAGCACGTGGCCAACCGTGAGGCACGCGTGGTATCGCACAACCTTGAAAACCCGCTGGCGATGCGGCCCATGGATCGCCGGGCAGTTCCGGCGGCGGTGTTCAGCATCCCGCAGATCGCATGCGTTGGATTGAGCGAGGAACAAGCGCGGGCCGAACACGGAGAGGACGCTGTACTCAGCGTCATCCAGGACTTCGGGTCCACCGCCTACGGGTGGGCGATGGAGGACGGCGAAGGCATCGTGAAGCTGGTGGCGCACAAGGAAAGCGGACTGCTGCTGGGAGCGCACATCATGGGCCATGAAGCTGCATTGCTCATCCAGCCGCTCATCCAGGCGATGGTGACGGGGTTGGACGTGAGCACCATGGCGCGGGAGCAGTTCTGGATCCACCCGGCGCTGAGCGAAGTGGTGGAAAACGCGTTGCTGGGCCTCGGGGTTCCTGCCCGCGGGGACGACCCGCTCTAGACCGGGGAGCGGCGCACCGCAGCCGGCGGGCAAAAAAGTGCCTGTGTGGACACCGTTTTGGTGTCCACACAGGCACTTTGCCGTTCAGGCCAAAAAGGTGGCTACGCGCGCGGTTTGGCGCCTGAGTAGATCTCCTCGACCACCGAGTCGTAGTCCTTGAGCACCTGTCCGCGCTTGATCTTCAGCGACGGGGTCAGGTGGCCCGAGTCCTCGGTGAAGTCGGTGGGCACGATCCGGAACTCCTTGATGGCCTCGGCGTTCGAGACGCTGGTGTTGGCCTTCTTGACCAACGCAGTAATCGCCTCCAGGACCTGGGGCAGTTCGGTGGCCTGGGCCATGGTGGTGCTCGCCGACAGCTGGTGGCGTTCCAGCCATCCTGGGAGCGCTTCCTCGTCCAGGGTGACCAGAGCGGAGATGAACGGGCGTGCATCGCCGAGCACCACGCACTGGGAGACCAGGGGGTTGGCCCGAATCTGGTCCTCGAGCATTGCCGGAATCACGTTCTTGCCGCTGGCGGTGACGATGATTTCCTTCTTGCGTCCGGTGATGCGCAGGAAGCCCTCGTCATCGAGCTCTCCGATGTCCCCGGTGCGGAACCAGCCGTCGGTGAAGCTTTCCTCGGTGAGGTCAGGACGGTTGTAATAGCCGCGCATCACGCAGACGCCCTTGGCCAGGATCTCCCCGTCTTCGGCGATTTTCACGCCGTTGCCAGGCAGGGGCCGTCCCACGGTCCCGATTTTTAGGTGTTTGACGGTGTTGACGGTGATCGGCGCCGTGGTCTCGGTCAGTCCGTAGCCCTCCAGGACGGTGAGTCCGATGCCGTGGAAGAAGTGGCCCAGTCGTTCGCCCAGAGGGGCTCCGCCGGAAACCGCGTGAACGACCTTCCCGCCCATCGCGGCACGGATCTTGGAATACAGCAGCACGTCAAAGACCTTGTGCTTGAGCTTGAGGCCCAGGGGGACCTTGCCGTCCTGCTCGGCACGGGAGTGAGCGATGGCGGTGGCCGCACCGGCGTGGAAGATCTTGCCCTTGCCGCCGTCCTCGGCCTTGAGCATCGAGGAGTTGTACACTTTCTCAAAGACGCGCGGCACCGCGAGGATGAAGTTCGGCTGGAATGATTGCAGATCACCCATCAGGTTCTTCACATCAGGGGTGTGGCCCACCCGGACCCCGGCGGCCACGCAGAGCACCGAAATGTACCGGGCGAAGACGTGTGCCAAGGGCAGGAACATGATGGTCGCGGCGCCGGGGTAGACGCACTCGGGAAGGGTCGCCGCGGCGTTGTCGCTTAGTTCGACGAAGTTCGAGTGCGTCAACTCGCAGCCCTTGGGGCGTCCGGTGGTGCCCGAGGTGTAGATGATGGTGGCAATCGAGTCGAGGCCCGCGGCGGCACGGCGCTCTTCCAAGAGCGCGTCGTCGACGTCGTTGCCGGCCTCGCGCAGTGCATCGAGCCCGTTTCCGTCGATTTGCCAGATGTGCTTGAGGTCGTCCAGGCCCTCCTGATGGGCGGCTTGGCTCACAACCTTCTCGTGGCGCGGTGCCTCGACCACGACCGCGGTGGCGTGGGAATCACCCAGGGTCCAGGCGATCTGGCTGGGGGAGGAGGTTTCGTAGACCGGAACCGTGATGCAGCCGGCGAACCAGATCGCGAAGTCGATCAGCGTCCACTCGTAGCGGGTGCGGGCCATCAAACCAATGCGGCCCCCGGGCTCGATTCCCGAGGCGATGAACCCCTTCGCCAGGGCGGCGGCATCGGCAGCGAATTCAGAAGCCGGGATGTCGATCCAGGTTCCGGCGGGGCCTGGCTTCGAGAGGAGCACCGGGTTGGCCGCGGACCGGGCATGGCGCAAAAGCAGGTCGGTGATGTTGGTTTGTGGCGGGTTTATCACCATCGGGGGGACTATCATTTCCTGCATTTGGAGCTCCTTAGGTTCCGGGGTGGGGCTATCGAGGCCTGCCAACCCCCTAATTCCCCTTGCCACCTATCATAGTGGTTCGAGTCACATTGTTTACTCACTAGTAACTTACGGTGATTTGTCCGGGCGCGCAACAAACCTCGCCGATGCGGGCCGGCGGTACGCATCGGCGCGAGGAAGGCACCGAAGCTAGACCCGGGCTCCGTCGTCTCCTTCGTTGCGGTGGCGCGGCAACTTGGCAAAGAGGAACACCGTGGCGGCAACAGCCAGCACCACCAGCCCGATCCACAGCGGCGTGGGCGCTCGCCGCCAGAAGATCGCCAGCAGCAGCAAGGTGATCGGTGCCCCAGCGGCACACACCCATGCCAGGGTCGTCAACGGGTTTCCTGATCCCAGCGCCGGAGGGTCATCGGGGATGAACTCGCCGTCGTCGGGATCCCCGGACCCCTCGTAGTCCCGGGGGCCGGTCAGCGCCGGGTGCATCCTGAAGAGCTGCGGGTCGACGCCGTGAGGCGCTTCGCCGGTGGTGCGATCCGTTGGCCCTGGATCTGCTGCGGGATCCGATTCCAGCCTGCGGGCCAGGTCGTCCCACACGGCATCGTCGGAATCGCCGGACTCGGCCGGCTCGTGAAACGGGTTGGTCATGGCCTGTGCGTGTCCACTTCCTGGAAGAACTCGATGGAACGGGCGAAAATTTCTTCCGCCTCATAGTCAAGCGTGGCTACATGGTAGCTGCGCGTCAACCGTTTCACCTCAAGGTGGACACGGGCATCGAGCCCGGCCACCAGGGTGTCGAAACTGGATTCGGGAACCACATGGTCCAGATCCGAGCGAAAAACGATCACCGGTGCGGTGATCCGCGGCAGCTTTGAGATGGTCTCCTTGAAGAGCTTGCGCAGCTCGTGGACCCCTGCCACCGGAGTGCGGCCATAGGCATGCTCGTCGCCGCCGGGCTTGGCGATGTCATTGGCGATGCCCGGCACGCTGGGGGACAGGAAGCGCAAGAACCCGGTAAACGGTGCCAGCGGGGACTCGATGGTCAACCCGGGGTTCACCAGCGCCACCCCCGCCACCGCATGGGTCGAGGCCAGGTTCAGCGCCAGGGCCCCGCCCATCGAGAGCCCCGCGACGAAAACGCGTTCGTGGGTGGCGGCCAGTGCCGCGAACCGCTGGTGCACAGCATCGAGGATCTCGGTGTATTTCTTGGTGGCCAGGTCCTGCCAGGTGGTGCCGTGGCCGGGCAAAAGCGGTACGTCGACGGTGTATCCGGCTTCGGCAAAGGCGTTGGCCCACGGCAACATGCCCGCCGGGCCAGCGGTGAATCCGTGGATCACCAGCACCGCCTGGCCGTTGGTGCCGTCGTGGTGGAACGGTACGTTGGGGCCGGAAGCGGCCGTCGGTGTCTTTGGCATCTCTAGCGTGCTCCTAGGCGGATCAAGGGGAAGCGCCAACGTATTGCACGGGCACCTGAGTCGTGCCGAGTGTGACCGTTGGCGTTGTTTTGCCTACAGTTAGAGCCTAACTGAGAACCCGGTGATCACCACCAGGTCCCGGGCACACGCCGTCCGGATCCTGGGGGCCGCCGTTTTTTGACCATCTACCTCAGCCCGGAAGGCATCCAAACGCATGTTCTACCAATTCATGAAGCGGTTCATCGTCGGACCGCTGGTAAACGTGTTCTTCCGGCCGTGGGTCAAGGGGCTGGAGAACATCCCCGATACCGGCGGTGCAATCCTGGCCAGCAACCACCTTTCGGTCTCCGACTCGATCTTCCTGCCCGTGGCGGTGAGCCGTCCGGTGATCTTCCTTGCCAAGAGCGACTACTTCAACGGCCGCGGACTCAAGGGCAGGGTCACCGGCTGGTTCTTCCGGATGATCAACCAGATCCCGATGGACCGATCCGGCGGTGCGGCCAGCGCCAACTCGTTGGGTGCCGGCGCCCAGGCGCTTGTCGATGGCAGCCTGCTGGGCATCTACCCAGAAGGGACCCGCAGCCCCGATTCCAGGCTCTACCGTGGCAAGCTCGGGGTCGCGAAGCTGGCGCTTCAGGCACAGGTCCCGGTGATTCCGATCGCCATGATCGGCACCGACAAGGTCCAGCCCATCGGCAAGCGGATGCCCAACATCCGCCGCGTCGGAATGATCGTGGGTGAACCACTGGACTTCTCCCGGTACGCCGGAATGAGCGAGGACCGCTTCGTACAGCGCTCGGTGACCGACGAGATCATGTATGCCATCATGCGCCTCTCCGGCCAGGAATACGTGGACACCTACGCCGCGACGGTCAAGGCACAGCTCGATGCCGAACGCCGCGAGGCCGGCAAGAAGAAGTAGCGCGCCGCCAGGGAACCGGCGGAACTGTGACCGCCGGGCTCCGCGGGTTACGCAGCGAATGCCCGTCGCCGCACCCAACCGGTTTACCCTTGAAGGGTGACTCAGCTATCTTCGACTTCCTCATCGCCCGGACAACCACCGGCCGGCCCCGCAGCCGACCCCGCCCTGGACATCTGGCGCACGTTGCCCATTGCCCAGCAGCCGACATGGAGCGAGCACCCGCACTATGCCGAGTCCATCCGTGAACTCGGTTCCCGGCCGCCGCTGGTCTTTGCTGGCGAAGTCGACGTGCTGCGTGAGCGCCTGGCCGCCGCCGCATCGGGCCGCGCCTTCCTGTTGCAGGGAGGGGACTGTGCCGAGACCTTCGCCGGGGCTACCGCCGACAAGATCTCCGCTCGCGTGAAAACCATCTTGCAGATGGCCGTGGTGCTGACCTACGGCGCCTCGATGCCGGTGATCAAGATGGGACGCATGGCCGGGCAGTTCGCCAAGCCGCGTTCCTCCAACGACGAGACTCGCGACGGGGTAACGCTGCCGGCCTTCCGCGGTGAGATCGTCAACGGCTTCGACTTCACCCCTGAATCCCGCGAGCACAATCCGAAGCGCATGGTCGATGCCTACAACACCTCCTCATCGACGCTGAACCTGATCCGCGCCTTCACCCAGGGCGGCTTCGCGGATCTTCGCTCGGTGCACTCGTGGAACCGAGGCTTCATGGCCAACCCGGCGCACGCCGCCTACGAGCAGCTCGCCGGCGAGATCGACCGCGCTGTGAAGTTCATGGACGCCTGTGGCGCCGAGTTCGAGGCGTTGAAGCGCACAGAGTTCTTCGCTTCCCACGAGGCCCTGCTGCTTGACTACGAGCGCGCACTGACACGCACCGATTCACGCACCGACCAGCCTTACGACACCTCGGGGCACTTCCTGTGGATCGGGGAACGCACCCGCCAGCTCGACGGCGCGCACGTTGATTTCCTCTCCCGGGTTCGCAACCCGATCGGCGTCAAGCTCGGACCGACGACCACCCCGGACGACGCCCTGGCGCTGATCGACAAGCTGGACCCGAACCGTGAGCCGGGCCGCCTGACCTTCATCACCCGCATGGGTGCAAAGAACATCCGCGAGAAGCTGCCGAACCTGGTCGAGAAGGTCACAGCCTCAGGGGCCCAGGTCCTCTGGGTCACCGACCCGATGCACGGGAACACCGTGACGAGCGAAAACGGCTACAAGACCCGCAACTTCGACGACGTGATGGACGAAGTCCGCGGCTTCTTCGAGGTCCACGACTCGCTGGGCACCTTCCCGGGCGGCCTGCACGTGGAAATGACCGGCGACGACGTGGCCGAGTGCCTCGGCGGTGCCGACCCGATCCGCCAGGAACAGTTCGACGACCTGTACGAGTCGGTCTGCGACCCGCGCCTGAACCACAAGCAGTCCCTGGAAATGGCCTTCCTGGTCTCCGGGGCACTGGCCAAGCGCGGCCCCCGCGACTAGCTAATTACACCGATGGCCGGGTGCCTTCCCACTGGGAAGGCACCCGGCCATCGGTGTGTGCGGGTGGCACACTGTGGCTCCCTGAGTGCTGCTAGACCACGACCAACCGGATCACGGAGCCCTCCGGGGCGGTTCCGCCCGAGGGGCTCTGGGAGCGGACGGTTCCGAAGAACCCTCCGAGGAACTCCTCGACCTTGACATCGAACCCGAGTCCCTCAAGCGTGGCCTTGGCTTCGCTGATCTGTTTGCCCTGCAAGTCGGGTACCTCTATCATCTTTGGCCCGCGGGAGACCACATATTCAACGGTGCTGCCACGTTCGAGCTGCCCGCTTGAGGGCTTCTGTGACATCACCTTCCCCGAAGCCACCGAGGTGCTGTATTCCTCACCGGCGGACTTTCCGTTCAGCCCGGCCGCCTTCAAGATGGCTTCCGCTTCCTTCGGGGTCTTTCCCAACACCTCCGGGACGTCAACCGGTGCGGGACCCCTGGAGATGGTTAGTGCGATCTTTGCGCCCCGGCGCAGTTCCTCTCCGGCAACAGGATCCTGAGTCAGGACGGTTCCCCTGGCGACTTCCTCGGAATACTTCTGCTTGATATTGCCGACTGCCAGCTGTGCGGACTTCAGGTCCGCCTCGGCATCTGATTGCTTGCGGCCGCTTAGGTTCGGGACGGTGAAGAGTTCGGGTCCCATGGAGACAAAGAGCTCGAGTCCTTGAAATCGACGGATCGTTTCCCCAGCGACGGGTTCACTTCCAACCACGAGGCCGCGCTCGATCTTTTCGTCATACACGTCTTGGGTGGCGGCGTGCACCCCGGCTTCATCGAGTTGCTGGACCGCTTCGCTGGCGCTGACCTTGGTCAAGGTCGGGATGTCGAAGGGCGCCCCAGGACCCATGCCGAAGAAAAGGCTGACTGCGGCAACAACCCCGGCCACGACTACCAGCACGATCCCGATAAGCCATTTGCGCTGTGTCGGGATCCGCGGAGTCAACTGATGCGTCGGGATCTGTGCGTCCTTGCGCCAGGCAACCTCTGCCGCCTTGGCGCTCCTCTTCGCTTGACGGGCGGAAATGGGCCGCTGCATCTCAGCTGCCACGCCGGGATCGGTCTGTGGTCCTGGCATCCGGGCGCCGTCGAACACCTGGGTGTGTTCGGGCCCGGCGAAGAGGGTGGTGTGCTGCCCCGGGACTCCCAAAGCCGTGGTGGCATCCTCGTTGGATCCCTGGGAGTCGGAATCCGGAGCCTCATAACCGGGCAGAGCCATCGTTGCTTCGCCGCCGTCGTCCCGTCCGGCGGCCATGGAGTCGCGGTATTCCTGTGCCAGCGCCAAGCGGTCATGCACCGTGGTGTGCGGGGAAACGGCCGTGGGTATCAAGTCCTTGACCCCGCCCAGGGTCTCCGAGTCCAGGTCCAGCTGTTCGGCGGTGAGCGAGGCATGGATCTGTTTCAGGTCGCTGAGCAGGAATGCAGCGTTCTGCGGCCGGTCCTCGGGATCCTTGTTGGTGCAGTAAGCAACCAGTTCATCGAGTTCGCTTGAGAGCCCGGGGACCAGCTCCGATGGAGCGGGTACCTCGTCGTTGATGTGCTTGAACGCGAGCCCGTAGACACTTTCGGAGCTGAAGGGCTGGTGCCCGGTGAGCAACTCGTAGGCGATGATGCCCACCGCGTAGATGTCGCTGCGCTCATCGGATGGCTCGCCCTTGGCCAGCTCGGGGGAAATGTATGCGGCGGTGCCGAAGAAGTTGGTGGCGTTGGTGTGGGCGGTGGAGGCCCGCGCCAAGCCGAAGTCGGCGACCTTGATGCTGCCCTCGTCGGAGATCAGCACGTTGGCGGGCTTCATATCGCGGTGCACGATGCCTTCATCGTGCGCGATGGACAACCCGGTACAGATAGCCTGGAGCACCACCAGGGCCTGTCGGGGGGTGTAGCGACCGCGTGCAGCCAAGGATTCGCGCAGGTTCAGCCCGCGCACGTATTCCATCACCATGTAGGCGGTGGAGCCCGAGGCATGGTGGTCCAGGATGCCCACGATGTTGTCGTGGGTGAGCCCGGAGGCAATGATCGCTTCGGAGGCGAAACGTTCAAGGACTCCGGGGTCGGAGGACAGATGTGAGTGCAGGACCTTCACGGCGACCGTGCGGTGCAGGCGCACGTCGATTCCACGGTAGACGGTTGCCATTCCGCCGTCGGCGATGCGGGCATCGAGCCGATAGCGATCATCAAGCGTCGTGCCTATGCGGGGGTCTATGTGTGGCGCTGTCACTTAACGATCGTAACCAGTGGTAGTGGGTGGGGGAGCATGCAACACGGAGTCCGGGGCCTTCATGCACTGCCGAATGGGAAGGCGGTGGCGCCCAGATGCAGCTGAGGGGTCGGTTCCCGTGGAACCGACCCCTCAGCCCTACGTGCTGTGGAACACCTTTGGAACTAGGAAGCCCGGCGTGCCCGAGCCGCCCGGCGCTTGAGCGCCCGACGCTCATCTTCGCTCATGCCGCCCCAGACCCCGGCGTCCTGGCCGGACTCGATGGCCCATGCCAAGCAGGTGTCCACGACGGGACACCGTCGGCACACACTCTTGGCTTCTTCGATCTGGAGAAGGGCCGGTCCGGTGTTTCCTACCGGGAAGAAAAGTTCCGGGTCCTTGTCCAGACAAGCCGCGCGGCTACGCCAATCCATGCTTGTTGATGCTCCTTGGGTTTAGGAAAAGTGAGGGGTTCGCCCACGGATATGAACCGGGGCAAAAGCAGGAGAACGGAATGGATGCCATACCCGAACGACTGCCTAACAAGGTTTTCATGTTACGTTCACGTAAACAAGGCTCCTGTGTTGCCAATACTCCTGCTTCCTTGAGTGCTTGGTCACAAGCGCTCGTTTTATTCCGCCAAGTAACAGGTTCCGCCCCTTGTGACAAGGGCCTTTGTTGATCGGTTGCCGGGTCTTTGTCACACATTCTGGTGAGCCCGGCTTTGGCCTACCGTGCGGTGCCCGTACTAGATTTGAGGGGTGATGAACCAGCCAGTCCCAGAACCCAGCCGTCCGGCCACCGAACGCCGCCCCCTTTCGGTGCTGGTCATTTCGGCGGTCCTGGCCATTGAGGGGCTCGCTGTGCTCACCTACGCCTTGGCGTACGCCCTTCAATTGGGCGAGGCCGGTGTCCTGGGCATGGGGGCACGGATCTTCATGCTGGTGTTGATCATCGCTGCCGGCGCCTGGCAGCTTTTCGTCGCTTACAGCTTCTTCGCCGGACGTGCTTGGACACGTGCCGCGGCGCTGATGTGGCAGGTCTTCCAGATCATTCTGGCTATTCCCTACTTCCAAACCGGTGATGTACTGATGGCTTGGCTTTGGCTGGTCCCGGCAGCACTGATCATCGTGCTGCTTTTCGACCCGCGCACCACGGCCTTCCTGGGCGACCGTCCGACGACGGAATCAACTTCCGCCGAATGATCGGACTTCGTTGTCGCTACAGGCGAAGCAAAACCTGGGTTCTTTGAGCGGTATGGCTTCACGGTAAGCGATTCACGCATTGGACCTGGCGCAGGGTTCCTCTGTCGAAGACCATGGCCCTGCCCCTGATGCTTGCGGCGGCAGGAGGGAGCCTGAAACCGCTGGGATCGGCGTCCGCGCCATACCGCGGATCCAACACGAGGAACGACCGCTGGTCGCGTACCGCGGAAGTGAGTCCCAGTTCAAAGAGTAGCCTCGGTCCCGGTTCGGCACTGAGAACCACCTGCATCCCGGATCCCAGCAGCACCTCGATACTCCGCGAAGCCTGCGCCAAACGCGCATCGGCCCGACCAATCAACACTCGTGTGGCATGTGGGTGGCGTTGGAGGAATTCCTCGATTCGCGTTGGCAGCTCGTCGTTCGGGGCCAGAAACACGGTGTGACCGGCCTCGGGTGCGCCCAAAACAGCCAGATGCTCAAGCAATGTCCCCTTGCCCGAGCGCGCATGCCCCAGGACAAGCCCGCAAGACCCGGGGGACCAAACGAACGTGCGGTTATCCGGTCCGCAAAGTCCGATGGCCAACGCCGGCGCCCCGTCGGTATCGGTGGCAACCTCCAGATTCCCCTTTGCCGGAGGGACCGAAAGAACCGGAGGCAGTTGGTCGGGGGAGAGGTCCCGTGGCAGCGGCAGCGAACGCATCCACGTCTTTGGAACCTCTTCCTTGGGCAGCGGCAACGACGCCGGACTGTCCAGCAGCTGGAATTCGGTGCCCAGCTCGGGCTCGTCCGGTCCCAGCTGCAGGCCACGGCCCACAAGAGCCGGGATCTTTCGCATCCGTGGCCAGCCCATGAGAGTCTCGGGCCCGGCGCCGCGGGGAAAATACCATCGTGTTTCGCACAACGATGCAGCTCGTGAACTTCCCAGTTCCCGGTCCCCGCAGATCACCAGGGCACTCCCGAGATCCGGTGCAGTGCGTGCAAAAGCCGTCAACAGCGCCTCGAGATGCATGAAGACGCTGGCTTCCAGCACTTGGGCCCAACCGCCGAGCCCGCACACCAGCAACAGCACGGGCCCGATGCGTTCGCGTCCGCTTAATTGCAGCAGCAACTCATTGATACCCCAGATGTCTCCCGGGCCGAAGTAGCCCGCCACCGCAGGATGCCCATGCAACTTGGCTAACGTCCCGTTGCCGTCGAGCAGCAACGTGGGCAGGGTGAAAGCCCCGTAGCTCATGGCATGGATAAGCAGCTCCGGCACCCGTTCAATACCCGAGGCCGGCAGCCCGCAGACCAACAGACGGCTGGTGGTGCGCGGATCGAGGACCAATGCCGAGGCTTGCGGCAAGCGCGGTCGGTCGAGCAATCCGATGACACCTTGATGTGGGGGTACTTGTCGCAGCACCGCGCGGCCAACGGCCGTCAGGTGTTCGGGCAACGCTGCCGAAAATGGATTCTGCGCGGGTTCGGCCCCGGCATGCCTGTTGATGATGCGCTCGACTATGCCGGCAAGTTCCTCCTTGGGGTCCACCGGCAGCGGTGCCGTGGACGGTTCCGGGTCTTCGATCCTAGATTCCAGCCCGGCAACTCCAAGCGCCTCGCAGAACAGCATCTCACCGAGGTTTTCTCCGTATGCCCGAAGGACCGCGGGGACGGAAGGTCGGGAGTTGACCCGTGCCCGGAACTTGACGAGCGGGCCGCCACCACGCCTGATAAACGCCATGCCCGGCGTCGCCGCGTCCAGCCGTGAAGCGTCGGCCCGGCCGACCAGGTCGATGGACTCCGCCTCTCCAATGGTGCGCAACGCGATGACGCTGCCGATATTCGCACGCAGGGGAGCGCTGACGGTCCCGGCGGGTCGTTGGGTGCTGAGCACCAGATGAATGCCCAGTGAACGGCCGACGGTTGCGATGTGAACGACCCGTTCCAACGCATCGGGCAGCTCCGTGGCAAAGACCCGGAACTCGTCGATGAGGACCACCAGCTTGGGCAGAGGCGGGTCACCGGGCTTGCGTAAACGGATGTAGTCCCTGTGGTCGGTCGCCGCGCATCGTGCCAGGAACGCCTCGCGACGTTGCAGCTCGTTGCCCAACAGTTCCAGGAGCCGCTCGCCGGCGGCGGCATCCAAGTCCGAGATGAAGAGCTGGACATGCGGCAAGCTACGCAGCGGTGCCAGCGTCGCTCCGCCCTTGAAATCCACCAGGAGAAAAGCCAGATCCCCGGGTCCCGAACCCGCGGCCAGACCGAGAACCAGGGTACGCAGCAATTCCGATTTTCCCGATCCGGTCGTCCCCGCGACCAATATGTGTGGTCCGTCCGCGTCAAGATCCAGACGCAACGGGCCCTCTTCCGTGTCCCCGACGATGATGGCCGTGCAGGGTTCCGATCGAGGTCCCGCATCCAGTGCATCGGAGTGCCCTGTGTCGGTCAACGGCAGCATCCGGCCCACGGCGCATGCCAGCGCAGACAGTCCGATCCCTTCGATGGCAACGTGCAGGGATCGCTCTTGGGCATTGGGGGACGACCCCGTGGGATCCATATTCAGGCCTCCCGGTCCGCCTCGCGCTGGGGCCGAATCGGTGGAGTTTCCGGCAGAGCGTGCTTTAGAGCGCAGTTTTGAAGTCTTTGCCTCGGCACCCGCAGTCGGTGCGGGGCGAAGCCAAGGGTTGCACCCGAGGCCTGCTGGATGCAACAGGATGCGCTGGAAGGCGCAATCGATCAACACGTCCGCCCCGCCGGAAGGCGAAGGGCCCCCGCAATACAGCCAAGCAGCGGCAACCCCAGAAGCGCTGTCCTGCATGCCGGGCTTTCCCCGCTGCCCTCTTGAACAGATGAGAACCACGACGGTTGGTCGGCTATCGATCGGAATGGTGGCACCGACCGGAAGCATCTGGACACCTGGCAGCATCGCAAACTCGCTGGGCAGGAAACTGGCCGGCCCCTGCACAACCACCCTGAGCGTGCCGGCAGCCAGCAACGGCAACCACCTCACCAACACTGCACGCAGCGCCGGGCCCCATGCGGTCTCCGCGCCTTGGAACCACACGCTGGAACCGGCTGACAGCAGCATCGGGATGGGAGAGTCCGGAAGGAGGCCCGGTTCCGTGATCCGTGTCGATGCGTCGGTACCTGCAAGGGGTTGGGTCCCGGGTGAACCGAAACGGCGCAGCTCCCGAGCTGCACGCGTCGGCAAGCGTCCGGCGGGCCGTCGCCGGAGACGTACGGACGGAGGATCTGCACCCGAAGAAGTGGATAGCCAGGCAACGAGCCGTCCGTGACCGATGACCATTGCCGGGAAACCGTTTCGATCCACGGATGTGCCTTGGCCAAGACCTGCGGCCACCGCTCCAAGTGGAGGGGCCAGATCGTCGCGACGTCGGGCGTCGGACGCGGTCGCCTCCGTCCAAGCATGTCGGAAAACCGTTTTTGCCCGGATGCTCATCAGCGCTGGCAGCCCGCCGGTCAGCAGTGATATCGCGGAGAACGCCAAGAAGAAGACGCTGTGCGTCATGAGGAACAAGCCCACGCCCAGTCCCAACGGCGCCAGCGCGCCGATGAGCATCATTGCTATCCTGCTGCCTGGTTCCTGCCCGTCGATCGGGATTTTTTCCAGCGGCCAAGCGGTGGATCTCGTTGCCATGCCGCTCGGCGGAAGGACTCCGAAGGTACTGTCCCCGGCCCTGAAGGTATCTCCGAAGAGCAGCCGCCTCTCCAATATTGGTGTCTTGGCGAACCACACCCCGTTTGCCGACCTTTCGTCACTGAGTGTGATGGAAGTTTCGGTTACCCGCACCAATGCGTGGCGGCGTGAAAGCCGTAGATCCCCAACTGACAAGTCGGCCTCTCCCCGTCCCAATACCCAGGTTCCCCGGCGCAGCGCCAGCCTTCCTCCAGGATCGGGTCCGCGCAACACCACGAGAACCGCCGGTTCGTGGACCGGGCCCTCCTGTGGTTGATCGTGACTCACCACAGCGGCAGGAATGTCGCACAGGAGTAACCGGTCCTGGCCCGGAAGCAAAACGACGTCATTCAAAGCGAGGGGACCGAGAAACCAATCCACTCTTGGCCAGTGGCGGGCCAAGTCTCCAGCCAATCGGGGGCCGCTGATCGGTTCGGCGGCATCGAGCTCCAATAGCACCGGGTGCCCAATCCTCGTGGAAACCAACCTGATGAACAATTTTCTTCCCATGATTCCCGCCGCAGGCGACGAAGGGTCAACAGGGAGTTGCCGCTTCGTTCGCTCGTACGCGACTTTCCCACCTGCCTCTTGTCGCCAGTTATGTGACCGATTTATCGTCTTGCATACGTCTTGAGCAGCAACAGCGGCGCAATGTGAGGCGGCGGGTCTTGACCGCGAATGCAAGGGTGGCCTCAATCGATATCCATCTTCATGCCAAACGTAGGGTTTCGGCGGGCGCCTGCAACGGAGTCGATGCGGAAATGTGGATGCAGAAGCACCTCTTTCCATCGTTCTCCACAGATTCAAAGGAAGCCTTGAAGCTACCGTGGCGCGCGGGTATGGTCGCGGTATTGCGTCATCAAACAAACTGGATATTGCCGCTCAGAAGCAATACGGGTGTCTTAACATAGCGATCCCCAAGAACCACCAACCCGCATGCCTCAGCGAACGGCCCCGCTCCCGGCCTATGCCGTCTGCGGTTCACGGGCAGGGAAGCACGATGGTGGACGGACTGGCGATAGTCGAAGATGAGGTACGCGAACTCATCCGCAGGCACGGGCTTGACCCCTCCACGCAGGTGGGTGAGGTCCGCAGGTTGGTGGACGACGTGGTCCGTGACTACGACGAGCGGTCACTTCTCGGGGTGTTGCCGGCGCTGGGGGAGCTGGGGCTGGCCAGAAGACGGATCATGGATGCGGTTGCTGGACTTGGTACGCTCCAACCCCTGATCGATGACCCCGAGGTCGAGGAAATCTGGATCAACGGACCTAACGAGGTCTATGCGGCACGCCGAGGAACCTCCGAACTCACTTCGATCAAGCTTCCTGAGGCGGAAATTAGGTCACTGGTGGAGCGCATGCTCAAATCCTCCGGTCGAAGGCTTGACCTCTCGCAGCCCTTCGTCGACTGCCAACTGATCGACGGGTCGCGCTTGCACGTCGTCATTCCGGACATCACCCGCAAACATTGGGCAGTGAACATCCGCAAGTTCATCGCGAGGGCAAGCCGGCTTGAGCACCTTGTTGAACTTGGATCGCTGAGTCGCCAGGCATCCCACTACTTGGATGTAGCAGTAGGTGCTGGGCTGAACGTTCTGGTTTCGGGGGCCACACAAGCAGGCAAGACCACGATGCTCAACTGCCTGGCCTCTTCCATTGGTAGCCGCGAGCGGGTTGTCACCATCGAGGAGATCTTTGAACTGAAAATCAACCTTCGCGATGTGGTCGGCCTCCAAACCCGCCAGCAAAATCTTGAGGGTCATGGGGAGATCAACATGCGCAGGCTCGTGAAGGAAGCCCTGCGGATGAGGCCGGACAGATTGGTCATAGGGGAAGTCCGTGAAGCCGAAGCCCTGGACATGCTGATTGCCCTAAATTCTGGGCTGCCCGGCCTATCTACCATTCACGCGAACTCAGCCCACGATGCGGTGACCAAGATATGTACGTTGCCGCTACTGGCCGGCGAGAATATTTCGGCCGGTTTCGTGGTTCCGACTGTCGCGGCTTGTATCGATCTAGTAGTCCATTGTCGACGCGATCCGGCAGGCAAACGCTTCGTGGGAGAAATAATGGCGTTGGGTCGCCGCGTGGAAAACGGCACCATAGAAACCACCACGCTTTTCGATTACGTCGACGGGGAACTGGTGCTGCAGCCGGCGGCGGACCTGGCGCATCAGAAGTTGCTTGATGCCGGGGTCGACGTCGTTGAACTTGGGCGGGTCGTGGCATGAGCGTCTTGTTGGGTCTTATGCTGGGATTCGGTCTGCTGCTGGTCTTTCGTTCCTTCACCTCGGTGGCGAGGACGGGAACCAAAACCTCGCCCGGGCGCCTCGAAATCTTGTTGCTGCATGCAGGATTGGACAAGGTCACCCGCGGGGGCTTCGTCTCTGCCTCAGTTACCTCGGCAGTCATCGTTGGACTCGTCGTCCTCATCCTCACTGGTGCCCCATTGATCGCTCTGACATTTTCCGGATTCGGGGCTGCCGCCCCATGGGCTCTGGTATGTCATCAAGCTGCGAAGCGTGCTGCGAGCCTGCGAGAGCAGTGGCCAGACGTAGTGGACCACTTGCGCTCGGCGATCCGTGCGGGGATGTCCTTGCCCGAGTCCCTGACACAGTTAGGACAGCAAGGACCGGAGGCCCTGCGTCCGGCCTTCACAGACTTTGGTCTTGATTATCGAGCGACTGCGCGTTTCAACGACTCCCTTGAACGTCTCGCCACGCGATTGGCGGACCCGGTGTCCGACAAGATCGTCGAGGCACTGCGCATCACCCGCGAAGTCGGGGGCACCGACTTGGGTGAAATGCTCGGCACACTCAGCGCCTTCCTGCGCGATTCGGCGCGCACCCGCGGCGAACTCGAAGCACGGCAGTCCTGGACGGTCTCAGCTGCCCGGTTGGCGATTGCTGCGCCGTGGGTCATCCTGTTGCTTCTGGCTGGCCAACCTGCCGCAGTGATCGCCTATTCAAGCGTCCAGGGAATGCTGGTGCTCGCAAGCGGGCTGTTTGTTTCATTCGTGTGCTACCGGGCGATGATGCACATCGGTCGGTTGCCCGAGGAAGAACGGGTTTTTCGATGAGTAGCACGATGATTTTGTCCTTGGCTTTGGGTATGACCATGGGCTGCGGACTATGGCTGGTGCTGGTACGGATCCCGGCGATGCGCCCGGTGACTTTCTCCCAACGAGTGGCCCCTCATCTACGTGCCGGCCGCGGTGGATCCCGGATGCTGGCTGATCCACTGGCGGGACAGACGCCGTTTGGTCCGCTGGGACGAATCGTGGGTCCGCTTCTGGCCGACGTGGCAAGGATGTCCCAACGACTTAATCCGAGTAACGAGGCCATGATCCGGAGATTGGATCGTGCCGGGCTTCGGATCAGCGTACTTGATTTCCGAGCACAACAGCTCCTATGGTCTGCGGGCCTTACCTTGGCCGGTGCTGCCGTGCTAGGGGCGAACCTGGTGGCTGGGCGATTCAACCCTATGTTCGCGTTTCTTGTCTTGGTCTTTTGCTCGGTAGGCGGCTATCTCATGCGTGACTGGTACCTGGGAGAACAGACCTCACGGCGCAGCAAGCGGATACTGAATCAATTTCCCACGATTGCCGAACTCATGGCGTTGGCGGTGTCCGCCGGCGAAAGCACCGTGGGTGCCATTGAGAGGGTGGCCAGGACATCAAAAGGAGCCCTCAGCGAGGAGTTTGGATTGACTCTGGCTTATGTCCGCTCCGGTTCGACACTGGCCGAGGCCTTGACCGAGATGGCCGATCGAATCCAATTGACGGCAATGACCCGTTTCGTTGACGCGATTACGGTGGCCACCGACCGAGGAACGCCGATCGCTGCAGTGATGCGTGCCCAGGCACAAGATGTACGCGATGCGGCAAAGCGGGAGCTGATGGAAACCGCAGGCAAAAAGGAAATCGGAATGATGGTTCCCATCGTTTTTGGCATCCTGCCACTGACCATTGTTTTCGCGGTGTTTCCGGGCCTCGCGCTGATCGACATGAACTATTGAAAGGAGACAACATCTGACAGATCTATCGGAAATCGATAGTTCTTGGCAAGCCCAAGCATTCCGAACGGAGGAGACACGGGGAACTAACAGCAAAGGAGGTAGCAGGGGAGAAATGCGCGTGGTGGGGAGGCACCATGCGGACAGTCACATCACACTATGGGAATCACGCTCTTTAGCCGGTGAACGGCGGGGGAGCACACCAACAAGGAGAAGGACCATGACGATCACAGGAAAACTTGAAACGTTGATCATCGGTATGGGCGTGTGGATTGGCGCCTGCACCATGGAGCTGGCAGGGCGCATCAAACGCAACGAACGCGGGGATGTTCCAGGTTGGGTGATGATTACATTGATGAGTGCACTGCTGGTGGCGGCGCTCTTGGCCATCGCAGGCCCGCGTTTGGAGGAGCTGTTCAACCAGGCGATTAACCGGGTCTCAGGGATGGGGTAAGGCGGGCATGCCACGACATATGATCCCGTTGGAGCAAAGGAGGTGCGCGTCGCAGCGGGGTTCGGCTGTGGCCGAGTTCGTGATGGTTTCCGCCCTGCTCATCGCAGTGTTCCTAGGCGTTTTGCAACTTACTTTTGCGCTACATGTTCGTAATACCCTTATGGATGCGGCAGCGGCCGGCGCCAGATACGGGACGTTGGCAGACAGAGGTCCCGATGACGGTGTGCGCCGCACCCAAGAGCTCATTCGTGGCGCCCTCAACGGCAGTTTTGCATCGAACGTGCAGGCTAGGTCCATCAGCCTCGGGGGCACCCCGGGAGTAAGGATCACCGTGCGGACCGGCGTTCCTGTTTTTGGATTGATTCCGTTTGTGGGGGAGTTCGTAGTCCATGGGGAATCGGTGCGCTATGGCTAGGACACAGCGAGGACCAGTTCCCAAGATTGGCGGCACCGGTGCGCTGCGAGGGCAGTCGCTATGGCGTGCCGTTCGGAAGAACCGGATGGGGAGTCTTAACTGCCGAGTTGATGCTGCCAGGTCCCAAGCGGGCTCATCGATCATCGAGTTCATTTTCCTCGTGGTGCTGCTTCTGGTACCGCTTGTCTATTTAGTGGTGGGAGCGTCCCAAGTCCAAGCTGCAAGCTACGCTGCTGTTGGGGCAGCGGACCACGCCGCCAAGGTATTCGTCACCGCGGAGACCGAAGGGCAGGGCCAAACACGGGCCGCCGATGCCGTCCGAAGGGCCTCCGCCAACATGGAAATCCGGTCGGATCGTACACATTTCAGCTACAGCTGCCGCGGATCCTGTCTTTCGCCAGGAAGCACAGTGACAGTGAAGGTATCCATCGACACGGTGCTCCCGCTGCTTCCGGAAGGTTGGAGCTGGCGTACTGGAAATGTTGGTTCAACGGCAACCCAGCGGGTCGATCGGTATGGGTAGGAGCGAAGCCCAAATCATGGGACCAGGTAGCCAGTACACATCCTCGTCACTTTCGGGGGAAATGCCTGCCGTATCCACGCCTGAGATAGCGATTGCACCAGTGAACGGAAAAGAAGCCGGGCAGTCGATGGTCCTGATCATTGGCATGATTGCTATTGCCTTGCTCGCCATCAGCGTCGTGTTCGCGGCTACGGCCGTCAACATCCAGGCACGCAAGCTCCTATCCGTTGCCGATGGAGCAGTCGCAGCGGCTGCATACAATTTTGAGCTCGATGCCAGTGGGAAGGACGTACCTACTCTCCATCTGCAACCGACCGAAGTCCGACATGCGACGGAAAAGTACCTAGCAGACATCAACGCAGACTCGGGATTTGCCAACCTTCAAATTATTGGTGCCGGAGTCGAATCCGATTCGGTCACTGCGCATGTGCGGCTAGGTGCCGTCGTGCACCCACCGATCATAGGTTGGGTAGTTCCGAGCGGAATCTCCATTCACGTGGATGCCTACGCCCGGACGCTGTTATCACGATGAAGAGCGGTTCTGCATCCGGCGCGGTCATCTGGTTCAGGACGATATGTCTATTGTCTGACCGACAGCTGCGATGCGCGCTCGCCGGCTTTCTCCGACAGGAGTCGGATCTTTGAACCCCTGGCTGTTCTCGGCGTCGCATTGAGCATAATCGCCAGCCTGCGCAAGATGTCGACCAGCATATGTCGTAGGGTGGAAGCACCATGGCTTCAATTGACTATTCTGTAGAAATCAAATCATTGCGCTCCACCTTTGCCTCCATTGAAGAGGTGTCCGATGTGCCGCGCATCCGTGCGGATATCGCTATGCTCTCTGAGGAAGCGGGAGTGCCGAACCTGTGGGACAATCCTGCTGCTGCTCAGATCGTCACCTCCAAGCTCTCGCATCGCCAATCAGAGCTTGAGCGCTTGACCGTTATCCAGCATCGCATCGATGATCTGGAAGTATTGGTTGAGCTGGCAGAGATGGAGGGAGATGCCGAATCTTTCCAAGAAGCTCAAACCGAGCTCAAGTCAGTGCGCAAGGCGTTGGCCGACCTTGAAGTGGTTACTCTACTTTCCGGGGAATTCGATGCCCGCGAAGCGGTAGTCACCATTCGTGCCGGTGCAGGTGGCGTTGATGCAGCAGACTTTGCTGAAATGCTTATGCGCATGTACCTTCGGTGGGCTGAAAAGCACGGGCATCCAACCCGGGTCATGGATACCTCCTACGCCGAGGAAGCCGGCTTGAAGTCTGCGACCTTCGAAGTCAACGCGCCCTACGCTTTTGGCACGTTGTCAGTGGAGGCAGGTACCCACCGCCTCGTACGTATTTCACCATTCGACAACCAAGGACGCCGCCAGACTTCCTTTGCAGCCGTCGAAGTAATCCCTTTGATTGAACAACACGACTCAATAGAGATCCCCGAAAACGAAATCCGTGTCGATGTCTATCGTTCGTCCGGACCAGGCGGGCAGTCTGTGAACACCACGGACTCAGCGGTTCGTATGACACACATTCCTACGGGCATCGTCGTTTCGATGCAGAACGAAAAATCACAGATCCAGAATCGCGCAGCGGCCTTGCGTGTTTTGCAGTCGAGGCTGCTGCTGCAGAAGAAGGCGGAGCAGGACGCCCAAAAGAAGCAGCTAGCCGGAGATGTGAAGGCTTCCTGGGGCGACCAGATGCGTTCATACGTGTTGAATCCTTACCAGATGGTCAAAGATCTGCGGACCGAACACGAAGTCGGAAACACCTCCGCCATATTCGACGGCGAGATAGATGATTTCATTGATGCTGGTATCCGCTGGCGTGCGGCACAACGTCGTCCCCAAGCCTAAACACCGGATTGTCCGCGGAATAGCAAGTTGGGGAAATCAAGATTCGGTACCGTCGGCTATGTGCTTCCCTGTCAAATGTAGTTTGCTCATTGACTGGCGGTAGCTTTCCTGCGTCCACGGCAGAAGTGTCCTTGCCGTGTCGCTGGATGAACCAGTCGGAATCTGAGAGTATGCCGCGTCAGCCCGGTTTCATTCGTCGCCGCCCAGATTTATGGGCCGCTCGGGGAGGTCAACGAAAAAGGGACAGGGTAGCTCCGATCAACCTCGAATCGGCGTATGCTCTGGCACCGCACCATCGTGCGGGTTTAGATGAGCTGTCCGGACTCTAGGATTGCTTCATGGCCTGTCGCCGCAGAGCCCGGTAGGCGATAGCCATTCCAAGTGACGTATCAGTCAGGAAGAGATCGAGAGTCACGGTTACGTAGTCGGGGGTTCCATGTGACCATTCTCGAATGGTCTTCGTTGACCACACAACAGCAAACAACAGCCAAAAGCCCATCCAAAACTCAAGAAGGCGTCGCCCTGGCCATTGGGAACTTTTTCAGGCTCAGCCAAGGCCATTGAATCGGTCATCCGTAACCAAGCGTTTCGAGGTTCGTTGGCCGTCATGGGATTACTCTGGTACACACCCCAGGTGCCGGCCCACTACCAGGTATCGTTGCGCGGAATTTTCCACAAACGCCGCGATCAGACGTAGTCGGTAGCCTCAACGTCAGCGACATCACAAATACGGTCTTTCGGGAGACCGAATGAGCGGTCGGGATGACAAGCAGCTACGAACTCAAAAAGTGTCGTCAACCTCGTTGTTGTTACGGTAGCGTTTCGGACCAGAGGCCAGCCGGAGTAGCAAAGACCAAGTCACATGCATGCGAGTTACTCTCGTTGGGCTGGCGTACCCGCGAGCTCGCAAAGGTTGCCTCATTGCGAGTGCGAACGAAAATGGCACGCAGCCTGCATCCACCTGCCTCACAGTTTCGTGACACACCCGGTTTTTGTGCGGGGAGAGTCTCCCCGGGGCGGATAGAGTTCAAGGGCTGGCTTTGCAACTTCCCACAACAAAGTCCCGTGCCTGGATCATGCGCCGGCGATCCCGCGGGCAGAGCTGCGATGATTAGATTCGAAAACGTCACGATGGTCTATGACCAAAAGTCACGGCTGGGCTCGGAAAATGCGCGCCCCGGCCTCGACGACGTAACCATTGAAATTGACCGTGGCGACTTCGCGTTTCTTGTCGGAGCCTCTGGCTCCGGCAAGTCAACTTTCCTTCGGCTTATCTTGCGCGAAATCGTCGCCACGGGCGGTTCGGTTCATGTCGCAGGACAAAATGTAGCCCGTATTCCCTCATGGCGTGTGCCCAAGTTACGCCGCGGCATCGGCGTCGTGTTTCAAGATTTTCGGCTGTTGCCGCAAAAGAACGTTTTCGAGAACGTTGCATTCGCCATGCAAGTCGTGGGAGAAAGCCGCAGCAGCATCCGTGACCATGTTCCGGAGGTGCTCAAGCTTGTCGGGCTCGAGGGCAAGGAAAAGCGCCAACCCGACGAGCTCTCCGGAGGTGAGCAACAGCGCGTGGCCATCGCCCGCGCCATTGCGAACAAACCGCAGATCCTCCTAGCGGACGAACCAACAGGAAACCTGGACCCCGCTACAAGCGTCGGGATCATGAATGTGTTGGACAGGATCAACCAAAACGGCACCACCGTCCTCATGGCTACGCACGACGACGGAATCGTCAACTCCATGCGCAGACGAGTCATTGAACTTTCGCATGGCAAGATCATGCGTGACGAGAGCGCGGGGGAATACACGTCGATGATCCCGGTGATCAATCAAGATGGTACGCGTGAATTGCGCCAAGCCAACCCGGGCGCATGGCACAAGCCGCCAGCAGACAACCAGGCGTTTGCGCCGTTTGATACTGAGGACGATATGCCATGAAACTAGGATTCATTCTTGGCGAAGTAGGCTCAGGCCTCCGCCGAAACTTGTCCATGGTGATTTCAGTGGTTCTGGTCACTTTCATTTCTTTGACCTTCGTCGGTACGGCCGCTCTGATGCAGATGCAGATCACCCAGATGAAGGGCTACTGGTACGACAAGGTCCAAGTGGCCATCTACCTCTGTGGCGAGCACAACGAAGGGTCCAGCTGCGCTGAGGGTGCGGCGACCGAGGCCCAACGCGGCGATATCGAATCGATGTTGGGTTCTGCGGCAGTCAAGCCCTACGTCGAGAACTTCGAGTACGAATCCAAGGAGCAGGCACTCACCCACTTTCAGGAACAGTTCGAGAACTCGTCGATGAGCGAAACAGTGACAGCGGACCAGTTGCCTGAATCGTTCCGCGTCTCGCTCGTTGATCCGGAGAAGTACCAGATCATCAAGGAACTTTTCTCTTCAATGGATGGCGTGGACGTCGTTGTTGACCAGCGTGAACTGCTGGAAAAAATCTTCTCCATCATCAATATTGCTTCAATCGTCGCCATCGGGATTGCCGGGGTCATGATCCTATGTGCAGTGTTGTTGGTGGGAACAACGATTAGGCTCTCTGCCTATCTGCGCCGAAGGGAAACAGGCATTATGCGCTTGGTCGGAGCCTCGAAGTCATCGCTTCAACTGCCCTTTGTGTTGGAGGGGGTCATCGCGGCGTTGATTGGAGCACTGTTGGCCTCTGGAGCCCTGTGGGCTGCGGTGAGGTTCTTTATTGATGACAAATTAGCCCTGGAGTACAAGGACACGGCCTTCATCTCAACTGGTGAAGTCTTCCTGGTAGCGCCTTGGCTGATCTTGCTAGGTGTGGTTTTGGCTGGTGTATCGTCATTGATAACCTTGCGGCGCTACTTGAAGGTTTAGTGCGTCTACGATCCAGAAAAAATTCGAATCACAAAGGACTCAGAGGACATTTATGTTAGCCAAAGCAGTATGGTGCCGCGTAGCACGTTCAGGAGCCGTGGGCGCGTTGTCAATCGCACTGTTGGTTTCCGGGGGTGTAGGTGCCCATGCCGATGAGCTAGATGACCGCAAGGTCCAGGTAGAACAGAACATTGACCACATCTCAGAGGACCTTGAGGTCCTTGATGACGACATCAAGGTCACCGATTCCAAGCTTCGTGGCTTGCAAGCGCAACTTCCTGCAGCCGAACAAGCCTTGGCCGATGCCCAAGGTCGAGTAGGTCGAGCCGCAGATGAGGCGGCTGACCTGGCTCGAAGGGTTCAGTCGGCAGGGGAAACACGGGATCAGCTGAACGTGAAGATGGCCGAAAGCAAAGCGAAGCTTGAAGACTCCAAGCAAGTCATCGGGCAGATAGCGACGGGAGCCTACAAGCGCGGCGGCGTTTCCTCCGATCTTTCCTTGTTGTTGAATGCCAGCTCCGATGGAAACCTGGCAGCGGGGATGGATTTGGCTGATCAGGCCATGCGGTCACAAAACGCTGCACTCGATGCCCTTTCCGAACAGTCAGCCACTGACGAGAACGTCAAATTGCGCCTGGCTGCGGTTGAGGCGGAAATTACGGATCTCAAGTCTGCCGCTGACGCAGCTTTGGTTCGCGAGCAAGTGGCCCGTGACGATGCTGAGACCAAGAAGCAGTCTCTCGACGGAATCATCTCCCAGACCGATGCGCTCAGTGCCGAGCTATTGGCTCAGCGACCGCGGATCCAGGAAAAGCTGAGAACCGTGGAAGCCGAGCAAGTCCAGGTCAACGGTGAGATCAAGGAGCGCCAAGAGCGGCTCATCCGCGAAGAAGCAGAACGCAAACGCAAGGCTGCGGAGGCTGCTGAGGCCGAGCGAAAGCGTGCTGCCCAAAAGGCTGCAGAGCAACAAGCCAAATGGGAGCGTGAAGAAGCTGATCGCGCCAAAAAGGCAAGGGAGGAAGCCGCTCGCCAGAAGAAGAAGAGCACCTACGTCAAGCCTCCCTATGTGGCACCCAAGCCGCAGACAGCTCCGCAAACTGTTCCACAGGAACGCAGCTCATGGGGTCTTATTCGTCCGGTCAACGGCGGGAGGCAGACTTCAAGCTTCGGCTTTCGTCCCACACCGTCCGGCACGATCGACTATGGTGGACGCGGCGGATATGTCCATGCCGGAGTTGACTGGGGCTTTGGAGGACAATGCGGAACTCCGGTGCATGCCGCAGCGGATGGCGAAGTATGGATGGCTGGCTGGGGTGGAACATCAGGGAACAAGGTCACCATCAGCCACGGCGTAGTCAAGGGCAAGGCCCTCGCCACGAACTACCACCACATGCAGCGTGTAGTGGTCAGTGCCGGCCAGAACGTCAAGCAAGGGCAGACGATCGGCTACGTTGGTACCACAGGTAATTCCACCGGCTGCCACATGCACTTTGAGACGATAGTCAACGGCTCCGCGGTAAACCCATTGGGACTTCTCTAGCGGTAGGCTATAAGCTCGCCAAGTGAATAAACCACTTGCGGAGAGGAATTGTCAACGTGGCTAAGAAGGACCCGGAAGGCCGGATCATTGCGAGCAATCGCAAGGCTAGGCACGACTATGAAATTCTCGATACCTACGAGGCCGGCCTGGTGCTTAGCGGGACCGAAGTAAAATCGTTGCGTGAGGGTAAGGCAGCGCTTGTTGATGGCTTTGGCCAGTTTTACCGCAATGAGTTGTACATGGAGAACGTCTACATTCCGGAGTACCTCAACGGATCGTGGACTAACCACGCTGCTCGGCGTCGGCGCAAGCTGCTGTTGCACCGCCAAGAACTCCTGAAGATCGAACGCAAGATCAACGAGTCTGGCCTGACCATCGTGCCCCTTAGCCTGTACTTCAAAAATGGGCGCGCGAAGATTGAAATCGGGGTAGCCCGCGGCAAGAAGGAATACGACAAGCGCCAGTCGCTGCGGGAGAAACAAGACAACCGCGAAGCGCTGCGCAGCATGCGCGAGCGCAACCGTGGTGTTCGGGAGTAGCCCAGTAAGTTCGGATCACCGGCTAAAGCTGGGCTCCGAGAAGTCCGGGAATGGACTTGACACGATTGTGCGTTAGACTAATTAGACGCGGTTGATTCCGTGTGGTTGGAGTGGCGAGAGCTACTCGTTGACAACAAAATACGGGGATGATCGGTTTCGACGGTGTGAGTCGCGACATGTGAAGCGGGCCGAGGATGCAAAGTTATCTCGTAAACGCTCTTTGCAAAACAATAAGTGCCGACTCAAAGCGCACTGACTTCGCTCTCGCTGCCTAAGCAGCCAGACTAGTCCGTTAGACAGGGGATGCTATCGCCCCTGATCCTAACGTCATTTAGATAGCCACTGCGGGAAGTTAGCGTTACCGGAACGACCTGCATAATTTAGGTAACTGTGCTCGGATCAGCCGCTTGTTTGCATGACGGCTGGGGCAGAGAAAATCCAACGCAAACTGCGCCCGGAGAAGACCTGGCAACACCACATCGGACGGGAGTTCAATTCTCCCCATCTCCACAATAAAGGCCCTGCGGATCTCTGGATCCGCGGGGCCTTTCTTGCGTTTTCCGGGAGGATGCGGGAACTAATCGCCAACAGATTCCGCTAGAACAACTTGGGGTTGGTCTGCCGTTGGTGTTGCCAATATTCGTTGCGGCGCGGAATCTGTTCCGGATCCGAATACTTGGGCAGCAACACTGCCGGCAATCCGTCTTGGTCGCGGACCAACTTGAGCTTACCGGAGTGAAAATCATGGTGATGCGCGCTGCAACCGGGTCCCGAGTTCTCCACACTGGTGGATCCGCCGTCCTGCCACGCGTCTATGTGGCACATTTCGCAATGTTCAGGAGGCACGGTGCAGCTCGGAACAAGGCATCCACCGTCCCGGGCAAGAACTGCCTCCCTCATGTACTCGGGGACGAAGCGTGCTTGGCGCCCGACATCGAGGATTTGGCTCTTGCCGTTGAAAACAATGGGGAGGACCGCTGCGTCGCACAACAACCTCCGGAGTTGGCCGGGGCTGATTTCCAACCCATGAGTGGTGATTCCTGCCCTGTCTGCCAACCCCAGCAGGGTTTCAAGCTGGCAATGGACCACCAGTTTGGCCCCGGCAAGACCCCTGACGCGTTTCCTTGCGTTGGAGTCGACGTGTTGAAGGGCATTGAGGATCGAACGTAAACGACGCCGGGCCGGTGAGATCCCATCGAGACCTGGAAGGTTGTATTCTTTAGCCCAGATTTTTCATCGAGTACCGTCAGGCTGGCGAACCGGTGATTTCAGCGGGTTCAGCAGCCAGTTTGGTTTCCGGGCATGACAGGATTCCCACGTCGCTGGTTTGGGCGCCGGTTTCCATCAGCCGGTGGGCGTGCTTTTCTGCTCGAAAGGGATTGGTGCGGTTGCCGGGGTTTTATGCCGCGAGATGCCCGTTTCGCCATCGCTGCCGCAACAGTGTGGTTCCTTCAATGAGCGCGATGAAGACGTGCGATTCCGGTGCGGATGCCGGGATCAGCAGTCTCCGCTTACGGGCGCTACTGATGAGTTTCCCGGCGATCGAGAAAAGTCGGTAGCGCCAACGTTTCATATCCCAAACCCCGGCGGTGTGGCCAGTGGGAAGGATGACCAACTGAAGCCACGCCACCAGATTCATCGCGAGCATGGCAAGGTCTGTCCAAAGTTGGTTCGCAGCAATCGCATGAAAAGGCAGTTTCCCCATTCCGCTGTTCTTCAGGGTTTTGATGCGGTTCTCGCACCGAGCACGGGCTCGGTGCCTGGCATCAAGGAACGCCACGTTGTATCTCGGCGCGTTGGTGAGGAACGCGGTGACGCGGTGCCCGTCAACGTCGAACAATGTCGCGTTGGCTCCCGGGTGCAAGGGTTCGGCCCGTAAATAGAGCCGGGTCCCGTCGGGGTAGTCCTTGAGCTTGATGACTTGGGTAGCGTCGATAACCCACGCATCATGGCGCTGGTTTCCGTGCTGATCCAAGGCAGCTTCCCAGTGTTTTTTGTCGTTGATCCAGTGAATGAACCGCTCGTTGGGCACCGGCAAGGCAAAGGACGTGGAGAACTGCAGTCCCAAGGAGTGCAGGTGGTTCAGGAACTCACGCGAGGCCCCGGCGCTGTCGGTACGCACCAAGATCCTTTCGGTGTCCAGGTTCCCGTCCTTGTTACTCATTTCCTCAGGTAGCTGGGCCAGGGCCTTGTCCAGTACCCGGATGTGGTCCTTGGCGTTGTTCGCGGTCTTGCTCCCTGCCCGCAGTTCCGCGACCAGGACTTCACCGGTGCCGTTGTCCTTGCCATAGTCGAGGCTGACGACCATCGGTGCATGCCCAAACCCACCCTTGTAGTTCCCGGTGGCCAGCTCCTTCTCGCTGTGCGAAGTAGTCAGTGTGGCATCAATATCCAAAATCAGGGGATCCAACTTGGTGGCCAATATCGCCGGATTCCGTTTTCCGGCAGCCTTCCAGATCCTCGAGCGCAAGGACCGCATGAGCGTCGCACTGCCGTAGGCGAATGCTTCGGGTTGCACGGTGGCTCGCTCCACGAACCTGGAAACGGTGGCGTTGGAAGGGACCGGGCCGAAGAGTCCGGGGCTGTTGCGCAGGACATCGAGATCCGAGACGTGTTCCCCGCCGCCAGCGAGCATCACGGCGAGTGATCCGAGGATTCCGCCTGGCCGATGGATAGCTTGGGCCGGAACGAACTGGGACAGGCGGTCCTCGCTCAGGTTGGCGAAGCCGACGGCGTCCAAGAACGAGGTGAGGACGTTCAAGCCGGCGTGGGAGATCAGCGACTGGCTGGTCAAAGCTGCCGGAACGGACGGAAAAACTTGGGTATCATTGTGCATCGAAAGGGTGAGTCCTGATCTGGTGGATAACATGGTGTCGTTACCTCTATTTTTCCAGATCAGCTCATCTTTTCGTCCTTAAAGACGCTTAATGACTTTCCGCCCCATGAAAATGCCGGGTTAGGGCGCGATTGCGGCTCTGTCGTGGAAACCTTGGGCTCTGTATCCATAGGCGAGAGCTTGCCGGCTGCACGGCCAAGGTCCATGTATGTCGCGCGGGGCAGGAGCTCGAAAGGCGTTTGGGGATCTGCAGCCCAGGCCGGGAGCCGTGGCGCCTCATCGGGGTCAATGTTCTCGCTGGTTTCCCTGGGCGTTGGGTGCTGGGGGCCGGCGGCGGCATCGGAGCAGAGAGCCTGACGGTTTCCTGCCTCGGTGCGTGGATTATCCGCATTGGCGAAATGTGCTAGGAAGATCTCCGCCTCTACGTTGAGCATGCACAGACTGAAATACGAGAAGTGCTCGGTTTTGCGGGTGAGGAAGAACCCCGTTTTGAAACCAATTTCCTCGTCACTGGGTTCGGACCCCGCGCGGTCTTCAAGTGAACGCTGCCAAGCGGTGATGAGTTTGTGGGCTGCTTGTGGGCCTTGGGTGCGCAGGGACTCGAGGATTTGGGTCTCCATGGTGTTGGAGAGATGCTCGGATTCGGGCTGGCTTTTGATAGCGGGAGCAGCCTTGTCGAGCTGCTTCGCCGCCTGGATCACGTGTTTGGGATCGACTGTCCCAGCTTGGGCGTCCGCGGATAGCAGTGGGTAGCGCGCTGGCTGCTTGATTCCGTTGGTATCCACGTGGGGGAGCAACGCATTGGCCGCATTGACACGGTCGCGCACCTCGAAGTAGCCGGTGCCCAAAAGATGGTGGAGGAAGTCAGTGGTGTCCTTGTGGGGCATCCGTCCCGTCGGGGGCGTGAGCGGGTCTGGTGGCAGAGCGGCATCAGAGGCCAGGAACACGGCGGGTGCAGCCACGATCTCGCAGAGCTGCTCCATGGTCACCAGGGGCAGCTCATGGGCCAGAGTGCGTTGCGCGGCTTGTGCGGCAAGGATCTGCGTGTAAGCCGTGTGCCGATGCGTACGTTCCACAACCAGGGCGAGCGTGGCTGCCTCAACCGCTGAAGTCGTCTGCGCTGCCATCTCGGTGGCGGTGGCGATGAAGAACTCCTCTGCAGCGAGCAAAGCGCGCAATCTTTCCGTACCGGCTTCTGGCTTGCCAGCTGCCGAAATGTGGCCGGCATATCTACGGCCAGCGTATGCGGTCTTGGTGGATTGCTTGCTGTTCATGCCACTGAGCATCGCAGCAGGAGCGGAGGGGGAAGTCGAAGGAACGGAAAACTGGGGACGAGCCGGAACGTTGCGGTGCGTGCAAGTGGCAGGTGCTCGGCACAGTTCGTTATAGACCGGGAAAAAGCAAGGGGCGGACAAGTTCGTTGGGCAGTGAACGCATTCCATTGCCCAACGAACTTGTCCGCCCCAGTGCAAGCCACCTCATGGGTGGCAGCGGCGCATGAAACGCTGGGTTACTGTTCCGAACCGGTGGTGAGTGAAGGAGCGGAATTCGGCGCCTTCAACGCGGCAAGACGCGCCTCGATCTCGGTCTGTTCGCCCAGGTCCTCGAGTGAGTTGAACTGTGTGTCGAGCGAGGACGATGCAAGCTCGGCCGCACCTCGTACGCGGGCTTCTTCGCGACGGATCTTTTCCTCGAAGCGGCCGACCTCGCTGGAGGGATCCATAATGTCGATGCTCTTCACGGCCTCCTGCACCTGGTTCTGGGCCTGTGCCGACTTGGCGCGTGCGATCAATTCATCGCGCTTGGACACCAGTTCGTGGCGCTTGGACTTCATCGCGTCCAGGCCGGTCTTAAGCTTCTCCACGATCTCGCGCTGGGAGCTGATGGTTGGTTCGGCGGTCTTTGCTTCCGACTCGGCCTGCATCTGGCGCTGGATGGCTACCTTGGCCAGCGAATCGAACTTGTCGGCGCTGGCAGCTTCACCCGCTGTGCGGAATTCATCGGCCTTGCTCGAGGCGGCCAGAGCCTTGCTGCCCCAGTCGGAGGATGCCTGTACGTCCTCGGTGTAGTCTTCTTCGATCATCCGCAGGTTGCCGATGGTCTGCGCGACAGCGGTTTCCGCTTCGGCGATGTTGTCGGTGTAGTCACGGACCATCTGGTCGAGCATCTTCTGGGGATCTTCCGCTGAATCGAGCATGGCGTTGACGTTGGCCTTGGCCAGCTGGGCGACACGACCAAAAATAGACTGCTTTGCCACGGTGAGACCTTTCGTTGACTGACTTGATGAACATTTTCATGGGTGGTTCCGTAGTGAAGGACCCACGGTACTTCACTCAGCGGGACGAGGGGGTCCGGAAACGCTAGAAGTTACCCCCGGCGCCTCCGCCGAAGCCCCCGCCGCCTCCGCCACCGAATCCTCCGCCGCCTCCTCCGCCGAAGCCGCCGAAGCCTCCGCCGCCAAACATGCCGCCTGAGGAACCACCGCCATGGGAACCGCCTCGCAGGATGGAGTCGATCAGGATGCCGCCCAGCAGTGCGCCCCCGAGTCCGCCTCCGCCGCCGCGGCCACCACCGAATCCGCCACCGAACCCGTCGACGTCGCTCTCGGCCGCACGTGCCGCCTGGTCGGCTCGCGCAGCGGCGTGCTCGGCGTAGGACAAAGCGTTGACCGGGTCGGTGGGTGCCAATCGTATCGCTTCCTCGAGGTTGCGCTGTGCGTCGGCCAACCGGGTGCGGGCACCGGAGCCGACGCCGCCGCGCCGGGCACGGATGAAGTCGTCTGTTCCGCTGATCTTCATCTGTGCCGTGCGGATGGCCGCCTGCAGCTGGTCGCTCGCACGGCTGGAGCGTTCTTGGTGGTCGCGGATCTCGTTAAGCCGATCGTTGAGCGGACGCAGGGCGACATCGACTTCGCCCAGCAGTGCGACCGGGTCCAACCGCCCGCTGGCAATCTGTTCCTTGACCGAGGCCAGCGCCGGTTCCAGTGCGGCGATGGGGCCCGCCAGATCCGGGTTGGATCCGTTGGCTACCAGGGCGCGGCCCTGCGCTAGGTCCTGCGCCGCGGAGGAGACCAGCGAATCGAGGTCGCTGCGTGACTTGTCCAAGTCCTGTTCGGCACGGCTGACGGCGTCGAGCAGCACCTTGGCTTGGTACACCGAGTCCTCCCCGGCGCGCACCGCCACCGCCGCCTCCGCAGTGGCATCCTCGGTGATCTTGGCTTCGGCGGTGAGCACCGCGGTGTTGGCGAACTCAAGGCGTTCGAAGGCCTCGGTGATGTTCGTTTGGACCTGCTTCAACGCGGTTTCGGTGTAGCGGGTGGATAGCTCGGTGAGCAGGGACTGGACGCCGCTGACGCGTTCGCTCAGCGGCTGGATCTGGGCCTTCAGGGAAGCGGTGGCCTGGGGGGCGTTCTTTTCCAGTTCACGCAGCGAAGCGAATTCCTCGGTGTGCGTCTCAAGTGTCTCGTTGACCGCCTCGCAGCGGCGGATGATCTCCCCGAGCCAGGAACGCTGGTCGGCCTCGGAATCGGGGATCTCGTCATCGAGCTGCTGCTGCAGCTTGAAGGACTCGGACATGTGGGTCTTGGCCGTCACGATGTCCTCGGCGAAGGGCTTGATGGCTTCGTCGCCGAATTGGGCCTGGGCGAATCCGACTTCCTGCTCCGAGGACCGGATGGCGTCATCGGCGGCAATCAGCAGGCCGCCTGCCTTGCCGCGCAACTCGTCGATGCTCATGGAAGCCAACGGGTCCAGCGGCTTGCCATCGGGACCCGTGGCCACCGGGGGGACATAGTCCGGCAGCTTCTTGCGGCGCGTTAACGCCCATGCAGTGGCGCCACCGACGATCACGACACCGCCGACCAGCAACCAGCCCGCGCCGCCGCCGGAATCCGAGGAAGCTCCCGAGCCAGAGGAGCCGGACCCGGGGTTGGTCGCTTCACCGCCGGTGGGGGACACGCCGTTGTAAACGTTCTCGATGCCGGTGGCCGCGCCAAGCGCCGCGGCGGTCCAGTCCTTCTTCGAGAGTTGCGCCTTGACCATCTTGTTGAAGATGTCCTGGCTGGAGCCGTAGAACTCGCTCTTGTCGTTGGAGGTGAAGATGGCTTGGCGATCGGACACGGCAACGGCCAGGACCCAGTCGCTGGTGTTCAGCTTCTTGTTCGTGGCAACGGCCTGGACCCATTTGTTGGGGTCGCTGGGGTTGGTGAAGGAATCGACGTAGATGACATACAGGCTCTGGCCGGTCTCGGTCATCAGCTGGTTCACCGCGTCAGTGACCTTGGAGGTGTCCGAGCCCAGCACGCCGGCCTGGTCCACGACGAATTCACCCGGAGGGATCTGCACGGGGGAATCGGCAACCGCTGGAGGCGCGAACATGAATAGGGACAAGAGTCCTGCGGCGGCAACAACTGCCATCCGCCGGCGGAGCGACTTCATAGTATTCCTTCACCCGTGCGTGGTCGGCTGCAGAACGATTCTGGGACAATGCGTATCTGGACGCATCGTTCCGGTTTCTGCTGTCGGTGTCGATTCTAGGTGGGTCGGTGGTGCGAGTCCACAGAATCGCCGATGCGTGGGCGCAGTCGTTTTGCATTCCCGCCAACTCACAGCAGACACTCAGGTTTTCCTTTTCGCTGCCACAGCCCGCGGGGGCATAGTTATAACCAAGAAACGTCGAGGAACCTACTTTCGGGGATTGGAAGGACTGTCATGAGCGAGAACGAGTTTGAGAAGCAAGGTACGCCGGATGAAGGCGCGCAGGACCCGGATTCCGGTGCCGTGCCGCAGCGTCCCTCGACCCCGCCGAGCACTGAAGACGGCGGATCGCACGCGGGGCCCCCGTCAGCGAACCCCGAGCCCGTTTCCAAGATCGATGGCGCCGCGGATGCAACCGAGGCGATCCCGCGCCATGCCCCGGCAGCGGAGCACGCAGCACCACCCCAGCAGCCGAAAAGGGGACCGGTGTGGAACACCGCGCATCATGCAGCTTCGCCCTACGGGACCCCGAACGACGACGAACATGCCCCCGCCTTCGGTTTCCCCGTGCCGCCGCCCCAAGGCCGTGCCTCCAAGAAATTCACCTCCGGGGCATTGATCGTGGGCATGGTGGCTGCAGCCCTCGTGGGCGCCGGCAGTGCGGTGGGGGCCAACTACGTGATGAACTCCGGCCCCGTCGCCGCGGCATCCTCCAGCCACACCCCGCAAGGCGACGTGGTGATCAACAACCCTGAGAACGTCACTGCGGTGACCGCAGCGGCCGCCAAGGCCAGCCCCAGCGTAGTGACGATCGACGTCGCCGGTTCCTCCGAGGCCGGGTCTGGCTCGGGCATCATCCTGGACACGGAAGGCCACATCCTGACCAACACGCATGTGGTGACCCTGGGCGGAAGCACCAGCGATGCGAAGATCTCCGTGCGCACCAACGACGGGAAGGTCCACGAGGCCACGGTGGTGGGCACCGACCCGCTTTCGGACCTCGCGGTGATCAAGATCGATGCACCCAACCTGGTTCCGGCGTCGCTGGGCGACTCGGGCAAACTGAACGTGGGGGATTCGGCCATCGCGATTGGCGCCCCGCTGGGGCTGAGCGGGACCGTCACCGATGGCATCATCTCCACCCTGAACCGCACCATTTCCGTTGCCTCCTCGGCGGTGCCCAAGCAATCCGAGGGCACCGACAACAATTCGGAGGGTGATGGCGGGGGCAACCAGTTCAACTTCCAGTTCCCCGGGGCCCCCGAGCAGCAGCAAAAGCAAAACTCCGCCGGCTCGATCTTCATCAACGTGATCCAAACCGACGCCGCCATCAACCACGGCAACTCCGGAGGCGCGCTGGTGGACGTGAACGGAAACATCATCGGGGTCAACGTCGCCATTGCCTCCTCCGGCTCCGGTTCCTCCGGTGCCGGGGCAGACAGCGGATCGATCGGTGTGGGCTTCTCGATCCCGATCGACTACGCCAAACGCATCGCCACCGATATCATCGACAACGGCTCGGCCACCCACGGGATGCTCGGGGTGACGGTGCAGGCCAAGCCGGCAGCGGTGGGCAACGGGGCGTCCTCGTCCTTCAGCGTCGGCGCCGAGGTCAAGTCGGTGGTCCCGGACAGCCCGGCCGCCAAGGCAGGCTTCGAGGTGGGCGACCTGATCACCGGGGTGGATACACGCAATATCTCCGACAGCACCTCGCTAACCGCCGCGGTCAGGGAGATCCCGGCCGGGTCCAAGACCGAGATCCACTACACCCGTGGGGACAAGACCGAATCGACCACGGTGACCGTCGGGGAAACCCCCACGCAGTAGTTCTGCTTCACGATGGCCGTGGGCCCGAAGGAAGAACACTCCTTCGGGCCCACCTGCATGTGCGGCCCCGCAGCCAAGGCGCGTTGGTGTCTGAGCGACGGAGGCGCCGGGTCAGCCGCTGGTGAAAAGTGCCGGTGCCGATGCGACCGCGACGTGCCCCGCCGGATAACATGAATGGCACAAGAGATGCTGGTTCCCCCCATGCCGCCTTGCGGCCGTGGGCGCGCAACGGCAGCGGTTTCACTGAGCAGATCTGTCCAGCTTTTCAGAAAGGCAGCAATGAGCCAGAACAACGGCACCCCCTTGAACATCCTTGTGTTGGTTAAACACGTGCCGGATGTCCAGTTCGAGCGGCGCCTTGCAGGCCCGGAGCACCGGCTTGACCGTGCCGACTCGGTCCTCTCGGAGCTCGACGAGTACGCCATCGAGGCGGCCTTGGCGCTCTCGGAGTCCCGGGGCGGGGAAAAAGCCGGGAACACCGTCACCGCGCTGACGATGGGTCCGGAGGCCGCGGCCAACGCGGTGAAGAAATCACTGCAGATGGGTGCCACCTCCGGTGTGCACATCTGCGACCCTGTGCTGGCCGGATCCGACGCCGGGGCAACCTCGCTGGTGCTGGCCACCGCCATCAAGACGCTGGACTTCGACATTGTTGTCACCGGCATGGCCTCTACCGACGCGGAGACCTCATTGGTCCCCGCACAGCTGGCCGAGCGCCTCGGCATTGCCCAGCTGTCCAACCTCTCCAGGGTCGAACTCGCAGCGGACTCGCGCACCGTCACCGCGGTGCGCGAGGATGAAGAGGGCACACATTGCCTCGAAGCCGCGCTTCCGGTGCTGATCGCGGTCACCGACCAGGCCAACGAGCCGCGTTACCCGAACTTCCGCGGGATCCTCGGCGCGAAAAAGAAGAAGATCACCACCCTCACCCTTCACCAGCTGGGCCTGGCCGAATCGCAGGTGGGCGCCGCAGGGTCCGCGACCCGGGTGCTCGCATCCCCAGAGCGCCCGGCGCGCACCGCAGGGGAAGTCATCACCGACAACGGCCTGGGCGGCATCGCGCTGGCTGACTTCCTCGCCGACGCCAAGCTGATCTAGCACAACCCAAGGGGATAGACATGTTGAAGATATTGGTATACATCCACGCCCCCGCAGGCACCCCGACCAAGGGCCAGCGCGAGCTGCTCGCACTGGCCGGAAGCCTCGGCGAGACACGTGCGGTGCTGGGCGCCGAGGCGGATGAGGCCGCACTGGCTTCGCTGAGCGCCGCGGGTTCCACGGGATTCTACGTAGCGGCCGGCGGAATCGACGCATCGTTGCTGCTCACCCCGGCCGTCTCGTTGCTGGAGGCGGCGGTGCGCGACTTCGAAGCAGACGCGGTGCTGCTGCCCAACGGCATCGAGGGCCGCGAGATCGCCGCCCGCACCGCCGTACGCCTTGACGCAGCGGTCATTACCGACGCCATCGACGTCGACACGGATCTCACGGTCACCAAGCCGGTGCTGGCAGGCAGTCACACAGTGAAGGCCCAGGGAACCCGGGGACCGGTGTTCATCACGCTCAAGCCCAACAGCATCGAGGCGCCCGAGACCGACGCCGGGGCCAGGGCTGCCGCATCGCTGCACGAGTTGTCGATCGAGGCAACCGCCCCGGCCGCGCGCATCACCTCCACCGCACCACGTACCGCAACCGGGCGTCCGGAGCTTTCCGGGGCGCGGTTCGTTGTCGCCGGAGGACGTGGCGTCGAGGGGAATTTCGCCCCCGTGGAGGATCTGGCCGACGCGCTGGGTGCCGCGGTCGGCGCCTCACGGGTAGCCACCGATGCCGGATGGATTGAGCATTCGGCCCAGGTCGGGCAAACCGGGGTGACGATCTCGCCGCAGCTCTACATTTCCGCGGGGATCTCCGGGGCGATCCAGCAGAAGGCCGGCATGCAGGGCGCCAAGTGCATCGTGGCCATCAACAAGGACCCGGACGCGCCGGTGTTCGAGATCGCCGACCTGGGGATCATCGGGGACCTGGCCACCGTGCTGCCCCAGGCAGCCGCCGAGATCCGCCGGCGAAAGGGCTAGTGGGCATGAGCCATCAACCGGCGGGACAACGCCCCGCCTTCAGCCCGGAACTTGCGCGGGTCAAGCGGGTGCTGTGCTTCGGTGCGCACCCCGACGACCTGGACTTCGGGGCCTCGGGCACCGTGGCGGCATGGACCGCAGCCGGTGTGCAGGTCGAGTACTGCATCATGACCGACGGGGACGCCGGGGGGTTCGATGCGCGTACGGAGGCGGAAATCATCACCACCAGGCACGCCGAGCAACGTGCCGCAGCGGCCCTGGTCGGCGTTGGGACCGTGCACTTCATGGGCGAGTCCGACGGGTTCCTTGAGGCCAACCACAAGGTGATGAAGCAGGTGGTTGCGCTGATCCGCGCCATGCGCCCCGACGTGGTGCTGGCGATGCACCCGGAACGGAACTGGGAGCGCATCCAGCGCTCGCACCCAGACCACATGGCCTGCGGGGAAGCGGTCACCCGCGCGATCTATCCGGCGGTGGAGAACCCGTTTTCCTACCCGGAGCTCGCCGAGGCCGGGCTTGAGGCGTACAAGCTGCCCTGGCTGTGGCTCTACGGTGCGCCCGCTGCGCGCGAGAACCACCGAGTGGACATCACCTCGGTCTTCGGGGATAAGCTCGCCGCGCTGCGCCAGCACCTGAGCCAGCATCCCGACGTGCCGGCCATGGAGGCCTTCGTGCGCCGCCAATGCCAGGAGCAGGGTGCCATCGCCGGATTCGGGGACGGAGCGCTGGCCGAGGCGTTCCATGTGGTGGCCGTCAACGCACAGGACACCATCGCCGGGTTCTAGGCAACAAAAAACCGTGGGCCGCACCGCTTTTCGAAAAAAGGGGGCGGCCCACGGTCGTGCCATGCGTGGCTCAGGATTATTTATCTGCGGGCAGGTCCAGCACGATGAGCGGCTCGGTGCTCGGGGCGGTGCTGCTTCCATCGGAAGGTTCGATGGAAACCATGACCGAGCCAAGCTTCTCGATGCCGTTGAACCCCTCCTTGACCGGCTTGCCGTTGGGGGTTGCCCCTGCCAGGAAGGTGGAGCGATCGGTGGAATCCTCGATGAGCCACACCGAGTAGTTCTCCGCAGAGTCAAGGGCCGGCAAGTCGGTCAGCTCGATCATCCCCGCATCGGCCCTGGCCGAGGTGGTCAGCACCGCATGTCCGCCGCCTTCCATCTCGCCCTGGGCGACGACCTGGTCGGAGGCACGCTCGACCTTGGCGACGTCGTTGGACGGAATCATGGTAACCAGCGCGGCGACCAAGCCGATGAGGACCACTGCAAGGCCCGCCACCACGAACATCCACTTCTTTATCGGGCGCCGCGCAGGGCGCTCGGAGTCGAAGGAGACCTGGTCGACAAGATCCATGCCGAGATCGTCCTCGTTCTCGTCGCCGCGGTGTGCTGGATCGGTGCCGCTCATCAGTTGCCATCCTTTTCAAAGAGTCTCGGTGGCCGGTGAAAGCCACGTGTAAGCCTAGGCCAAAAGGCTAGGTGTTTGGTGTGTGACGCCGCGGGTTCCACTCTTGCGCGCGCGGCGGTTCCTAGGTGGAGGGGGCGTTGGCGAAGGAGTGTTGACGCCACGCCTCGTAGACGGCGATGGAGGCAGAGTTTGCCAGGTTCAGCGAGCGGCGGGCCTCGAGCATCGGCAGCCGCACGGTGGCGGTGACGTGCGCATCGGTCTTGAGCCCGGCGGGCAACCCAACGGACTCCGGGCCGAAGAGCAGGACATCGCCGGGTTCGTAGGCGATGTCGGTGTACCGCGTTTCGCCCTCGGAGGTGAAGGCGAAGACGCGGGCCGGGGCCAGTGCCGCCCACGCCGCTTCGATGTCCTTGTGCACGGTAACCACCGCCAGATCGTGGTAGTCAAGGCCAGCACGACGCAGCTTTGAGTCCTCGAAGTCGAAGCCCAAGGGCTCGACGAGGTGCAGCTCGGAGCCGGTCACCGCGGCAAGGCGGATGGCGTTGCCGGTATTGCCGGGAATTTCGGGGGTGTAAAAAAGGATTCGGAACACGGAAGACAAGTTTACGCTCCAGCGGGTCCCGGGCTTGCAGCAGGGCTGCCCGCGGCGCGGCCAACGGGGCCGCCCGGCGTGCGCCGAGGCCGGGGGATCAGTGCATTCCGCCGAGCAGCCGGCCCAGGATGGTGCGATCCACCACATGTGGGGCGGGGCCGGTGCCCAGGAACATCTTCATCTCCCGCACCAGCTTCACGGCGTTGACCACGTTGACCGCGTTCATGGGCCCGGGTTCCCCGCCACGTGCGTAGTCGATGACAGGCTCGTGCAGGTTTCCGTCGGGAGAGAGGATGACCGTCCACCCTGTTACGTTCATTTCGGGGAAGAGCGCCTGCATGTCGTGGACCAGGGGGGCGATCTTCGGCGGGTCGATGTGCTTGCCGTCGCGCAGCAGCGATGTCCCGTCCCAGCGGTAGACGCCCTTGGGCAGCATCATCGAGTGCACCAGCGCCAGCCGGTAGCCTCCGAGCAGGGCGTGGTCGATGTAACCGCCACCAGGTGCATGGAGGCCGTTGATCAGCCTGGCCGCGGGCAGTAAGGGCAGCAGCTGGCGCGAGATCAGCTGGACGGTACGGTTCTCCCGCGCCAGGCGGGCCTGGGCTCCGAAGATGCCGCGCTTGCGCGGGGCGCCGTGGACCTGGCTGACGGATGTGGCCCGGTCGATGGCGCCGGGCTCGTCGAGACCGGGCAGGTAGATGGTTGCGTCGGAGGTCGTGGGCCTGGAACCGTTGGTGCCAAAGCGCACGGAGTCCCCTGCTGCGGGTGCCGGGTTGGATCCGTGTCCCGCACCGGCCGGGGCCTTGCCGCGCAGGTAGCTGGATTCGGTGCCGTAGCTGCGGTCGTAGCGGGCGCGCGAATCCGCATCGATGAGCGTTTCGTAGGCCAGGGTGACTTCGGCGAAGTCCTCGGCGCTTCCGCCGTGGTCGGGGTGAGTGAGGCGGGCGGCCTTGCGGTAGGCGGACTTGATTTCCGTGGCGGTCGCCGTGGGGCCGATGCCTAGGAGATCATAGTGGGTTTGCCGCTGGGCCACGTGGCCGCCTTTCGGTTAGGGATTCTGGGGCAGGGCGCCGGGGCGAACCGCAGGGAGTTCAACGCTCGATGCCCCCATGTCACTCTAGCGATCCTACCGGTTCGGGATGCGGGTTCGCTGAGCGGAAAAATCGCTGTGCCCCCGTGCCCCCCGGGGGACCGGGCGCCACCGGTTCCTAGGGCCTGCGGTATTCAGCCAGTAGGGCGCCGTCCTCTTCGATCAGCACCCGCAGTGCCATCGCGTGCTGTTCGGCGCCGTGGCGGCCATGGGCGATCCGCGGGGAATCCCCGCCGACCAGGATCGGTGAAAAGGTCACGCACAAGCTGTCCACGGCATCGGCATGGGCGAAGTCGCCGAAAAGCGTGGGCCCGCCCTCGGAATGCACCATGGCCAGGCCGCGGGCGCCCAGCGTGTCGATGATCCAGTGCGGGTCGATCCCGGGTCCCGGATCCGGTGCCGCGATGACATCGGCAACGGCGCCCAGTTCCGCGATCCTCGAAGGAGAGGCAGACCCGGAGGCCAGCAGCAGGATCCGGTCGTGGCTTTGAACGAACAGCTCGCTGTCCGCCTGAAGGTTCAGCCGTCCGGATACCACGGCCAACACCGGGCGTTCGGGCATCCCGCGCTCCAAGCGCCAGGCGCGCGAGGCCTCGTCGAGCAGTTCGCCCTCGTAGCCTTCGGCCCGCACCGTCCCGGCACCGACGAGGATAACATCAGCCTGGCGGCGCAAGAGCATGAACAGGCGCTTGTCTGCTGCGGTGCCCAGGGCGCCGGAGAGCCCTCCCACGGTGGCAGCCCCGTCGATCGAGCTCACGAAGTTGAAGCGGACGAAGGCTCCGGTCCTCCTGGGGGCGTATGCCTCAAGCAGGCCCGCGTCGTCGATGTCCTGGCAGGGGCCCGGGACCAGGCGGCGCATCAGGCGTGCTCCCAGGCCGATGGCCGGGCCTTGAAGGGTTCGGGTTGTGCGGGGGCGTTGGCATCGCCCATGTTGTGCAACAGGTAGGTCGGTTCCCGCCATCCCTGGGCGGCCTCCAGCATCCTGATGGTGGAAACGGATTCGGGGATGTTGTGCATGCGGATGATCCTGGCGCCGTTCATGATGCACATGGCCGCCGCCGCCATGGAGCCGGCGGTGCGCCCCGCCTTGGGCAGTCCCAGGGTCTCGCCGATGAAGTCCTTGTTGGACACCGCCGCGAGGCTGGGATAGCCCAGGGCGGCTATGGCGCCGAACCCGGCGGTGAGTGCCAAGGTGTGGCGGGTGTTCTTGTTCAGGTCATGGCCCGGGTCCACGATGAGCTTGTCATCGGCGATCCCCAGCGACTTGGCGAACTCGACCTTCCCGCGCAGGTACTCGGTGACCTCGGCAACGACGTCGGTGTATTGCGGGCGGGGATAGCTGGTCCTCGGGGAGGCCAGCGAATGGGTGATCACCAAATGCGTGCCTGCTTCGGCCACCACGGACCCGAGCTCCGGGTCGCTGAGCCCGGTGGTGTCGTTGATGACATCGGCGCCGGCGGCGATGGCGGCGGCGGCCACCTGGGGACGGAAGGTGTCCGCGGAGATGATCGCATTGGAGTTGGCGCGCACCGCCTCGATAACCGGAACAATCCGCTGTGCTTCCTCCTGCCAGGACAGAGCCGGCCCCGGGGAAAAGGGGACGCCGCCGACATCGACCCAGTCGGCGCCGGATTCCACCGCATCAAGGGCGGAGGCAACAGCGGAGGAGAGCGAAAAGGTGGCACCGCCGTCGTAAAAACTGTCCGGAGTGCGGTTGATGATGGCCATCAACGCGACGCGGGTACTGAAATCGATGCTCTGGTGCGCAAAGCGATGCACCGGTTGACGGAGGGCGGGGAGAAACATGCTCATGGACCCTCCTAGCGAAGATCTGTTAGATCATTCTTACCAGTTTTAGAAGCTCCGGGGTGGTCCCGACGCCTTCCGGGTCTTCCCCGCGGAAGCGGAGCCGGGGGATCGGGTGGGCGCCGGCGCCCGCGGGCCGATACCCTGAATGAATGACTTTGAACTTCACGGCCCCGGAGGCCGGGGCATGGATTGTGCAGGAACTCCAGGCCCAGGGGACCGATTCCGACACCGCAAACCTGGTGGCCGGACAGGTGCCGCGTGGCTACGACGCCTACGCGAGGATCTTCCATCCGGCGATGGGCCCCAACGGGCAATCGGTGCCCTGGTCACGGATCGCGGCACGGCGCGGAACCGTCATGCACGCGCTGGCGCAATTCGCGCCGCTCTCGGGCATCGGCGAGGACGGGGTGCCGCTGGCCGAGGACTCATGGGAGGGCGACGCCCCGGGACGGGACGGGCTCGGTGGCAGCGAGCTTGTGGCCCTGGCACCGCTGCTGGCCGCACATACGGCAACGCCCGATGAGATCTACCTGGCGCTGTGGAACGGGCTGGCCTTCATCCACGGCGGGGACCAGGTCGAGGTGGTGATCGCCGATGATCCCTCGCTGGGCTCCGATGAGAACTCCCGGCGTGCCATCGAGCTGGCCGGCAAGGCCAAGGATCCCGCGTTCTGCGATGAAGTGCGCAACGGGCCGATGCTGCAGCTGGACTCGGGATACCGTTCCTTCTACCTCTTTTGCGGGGACGGAGGGGACCTCGCGAGCCCGCTGTGGGCACGAACCTCACTGGGCGAGCAGCGCCAGGCGCCCAACATGGCCTGGCCTAAGGACCGCAGCTGGCTGATGAGCACGGAGCTCTATGAGGACTCCACGATCGTTGGCGGAAGCCGCGGCCTTATCGATGCGCTGCTGGGCTGCACGGGGCTGGAAGCCTACGAGGTCACCGCGGATTCCCGGCTCGATGCCGCCGGGGACACCCGCAACGAGCTGCCCGAGGCCGACACCGTGCCCTTCGACCCGGAGGAGCTGGCGGGGGAGTACTTCGCCGGGGATGGAAACTAGTGCTCGTTTCTCCCACCGGTGAACGGGATGCGTGCGGTGGCCGTAGCGGTGCCAAGAAGGTTGTGAGGAATCACTCTGCCCCGAAAACCCGCACAACGGCTAGAATTGTTCGGTGTCCTTCAGCCCCGTTTACCTAGACCACGCAGCCACGACACCCATGTCCGGCGCTGCCCTGGCCGCAATGACCCATGAGCTGGCGCAGACCGGCAATCCCTCGTCGCTGCACGGGGCAGGCCGCCGCGCCCACCGGGTCATGGAAGAATCCCGTGAGCGCATCGCCGCAGCGGCAGGGGCGCACGCCTCGGAAGTCATCTTCACCTCCGGCGGCACCGAATCGGACAATCTCGCACTCAAGGGCCTGTACTGGAACCGCAACGCCGCAGATCCCCGCCGAACCCGCATCCTGGTTCCGGTCATCGAACACCATGCGGTGCTCGACACCGCCGAATGGCTTGAAACACATGAAGGCGCACGCATCACTTGGCTTCCGGTGGACACCGACGGGGTCATCGATCTTCAGGTGCTGGCAACCGAAATCGCCCGTGACCCGGAATCAATCGCGCTCATCACCGCCATGTGGGCTAACAACGAGGTCGGCAGCGTCCAACCGGTCGCCGAGGTGGTGGCGCTCGCCGATGCCCGCGGCATCCCCGTACACGCCGACGCCGTCCAGGCCTTCACCGCGCTCCCGTTATCCTTCGCCGAGTCCGGACTGGCCACCATGGCCATCTCGGGACACAAGGTCGGAGGCCCGGTGGGCATCGGAGCACTGCTGGTGCGCCGCGACGTGGTGCTCACCCCGGTGCAGCACGGAGGCGGACATGAACGTGCCCTGCGCTCCGGAACGCTGAACGCGGCAGCGGCCGCCGGTTTTGCCGCAGCGGCGGAGGAAGCGGTCAAGGACCTCGCCCTCAAGAACGAACGCCTGGCCACCCTGCGCGATGCGCTTATCGCCGGGGTCCGCGCCCAGGTTCCCGAGGCGGTGTCCAACGGCACCGCCGACCCGAATCACATCGGCACCAGGCTGCCGGGAAACGCACACTTCACCTTCCCCGGCTGCGAGGGCGATTCGCTGCTCTTCGTGCTGGACATGCTCGGGGTGCATTCCTCCACAGGGTCGGCCTGCACCGCTGGGGTCCCGCGCCCTTCCCACGTATTGTTGGCCATGGGCCGCGACGAACAAACGGCCCGGGGAGCCCAGCGATTCACCCTGGGGCACACATCCAGTACCGCCGACGTCGAGAAACTCGTGGCGGCACTGCCCGAGGCATACCAACGGGCCAGAAAGGCCGGCATGGCCGGCGACATCAGCAGCATCCAAACAGCAGGAACAGGGTTTACACGATGAAGGTTTTGGCAGCGATGAGCGGCGGAGTGGACTCCGCGGTGGCAGCGGCACGCGCGGTTGATGCCGGGCACGACGTCGTGGGCGTGCACCTGGCGCTTTCGAGGATGCCCGGCACCCTGCGCACCGGCTCGAGGGGCTGCTGCACCGTCGAGGACTCCAACGACGCCTGGCGCGCGTGTGACAAGCTCGGCATCCCCTACTATGTCTGGGACTTCTCCGAACGCTTCAAGGAAGATGTCGTCGATGACTTCATCGCCGAATACGAGGCCGGACGCACCCCCAACCCCTGTATGCGCTGCAACGAACGCATCAAGTTCGCCGCACTGCTGGAAAAGGCCATCGCCCTGGGCTTCGACGCGGTATGCACCGGGCACTATGCCAAGGTCATCCGCGATGAAGCCGGCAACCCCGAGCTGCACCGCGCCGCGGACTGGGCCAAGGACCAGTCCTACGTGCTGGGCGTGCTGACCCACCAGCAGCTTGAACACTGCATCTTCCCGCTGGCCGACACCCCCTCAAAGGCCGAGGTCAGGGCCGAGGCCGAAGCCCGCGGGCTCTCGGTGGCCAAGAAGCCTGACAGCCACGACATCTGTTTCATCCCCGACGGGGACACCCGTGGCTGGCTGGCCGAGCGCATCGACATGACCCCCGGGGAAATCGTTGACGCCGAGGGCAAATCGCTGGGCAAGCACGAGGGCGCCCACGCCTTCACCGTCGGCCAGCGCAAGGGTCTGAAGCTCGGCACCCCAGCTTCGGACGGCAAGCCGCGCTTCGTGCTGGAAATCCGTCCGAAGGAAAACAAGGTGATCGTCGGTCCCGAGGCACTGCTCGCGGTCGATGAGCTGCGCGGCATCAGGATCTCCTGGGCCGGACTGCCGATTGCCGAGGCAGAAGCCGGCACCGAGTTCGATTGCATGGCCCAGGTCCGCGCCCATGGGGACCCGGTCGATGCCAGGGCCCGTGTCGAGGCGCAGGTGGACGGCAGCAACGTCTTGGTGGCCACCCTCATCGAGCCGATGCGCGGCGTGGCACCGGGCCAGACCATGGTCATCTACCAGGGCACCCGCGTGCTGGGCCAAGCCACCATCGACTCAGCCCGTTCCACCGCCTGGGATCCGAGCCTGGTGTCCTGAACTGGGTTGCCGGGTCGGTTTGTTGTTCCGGCGCCCGCGAAATTCCGGTGTCTCAAGAGTGGAACATGCGACCAGTTGATTCAGTGACCAGTGGCCCTGGCAGCAAGGGCTGGTTCTCCGAGGTGGTTGGTTGGTTTTCTCGACCTCGATTAGCTGCCTGGCCGGTTCCCCGACGGGGGTGCTGGCGCACAATCGTGCCGACGCGTCGAGCGTGGAGCGGCGCTCCAACGGCCAGCCCGTCACCAGGAGACTCCCCTGGCGCAGGAGCGTCGATGACCCGGAACCGGGCCATGGGTTGGTGCTGAAAACAGTTCCCCCAAGCCCCGGGCACGGCATCGCCATGACGGCGTTGACCAATCAACCCCTCCGGCTTCATGGGCCCGGTGGCCAGGACGGGCACGGGTAAGACCACCTACCTGGCCTTGGTGCCAGCCCCCTATGCTCTCGCAAACTACACACCTAGGATGGAGCCCGTGGCCCGCTTGGGCACGGACTTGCCAGTGAAGAAGGACGAGACCCATGGGAAAAATCCCTGATGTCGAAAAGGAAACAAGCGATTTGCACGTGACCAAGGACCATGCGGTGGTGATAGTCGGGGGCGGGTTTGCCGGCGTGGCAGTAGCCAAGCGCCTCGGACGGGCAGGCGTGGATGTGCTCCTGCTCGACCAGAACAGTTACCACCAGTTCCAGCCGCTCTTGTATCAGGTGGCCACATCCCAGATCGCCGTCTCCACCGTGGCCCGTCCCTTGCGATCGATCCTCCGCCGCGAGCGGGAACACGTGAGCATCAGGGCGGCGCGCGTCGATGCCATCGACGCGGCCAACAAGACCGTCACGACCGTTGACGGGCTCACCTACCGGGGCCGGTTCCTGGTGGTCGCTTCAGGGGCCGAACCCAACTTCTTCAACACTCCCGGTGCCGAGGAACACGCCTACCCGTTGTATTCGATTGATGATGCAACCAGGCTGTCCTCCGCACTGCTCGGAGCATTGGAGCGGGCTTCGGCCACACGCGATGCGTCAAACGAACAAGCCAAGTTGGCCGTTGCCGTGGTTGGTGCCGGTCCCAATGGCGTCGAGACCGCCGGGGCCATCGCGGAGAACATCAGGTACGTGGTCGCCAAATACCACTCTGAGCGGTTCGCCGCCGAGTCCTGCGAAGTGCATCTGGTGGACATGGTGGACACCGTGCTGCCACCGTTTTCCAAGGCGTCGCAGAAATATACCCGCACACAGCTGGAGAACCTTGGTGTGCATCTGCACCTGGGAAGCGCAGTGTCCTCGGTTTCCGCAACGGAGATAACGCTCGCCGACGGAACCACCATCACGGCCGGTATCGTCATTTGGGCCGGCGGGCTAAAGGCCTCGCACCTGCTGGGGCCCGCCGGGTTCACCACCGGTCGTGGCGGGCGGGTCGACGTGAATCCGGATTTGACGGTGCAGGGCTTTCCCGGGGTATATGTCCTGGGGGACACCGCCAACATCACGGACGCCAAGGGACGCGGCCTGCCCCAACTGGGATCGGTGGCCAAGCAATCAGGGAACTGGGCGGCGAAGAACATCCAGGCCGAACTTTGCGGAAAGCCGCGCAGCGACTTTGAGTTCCTGGACATGGGATACATGGCCATGATCGGCCGCGGAAAATCCGTGGCCGAGCTGACTCCCCGCCGGTACCAGCTCCAAGGACCGCTGGCGTTCCTGGCATGGCTTGGCGTCCACGTCATGCTGCTCTCTGGCTGGCAGCAGAAAATCGGTGCCGTCGTCTCTTGGTTCCGCGACTACCTCAGCAGAAGCCGGCCGCAGGTCGTGGTCCACCAGCCGGAGGTCTATGAGCAGACCAGGCGCCACGGCCCCACCACGGAACCCGGTGGACCCACCGGGGACTGAAGCTGTAAGGCAGGGCCCACCACTGGGAACCCTGTTTCCCTGAGTTCGGTGCCATGCCGGCCATCGCGTGAAGAACCGCGGCGCGGACGCTGAAAACCGCCCCGCAAGCCCGCGAGCGACCAGGCAAGGAAGGGTACCACCCAACTGACGAAAGGCGTTTTGTGGAAACCCCGGACCTCATCCTGAGCAATGCAAACTTCATCACCGTCGATGATTCGGACACGATCGTGCAGGCAGTGGCGGTCACTGCCGGACTAATCAGCGCCGTCGGCAACGCCAGCGAGATCGAGGCGCTGGCCGGGCCGGGAACCGAGGTGGTGGATCTCGGAGGCCGGACGGTGGTGCCCGGCTTCATCGATGCGCATAGCCACATCTCCATCGGGGCCTCCTACATCGGCAAGGCGGATCTGCAGACCCCGCCGGTTGGAAACACGCTGACCGTGAAGGACGTCATGGCGAAGCTGCACGATGTGGTGCAAGCCAACGGCACCGCCCCCGGAGACTACGTTTTCGCCTGGGGGTACTATCCCGAATCGATGAGTGACGGCGGCTCCATCACCGCCGGGATGCTGGACGAGGAGTTTCCCGAGCACCGGGTCATGATCGTGAATGTATCGGGCCACGGCGGCATCGTGAACTCCATGGTACTCAACGACGCCGGGTACGCGGACGGCGTCGCGGACCCCGAGGGCGGGAGCATCGGCAGGTACCCGGGAACCGGGAAGCCAAACGGCGTGTTGTGGGAACAGGCGTGGATGCCGCTGCTGGCCAACCTTCCGGACTACGGGCGGGCCGAATTCGAGGCGATGTTGGCGACCTATGCCTCGTGGGGGATGACAACCGTCCAGGACGGGGCCGCCTCCATGGAGCAAATCGGCAAGATCCGCGGATTCGCACAGGAAGCCACGTTGCCCATCGATGTGCGGTCCTTGGTCACCTACACGGACCTGGATCCGGCCATCGACTCCGGGATGGTGGACAGCACGGTGGGCGGGCACACGCTGCAAGGTGTCAAGCTCATTGTGGACGGCTCCCCGCAGGGACGTACCGCGTTCATGACAACCGAGTACCGCCAAGGCGGCCCGGGGGAGCAGGAGCACTGGCACGGCCTAGCCAACATGGACCAGGAACTCACCGATGAAGTCGTTGAAAAGGCGTACCGGCACGGATTCCAGGTTTTCGCACACGTCAACGGGGATGCTGCGATCGACCGGCTGGTTGCCTCGCACCGGGCGGCACTCGGCGCCGGAGCGTCCCCGACGGCCCCGACGGTTCCGATACATTCCCAGGTGATGCGACTGGAGCAACTCGATGACTATGTTGCCGCGGGGATGGAGCCATCGATGTTCACCGTGCACACCTACCTGTTCGGGGATACGCACCTGAAGAACTTCGGCCAGGAGCGAGCCTTCGGGATCTCGCCCATGCGATCGGCGCTGGACCGGGGCTTGCGTCCCTCGAACCACTCGGACTATCCGATCACACCGATCAACCCGCTGCTGCTGCTGTGGTCATCGGTCTCGCGTACCTCGATCGGCGGAGTGGTCATGGGGGAGCACGAGCGCGTGAGCCCGCTGGAGGGCCTGCGGGCCTTGACGATCAACGCTGCACACGAGCACCGGTGCGCCGGGGACCGCGGCTCGATCGAGGTCGGAAAGCTCGCCGACCTTGCTGTCCTTGATGCCAACCCGCTTCAGGTATCCACCGACGCGATCAAGGACATCGGCATCGTGCGTACCTACAAGCGTGGTTCCCTCGTTTACCAGGGTGCTTCGGGTCACTGAGAAGCGGCCGGTTGCCCAAGGGTGGCCTTGCGGGGGCACCGCAAACGCAAAGATCCCGCCTGCCAACCGCGAAAAGCGGAAGGGGCGGGATCCTTGCCTGGCACAGGGGTGTGGCTAGGCCTTGTCTTCGTCCACGATGCCGTACATGCGGGTGGAGATATCAGGGTATTCCAGCCGTGCCTTGCCCTCTTCGAGGCGTGGCAGCTGGGCGGGGCCATGCTCGGAGCAGTGGACGAAGTCGAATTCCGGCCACCACTTCTTGGGCCGCTCGGCATCCGCCAAGCCGCACACGGCACACGTCAGCTGGACCCACACGGGGCGCTTGGAGGTCCGGTTGGCGCGCGACTGGATGAGCCAGGCCGGGGGATTGGAGTTCAACTCGGCAAACGCCGCTTCGCTCAGGCGCGGCGGAATGCCGTGGCGCTTGGCCATTTCCGTGGGGATATCCAACGCAATCGCTGCGTCTCTACGTGTCATCATCGTGCTTAACCCTAGGCCACATCGGCCGCGCCCGTGGACCCGCCGTGGCGCCGGCCCCTTGCTGCTGCCGGAAGGGTGCCGGCCCGTGCAAAGATCACGTTTCGATTTCATTGGCCGTGCACGACCGCCGGTAGTGGCCTTTAGTGACGGTAATCACCTAGGGTGGATGGCACGTGCGTTTACTCGCAACGCACCTGCTCGCAGACAGAAAAGGATTGCTCATGGCCCGCAAGAAGAACGGGATGCGCCTAGCCGCAGCCGTTATTGGCATTTCCGCCCTAACCCTGACCGGTTGCACAGGCCCGGCCTCGAACACCGATGGCAGCGATGGGGGAGACGGCGGCGCCACAAGCGCCCCGATCACCCTGGGAACCACGGACAAGGTCACCTCCCTTGACCCCGCCGGCTCCTATGACAATGGCTCGTTCATGGTCATGAACCAGATCTACCCGTTCCTGCTGAACTCCGAGCCCGGAGGAGCGGAGCCGAAGAATGACATCGCCGAATCCGCCGAGTTCACCACTCCCACCGACTACACGGTGAAGCTGAAGGCCGGACTGAAGTGGGCCAACGGCAATGACCTTGATTCCAAGGACGTCAAGCACTCCTTCGACCGCCAGGTGAAGATCAACGACCCGAACGGTCCGGCTTCCCTGTTGGGCAACCTCGCCTCCGTCGAAGCCCCGGATGCCACCACCGTGGTCTTCAAGCTCAAGAGCGGCAACGACCAGACCTTCCCGCAGGTGCTCACCAGCCCCGTCGGTCCGATCATCGATGACGAGGTCTTCCCTGCGGACAAGGTCCTCGATGATGAGGAAATCATCTCCGGCAAGGCATTCGCCGGCCAGTACACCATTGAGTCCTACGCCAAGAACTCGCTGATCTCCTTCAAGGCCTTCGACGGCTACCAGGGACTCCTTGGCAAGCCCGCGAACACCGATGCCAACATCAAGTACTACGCGGACGCCAACAACCTCAAGCTTGACGTGCAGCAGGGCAACATCGATGTCGCCTGGCGCTCGCTCTCGCCCACGGATGTCGAGGACCTCTCCAAGGACTCCAAGGTGAAGGTGCACAAGGGTGCCGGCGGCGAGCTGCGCTACATCGTGTTCAACTTCGACATCATGCCTTACGGTGCCAAGACCAAGGACGCGGACGATGCCAAGTCGTTGGCCGTGCGCCAGGCTGCCGCCAACCTCCTTGACCGCGAAGCCATCGCCAAGCAGGTCTACAAGGACACCTACATCCCGGCGTACTCCTACGTTCCTCAGGGATTCACCGGCGCCATCGAGCCGCTGAAGGAAATGTACGGCGAGAACGGCGGACCGTCGGCGGACAAGGCCAAGAAGGCGCTCGCGGATGCAGGGGTCAAGACCCCCGTGGACCTGAAGCTGCAGTACAACCCGGACCACTACGGCCCGAGCTCGGGTGACGAGTACGCCATGGTGAAGAACCAGCTGGAGAAGGGCGGACTGTTCAAGGTCGACCTGCAGTCCACCGAGTGGGTCACCTACCAGAAGTCGCGCGTCACCGACTATCCTGCGTACCAGCTCGGCTGGTTCCCGGACTACTCCGATGCCGATAACTTCCTCACGCCGTTCTTTGCCAAGGACAACTTCCTGGGCAACGGATACAACAACGCCGACGTCGACAAGATGATCAATGAGCAGCGCGTGGAAACCGACCGTGACAAGCGCACGACAATGATCGAGGACATCCAGACCAAGGTCGCCGGGGATCTTTCGACCCTGCCGATCCTGCAGGGTGCACAGGTCGCCGTGGCCGGAGCCGACGTGACCGGGGTCGAGAAGACCCTTGACGCCTCGTTCAAGTTCCGCTTGGGCGTCTTGGCCAAGTAGGTTCCCCTTACCGGGCAACCTGCGCTGCATCTGCCCGCTTGGGCCGCCGCGGCCGTGTCCACCGCCAACAGGGACGGTGGGCACGGCCGCGGCGCTGCCCGTTGGGCACGCACCCATTAAACTCTTGAGCTAGGACTCCACCACCCCATGGCAATCACTACCGAAATCGCCGGTGACCCACCGGCACCCACGGCGCCGAAAGCAGCGCCGGGCAAGGCAGGAGGCAGTTTTGCACGCTACCTCGTCACGCGTTTCCTGCTGATTTTCCCCACCATCTTCATCCTGGTCACGCTCGTCTTCTTCTTGATGCGCGTCACCGGCGACCCGATCACCGCCGCCCTCGGCGGCCGCCTGACACCAGGCCAGCTGGCCGAGCGCATCGCCGAAGCCGGATACGACCGTCCGGTGATGGTCCAGTACTTCGAGTACCTCGGGCAGATCTTCACCGGTGACTTCGGGCGAACCCTTTCCGATAACCGCGCTGTCACCGAGGTCCTGCTGACCTACGGCGCCGCCACCGCGGAACTGGCCTTCAACTCCCTGCTCATCGCGTTGGTCATCGGCATCCCCTTCGGACTGATTTCGGCCAAGCTGCGCGACCGCTGGCCCGACGCGATCCTGCGCGTCTTCGCGATCCTGGCCTACGCCACCCCGGTGTTTTTCGCCGGACTGCTGCTCAAGCTCATCTTCGGGGTCTGGCTCGACTGGCTGCCCATTGCCGGGCGCGCCAACATCAAGACCGAGCTGGCACTGACGCGCCTGGAAAACCCCAGCGGGATCTACTTGCTCGACGCCCTGCGTTCGGGGAACCTCTCCGCGGCCGGCGATGTCATCCAACATGCGATCCTGCCCGCCGTCGCCCTGGGCCTGCTCACCGCCGGGGTGTTCATGCGCTTGGTGCGCACCAACGTCATCGGCACCCTTGGCCGCGAATACGTGGAGGCAGGCCGCTCGCGCGGGGTCTCCGAGTACCGCCTGCTCACCAAGCACGCCTACCGGCCGGCGCTGATCCCCATCATCACGGTGATGGGCCTTCAGATCGCGCTGTTGCTCGGCGGTGCGGTGCTCACCGAGACCACCTTCGAATGGAAGGGCCTGGGTTTCCAGCTCGCCCAGTACCTCACCGCACGCGACTTCGTGGCCGTGCAGGGCATCGTGGTGCTGCTGGCCGTCATCGTCGCACTGACCAACTTCCTTGTGGATATCGTTGCCGCACTCATCGACCCCCGAGTGAGGTTCTAGACCATGGCTACAACACTGAAACCCGCCAAGGACGCCAAAGGCGCATTGTGGACGAGGCTTCCGATCATCCGCCACTACCGGATGAGTGCCGGGCTGCAACGCGGGATGCTGGTCGCCGGACTGGTCCTGAGCGCCATCTTCGTGCTCGCTGCCGCACTGGCCCCGCTCCTTGCACCTTTTGGGTTCTCGCAGATCTCCGATGCCGATGGCAACTTCCCCACCCAGGCGGCGCCCGGGGGCAAGTTCCTCTGGGGCACCACCGTGGGTGGATTCGATGTCTTGTCCCGTACCCTGTGGGGCGCGCAGACCGCGTTCGCAGTGATCGTGGTCGCCGTTGTCTTCTCCATCTTCCTCGGTGTCATCCTGGGCCTGGTCTCCGGATACATCGGTGGTTGGCTCGACAGGGTGCTGGTGGTACTGGCCGATGCCATCTACGCCTTCCCCTCGCTGCTGCTGGCCATCGTGATGTCCATCGTGATTTCCCACGGCCAATCAAGTCTCTGGGGAGGGGTGATGGCCGCGGCGATCTCCATCACCGTGGTCTTCATCCCGCAGTACTTCCGCGTCATCCGCGCCGAAACGGTGCGCCTGAAGGCCGAACCCTTCGTCGAGTCGGCCAAGGTCGTCGGAGCCTCGAGCCCGCGCATCATGTACAAGCACGTCTTTCGCAACGCGACGCGCACCTTGCCGTTGATCTTCACGCTCAACGCCTCCGAGGCGCTGCTGACCCTTGCCGGGTTGGGCTTCCTTGGCTTCGGCATCGAGCCGACGGCCGCCGCCGAGTGGGGCTTTGACCTCAACCGTGCCCTCAGCGATGCGACCAGCGGCATCTGGTGGACCGGTGTCTTCCCGGGCGCTGCCATCGTGCTCACCGTCCTGGGCCTGACCCTGGTGGGCGAATCCATGAACGACCTGGCAGATCCGCGGTTGCGGTTGCGCCGAAAAGCAAAGCGCCGCAGCGGAAAGGCCACAGCATGAGCCACCAAGGAACCAAGGAAATCGGCGCCGCCGGCGCCACCGTTTTGGACATCAAGGACCTCGAAGTAACCTTCACCACCGATGCCGGGGAGATCCCCGCGGTGCGTGGGGTCAGCTTCGAGGTCGCGGCCGGGGAGGTCGTGGCCGTCGTTGGGGAGTCCGGCTCGGGCAAGTCCGTAACGGCCCGCACCATCCTGGGGCTGCTGGCCGAGACGGCAACGGCCCGCGGGGCCGTGGTGCTCAAGGGCAACAACATGCTCACGCTGAGCCCGCGCGAGCTGCGTGCGGTACGCGGCGAAGACGTCTCGATGGTCTTCCAGGAACCTTCCACCGCGCTGAACCCCGTCTACACGGTGGGCTGGCAGATCGCCGAGGGCATCCGTGCCCACGGCAAGGTCTCCAAGAAGGAAGCCAAGGCCAAGGCCATCGAGGTCCTGGCCAAGGTCGGCATCCCCGAACCGGAAAAGCGGGTCAACTACTACCCGCACCAATTCTCCGGCGGGCAAAAACAACGCGTCATCATTGCCGCGGCGCTGGCGCTGAACCCGTCGTTGATCGTCGCCGACGAGCCCACCACGGCACTGGATGTCACGGTGCAAGCCGAGATCCTGGAGCTGCTGCGCGAGGTGCGCAACGACTTCAACACCGGGATCGTACTGATCACCCACAACATGGGTGTGGTGGCGGACCTCGCGGACCGGGTAGTGGTGATGTACCAGGGCGAAGTGGTGGAAACCGCGCCGAGCAACGTGCTGTTCACCAACCCGCGCGAGGAATACACCAAGGCGCTGCTGGCAGCGGTGCCACACCTGGGCCGCAACTCGGCCTCGGAGGGTATGGGTGTTCGCTCCGGCCAGGACAAGGAGGTGCTGGTCGAAGCCACCGACCTGAACATCACCTATCCCGGGCGCATGGGCGCACCATCGTTCACCGCGGTGGACGGGGTATCCCTGCAGATCTGCGCCGGCGAGGTATATGGGCTGGTGGGTGAATCCGGTTCCGGCAAGACCACCATCGGCCGGGCCATCGCCGGGCTGAACCGGATCAGTTCCGGATCGCTGAAGGTCCTGGGCCACGAGATGCTCGGGTTCAAGGAGCGCAGCTTCAAGAAGGTGCGCAAGGACATCGGGTTCGTCTTCCAGGACCCGGCGGCAAGCTTCAACCCGCAGTTGAGCATCGCGGAGTGCGTTGCCGAGCCGCTGCTGGTGCACAAGGCACTCGATGCCCGCGCCGCGCGCATCAGGGTCGACGAGCTGCTCGAGGCGGTGCAGCTGCCCAAGGCCTTTGCCCAGCGTTTCCCGCACGAGCTCTCCGGCGGGCAGCGACAGCGGGCCTCGCTGGCGCGGGCGCTGGCCCTTGACCCGAAGCTGCTCGTCGCCGACGAGCCCACCAGTGCGCTGGATGTCTCGGTGCAGGCCAAGGTGCTCGAGCTGTTTAAGGAACTGCAGACCGAGTTGGGCTTCGCCACGCTGTTCATCTCCCACGACCTGGCAGTAGTGGACATGCTCTCGACCTGGGTGGGTGTGCTCTACCGCGGCAAACTTGTCGAGGAAGGCATCGGCAACCAGATCATGGGCAGCCCGGCGCACCCGTACACCAAGCGGCTCATCGCCTCGCTTCCGGTGCCCGACCCTGTGGAACAGGCTGTTCGCCGGGAGGCATTCCTCAAGGCGCTCTAAGCCCGGGGAACCGGAACCCGGTCACCCGCAAACGCCGGTGGGGCGCCCCACCGGCGTTTGGCACCTGCGGCCCCGTGCCGGACGGCTTGGGTTGCGTGTCATGGTTGGGCGCAAACAAGCGCGCAACCCTAGACTTGGAGACATGAGCCAACAGAGAAACGCGCCGGGAACCGACAACGCTGAGAGTGGCGACTACGACCCCACCGCCAGCTCCATGTCCGGCTCCGTTGAGGATTCCGTCATGGACGAGCTGCTGGCCATCCGCAGCAGCATCGACAACTTTGACGCGACGCTTGTCTACCTGTTGGCCGAACGTTTCAAGGCCACCCAGCGGGTGGGGCACCTCAAGGCGGTCCATTCTTTGCCGCCGAGTGACCCGGGACGGGAAAAAGCGCAGATCGAACGCCTGCGCCGGTTGGCCCACGAGGCGCACCTCGACCCGGAATTCGCTGAGAAGTTCATGAACTTCATCATTTCCGAGGTCATCCGGCACCACCAGACGATCTCGGCGACGCACGCGGAAACGGGAAACTAGATGGAGCCCCGAAAAGAGGCAGCAACCGAGCACCGGGTACGAGCCAGCGCCCTGGGATCGATGCCGGGCACCGATCCAATGGAATCAGTGCTGGTGATCCGTGGCGAGCTGGGGGCACCGAACCTGCCGCACCTGCACCAGCTTCCGGAGCGGGGGATCGGCTCCGGTCCCATTGGCCGCGGGGCCCAGCTGCTCGAGGCACTTCCCGTTGACCTGCAACCGCACGGCTGGAGACTGTCCGCTGCCCCCGGCATCGACGCCAAGCGCGCGGCATCGGCCCTGCGCACAGATATGAATGTGCTCAGCGACGCCCTTGGCGCGGAGGAATCCGGCGGTACGGAGCTGAAGATCCAGTTCCCCGGCCCCGCAACGCTGGCCGCCAACCTGTACCTGCACCACGGTGAGCGCGCGGTCGGGGACCATGGGGCGCGCCGCGACCTAGCCCAATCACTGGCGCTGGGCGCCGTGCGGCACCTGGAAACCCTCAACCGGGCAACCGGGGGCCAAAAGATCACCGTGTATATCGAGGAGCCCGACGCCGCAGCGGTATTGGCCGGTTCCCTGCCCACCGCCAGCGGCTACCGCACGCTGCGCTCGGTACCGGCCGCCGAGCTCCGAGGCTGGTGGAGCGTGCTCATCGAGGCGCTTCATGGCGCAGGCGCCGCCGAGGTCGTCATCGGTGCGGACTGTGACCCCGGAAGTTGGACGAAACTGGCTTCAACCGCACTGGAAGCCGGAGCAGACGGCGTCGGCGCTGCTGCCTCCTCCTTGGGTGTCCCCGGATGGGAGCTTGTGGCCTCCGCCGTGGAGTCGGGGAAGAGGCTGTGGCTCGGATGCCTCGACCCGGTGGGCACAATGCCCGGGATCGTTGACGGCGTTGCCGCCATCCGGCGGCCATGGCGCCAACTTGGCCTCGGCGATGCAGGCCTCGGGGCACTAGTGCTGACTCCGGCCGGCGGACTGGCCATGGTCTCCCCGTCGATGGCCACCACCGTGCTGGGGCGCCTTGCCGGCTACGCCGAGGCGCTGAACCAGGTCCGCGTGGACGCCTAGCGCATCGGGGCGAAGCGGCCCGGTATCGGATGGGATGCCGGGTCCAATGCTTCGGCGCCCAGCGCCAGGTCCAGGCGTTCGTTGCGGATACGCAGGTCCACCTGCAGCATCACCAGCATCAACTGGCCCAACACCAGGCCAAGCGCGCCCACCAGGGCATTGGCCACCACGCCTAGGGTGATCCAGGTGGCCAAGGTCCCGTTGGCCCCGACCAACTCAGCGCCGACCGCCGAGACCAGCTGCGAGAGCAACCCCTCCAGGATCCCCAGCACCACCACAACCACCAGCAGGATCCCCAGGATGCGCCACCAGGAGCCACGGGCCAAGGACCATGAGGACTTGATGGCGCGCAGGGTTCCCGTTCCCCGTGCGACCAGCAACGTGGGGACCAGCGAGAGCCTGATCCCGATCCACAGTCCCCCAACCATCAGCACCAGGACCACGGCAAGCAATGCAAGGATTGCTGCGGGGAACCCCACGGCTCCGGCCAGCAGGAACGCGCCGGCGCCCAGCAGCCCAAGGAGCAACACCGCGCCCAAGCCGAGCAACAGGTTCCAGCCGGCAATGCGGAGCATCGCGGCACCGCAGAGGGCAAGGCCCTGGCCCCAGCCGGTGCCCAGCCCGAGCACCGCGCGCATTCCAGCCACCGTCGTGGGACCCACGACCAGTACGTTGGCCAGCAGCTGCACCGCCAGCAACACGGCGCCGGCACCGGCGTAGAACTGCCAGGACTCCTCGAAGATCCCGGCCCACGTGCCCGGTTCCCAAGCCGCGGAGCTTGGAATCGCCGCGGCATCGCCCAGCAGGCGTTCGATGCCTAGCACCGAACCATCAAGTCGTTGGACCAGGAACAGGCAGAGCAGCGCCGGAACCAGCTGGATCAGAATCGCATTTGCAACGGTTGGCAACGGGGCGCGGCGCACCACGGCAAATGTCGCATCCAACAAATCCGCGAAGCCCAGCGGCCTGAGTTCCAGCACCCCGGGCTTGGCCGCCGGGGCGAAGGGCGCACCTGGCTGCGAACCTGTCCGGGAAGGTGCCCCGGCATGGGCAGAGCCTCCGGAGGGTGGCGGCCTCTGGTCCCATCCCGGAGGGGGAGGACCCCAGCCACTGCTGGCCGCTCCGGGATCGGCCTCCGGGACACCGTGAGGGGAAGCACCCGGATCCCGGGCGGGATCCGTGGGTGGGTTTGGTGGTGGGTCGGGCTGCGGCGACATGGCGGGGTGTTACCTCTCATGGGCGCGGACTCGGCGGGGGCAGCAGTATGGAGTACGAAGCAGCCTGTCCACGGGTTTGCCCCAGTTTATCCCCGGTGCGCAAACGGCTAATCAGTGAGGTGGATTGCCGTTTCCGCGGCAATTTCGCCGGTTCGCTCATGTATCCTTGAGGTATCCGGGTGTCTGCTTATTGCTGAGCCCAGCGTCAGGCTACGGAAGGGCAGATTATGAAGGCACGCATCCTGGTTGTCGACGACGACGAGGCGCTGGCCGAAATGATCGGCATCGTGTTGCAGAACGACGGCTTCGAAGCGGTCTTCTGCTACGACGGTGCCAGTGCCTTGGGTGTTTTCCGTGAGGTCAAGCCCGATCTTGTGCTTCTTGACCTGATGCTTCCGGGTCTCGACGGGATCGAGGTCTGCAAACTCATCCGCGCCGAGGACGATGTCCCGATCGTCATGCTGACCGCCAAGGCGGACACCGCCGACGTGGTTCGCGGTCTGGAATCCGGTGCCGACGATTATGTCCCCAAGCCGTTCAAGCCCGCGGAGCTCGTTGCACGCGTGCGTGCCCGCCTGCGCCCCGGTGAACTCCATGCCCCCGAGACCCTGAAGATCGGGGACCTGAGCATCGACGTCGCCGGCCACCGGGTGACCCGCGAGGCCGAAGCCATAGGACTGACCCCGTTGGAGTTCGATTTGCTGGTGGCCCTGGCCCGCAAACCATGGCAGGTCTTCACCCGTGAGCAACTGCTTGAACAGGTGTGGGGCTACCGCCATGCGGCGGACACCCGCTTGGTCAACGTTCACGTCCAGCGCCTGCGTTCGAAGGTCGAGAAGGATCCGGAAAACCCCGAGGTCGTGCTCACCGTGCGTGGCGTCGGCTACAAGGCGGGCCAGGCCTGAGCCTGGAGAAGACGGGAAGCATGAACGCCGTCGAGCCGGCAAAGGCGGAAGAAGCCCCCGAGGCGGGGGCCGGAGGTAAACCCGGCTGGCCCCGCCGGGCACTGAACGGGCTGCGCCGTGCGCGCCGAGCCGTCCGCTCGCGGTGGACCCGTTCACTGCTTTTCCGCACAGTGACCTCGGCGGTGCTGCTCACCTCCGTGGCCCTGATGGGGGCCGGTGCCTTCCTGTCCAACCAGATCGCCACCGGTCTATTCCAGGAACGCTTCAACCAGGTCGAATCCGAATCGGTTCGGGGGCTGGGCCAGGTGAAGTCGATCTTTGATTCGGCGGCCACCACAGACCGCTCAAGCACCCACACGCTGGTGACCAGCACCTTGAAGATCCTCGAGGGCGACACCGCCCTGGTGCCGCGCGACTTCGTGCTGGTCCCGTTGCCCGGGGACGACAATATTTACGTGGGACCCACCGCCAGCGGAAACTTGACCTCGCGTATCGTGCCCGAGGCACTGGCGACCCAGGTCCGGGAATCCAACGGCACCTTCTGGCAGTCCATAGAGGTCAATCCCGGGGCCAAGTCCGGACCCGGGCTCATCTTCGGCACCAAGGTGACGCTGCCGCCGGGACGCGAATACGGGCTCTACTTGGTCTATGACCTCAGCTCGGTGCAAAATACCCTCGAGTTCATCAACAGGGCGATGGGACTTGTCGGCGGACTGCTGCTGTTGGTCGTAGGCGGCATCACCTGGTACGTCACCCGCGCCGTGGTCCGTCCGGTCGCCGCCGCCGCGCAGGTCTCGGAGAAGCTTGCCGCAGGCGAGCTGGAAGAACGCATGACGGTCTCCGGGGAGGACGAGATCGCCCGGCTGGGCAACTCGTTCAACCACATGGCCAAATCCCTGCAAGACCAGATCAACCAGCTGGCGAAGCTTTCCCAGATGCAGCAGCGCTTCGTCTCGGATGTGTCCCACGAGTTGCGCACCCCGCTGACCACGGTGCGGATGGCGGCCGAGGTGCTGCATGATGCCCGTGAAGACTTTGACCCGATCAATAAGCGTTCCTCGGAGTTGCTCTACGCCCAGGTCGAACGCTTCCAGATACTGCTCAACGACCTCCTGGAGGTCTCCCGGTTCGATGCAGGTGTCGCGGTGCTTGACCCAGAGCCCACGGACCTTGTCTCGATTGCCCGCCGCGTCATAGATGCCGCCACCCCGCACGCCGAGGCACTGGGTTCGGTCCTGCGCTTGAGCACCCCGGCCGGTGGTTGCGTTGCCGAAATGGATCCGCGGCGCATCGAACGCGTGGTGCGCAATCTGGTCATGAACGCCGTGGAACACAGCGAGGGAAATCCGATCGACATCACCGTGGCCGGAAACGAGAATGCCGTGGCGATCACGGTGCGCGACCGCGGCATCGGTATGAGCCACGAAGCCAGCACCCGGGTCTTTGACCGTTTTTGGCGAGGTGACCCCGCCCGTGCGCGGACCACCGGAGGCTCGGGCCTGGGGCTTTCCATTGCGATGGAGGACACCAGGCTGCATAGTGGCCGTCTGGAAGCCTGGGGCGAACGCGGCGTGGGTTCCTGCTTCCGCCTGACGCTGCCCAGGATCCTGGGTGAGGCGATCATCGCCTCGCCGCTGCCCCTTGAACCGATCGTGCTGGCCGACGCCGTATTGGACCGCGGGATGATCGTTTCCTTCCCGCTCACCGGGGAAATCCCCGCGATCGGGTTCAAGCCCGCAGCGCCGCTTCTGAGCGATGAGCCGCGCGCCCACGGAACCCCGGCACGCGGCGCCGGAGAGCACACCCCTGGAAGGAAGGACCCGCATGATTAGGAACCGCCCGAAGCTTTCCACGCTGCTGGCCGCGCTCCTGGGCGTGATGCTGGTGCTCACCGGGTGCTCGGCGATCCCGAGCAATTCCCCGGTCCAGTCCATCGACCTCGACGGTGGCAATAGCAATCCCGACGGAACTGTGCAGTTCACCCCGCAGGGGCCCAAGGCGGATTCCAGCCAAATGGATATCGTCGACGGTTTCATTGAGGCGGGCATCGCCTCCCAAGACGACTACAAGGTTGCCCGCGAATTCCTGGATCCCAAGCAGGCAGGGATCTGGAAGGGGTCGGTGCGGACCCTGATTTACGGCGGGCAGCCCTCGGTGCTGCCCGGGGCCAAGACCGACACCTTCACCGTCCAGTTGGAGATCGTGGCGGAAATCGATGACCTGGGCACAAGGACAGATGTGGCCCCGCACACCACCCGTGCGGTGGACGTGGGCTTGGAGAAAATTGAAGGACAGTGGCGCATCTCCTCGCTACCCGACGGGATCATGCTCGACCAGGAGAGGTTCACCCACGTCTTCGCCCCGCAGACCCTCTACTTTTACGACGTCAGCTACGCCTATGCGGTTCCGGATGTGCGCTGGTTCCCGACGCGCACCGGCGTGGCGGCATCCATCGTCGAGGCGCTGCTGGCCGGTCCTGCGCCCTACCTGGAAAACGCGGTGGTTTCCGCCTTCCCCACTGGCAGCTCGCTGGTGCGTTCTTCCGTGCCCATCGAATCACGTCGGGCAACCGTTGACTTGAATTCCGGGACCTTCCTTGACTCGACCGAACTTTCCCGCCAGCAGATGCAGCAGCAGCTTGAGCTGACGCTTGGCGGCCTGGCCAGCGTGCGCTCGGTGGTGATGAGCGATGAGCAATCGGAGATCAACATCGGTCCAAAGGCGCCCGAATTCTTGGTCGCCGAGGTGGATCCGTCGGTGCCCGACACCCAGATCGGTGTGCTAGACAAGTCCTTGTACTACCTCAAGGGCAAGTCCTCACGGCTGGTTGGCGGCATCGGGAACATTTCCAGGTACAACCCTCGGCTGCCGGCGATGAGCCCCTTGGGGAACCGCTATGCATTCTTGAACGGAAAGCGCACCGAGTTGGTCGCCGTGGACGAAGAGGGCCGAAGCTCGGTCGTCGCCACCGGCACGGATCTGGTCCGCCCCAGCATGGACGCCCACGGGTGGACCTGGACAGTGGACAATTCCAAGACCACCAGTGTGCTGGCGGTACCAGCCGACATCGCCTTGAGCGGGAAAGTCAGGCCGATCACGGCCGTCTGGCTCGCAGATGCTGATGTTTCCTCCTTGCGCGTCTCGCGCGACGGGGCCCGTGTGGTGATCGTTTCCTCAAAGGACGGGGAAACTAGCGTGTCGCTCAGCGGTATCCTGCGCGATGCAGACGGGTCCCCGCGAGGCTTTGCCCCGCCCAAGCGGATCTACCCTGAGGTTCCGGCGACGCAGGCGCTGTGGAACTCCGATGTCTCGATCATCGTTTCCACCACCAGTGCCACCGAAAAGGTCGAGGCAGAGGAAATCAGCCTTGCCGGGGCACGGGTGAAGTACCTGCCGTTGCTGGGCATGCTCAATTTGTCGGCCGGGGCAGGGGATCGCCGTGCCGTATATGCAGAAATCAAGGACAAGACGTACACCAGGGTAGGTAGCTCCTGGCACCCGATGAAGTCCAAGGTCAGGGATCTCGCCTACCCCGGGTGATCTCCACTCGGTGTTGGGCCAGCAGGTCGCCTCCACAGCCCGGAGGCCTTCTGGTCCGTATCGCGCGTGGCCGATGCACACTGGTCTGCATGAAACCTTGGAAGCGCAAGGATCCGGATGCCATCTACCGGAGGAAGCCTCCGGCTGGAACCACCAGCGGGCCCCGCTTGCCCCGGTGCCTTGATGCGCTCTGGTGCCAGCGCGGCGCACGCGCGGTGCGGGCCGCGCTGGCAAGCACCGCGGCGCTGTTGCTGCCGGTTGACTGTGTCTGCTGCCAACGCCCCGATTCCACGCTGTGTCCAACGTGTTCCAAGGCCATGCGCACTGCGTGCCTGCACCCGCAACGCGTGGAGCACCGGGCCGATGCCCTTCCGGTGAACCAGCTCGGCGAAGCGTTGCCGGTGATTGCCGCTGGCATCTACGACCATGAATTGGCGGCGGTGATCCTGGCGTTCAAGAACCACCAGATGCCTGCCCTGGGCAAGGTGTTGGTGCCGGCGCTGGCGCGAGCCGTGTTCACCGCGGTGGCGGAACTTGCCGATCCCGGCCGCCCGGTGGTGCTGGTGCCGGTGCCCACGCGATTGCGTGCCAAGGCCAAACGTGGGTATTTCCCGTTGGGCGTGCTGCTGGCGCGGATGAACCGTTCACGGGTGCTGCCCGAGAGGGTGTTGGTGGAGCACCTCGTGCGATACAGGGCCTCTGGCCAGTTCGCCTCGGCACAAAAGGGCAGGGGCAAGCGGGCGCGGTCCGTGGTGCGGGGCACCCTGGACGCGCCCGACACGCGCGGATTGGCCCGGATGCTCTCGTTGGAGGCCCAGGTGCTGTTCATCGATGACGTGTTGACCACCGGTGCCACGCTGGCGGAAGCCCAGCGTGCGCTGGCGGATTCCGGGTTGCTGGTGTGCGGGGCCGTGGTGTTGGCTGCTACGCCCGCACCGGACCCGAAACAGGGTGTTCGCTCAGCGCGATCGAAGTAATGGTGCCAACATCCTTGCCTTTCACTGCATCTGTCATAGGCTGAAGTATGGGCACCCCTTGAGGGGAAAGTAGCCCATCTTCAGCGGCCGGGAGGAGTGAATTCTTCGGTCGCTGATGTGTCACCTGAGTAATGATGGAGGACACCATGGAGATGACGATCAACGGACGCAATGTCAGTGTTACGGATCGGTTCCGCGAGTACGTGGATGAGAAGGTCGACAAGGTCGACCAGCTTGCAACCAAGATCCAGCGCTTGGACATCAAGGTCACCAAGGAGCAGCACGCGCGCAACGCCGAAACTGCTCTGACCGTCGAATTGACGGTTCTGGGACGGGGACCAGCGATCCGCGCCGAGGCCAAGGCCGCCGACAAGTTCGCGGCCTTCGACACTGCATTCGCCAAGCTTCTTGAGCGTCTGCGCAAGGCCCGGGACCGTCGCAAGATCCACCACGGGCGCCAGACACCAAAGGCAGTCCACCAGGCAACCAGCGGACTGGAGCCGGCGGACAGCTCGATTCCGTTGGCCGATGCAACTCGCCAGGCGCAGCTGGACGAGGAAGCCCGGTTGGCCGCCGAAGCCTCAGAGAACGGGGCCCCTCCGATCGAAATCCGCCGCAAGGTCTTCCCTGCTGAGTCGATGAGCGTCGATGACGCCGTGGACCGCATGGAAATGATCGGCCACCCCTTCTACCTCTTTGTGGATGCGGAAACAGGAGCCCACTCGGTGGTCTACACCCGCAACGGCAAGGGAGACCAGCAGTACTCCTACGGGACGATCACCCTGGACCCGGAAGCCACCGACGAGTCGACCCTGGAGACCCGCCGATACCGCGACCATGATTCACAGCCAGCCAACGCCTAAGGCGCCGGCGCAGACGACGGGCCAATGAGGAAGACACTCTCAGCAGCACAGGCTCGCCGCGTGGCCATCGCAGCACAAGGCTTGAACCAAGTACGGCCCACCGCCCCCATCACGATGGGGGCGGTGGGCCGTACCTTTGCCCGGCTCGAACTGATCCAGATTGATTCGGTCAATGTCTTGGCCAGGGCACAATACCTGCCGATCTTCTCTCGCCTTGGTCCCTACGACCCCGGTCTGCTTGACGCCTTGGCGGTAAGGAAACCGCGTCGCGTCGTGGAATATTGGGCGCACGAAGCCTCGTTGGTGCGAAGCGAGCACTTCAACGACTTGGTTCCCTGGCAGCGGCGTTCCTGGCCCGGCAGCATGGAGACCATCGATGAATACGAACGTGACCTGGCACAGCGGATCCTTGGGCTGCTCCTGGACGACAAACCACGTACCTCGCGCGAGATTGCTGCCGAGCTGGGCCACGATGAGCCCAAGTCGAACGACGGATGGGGTTGGAACTGGTCGGCTGCCAAACGATCCCTCGAGGCACTGTTTGCCGAGGGCATGATTAGTAGCGAAGGGCGGAACAGCGCATTCGAACGTCGGTACACCTCCCTGCGGAGCGTCCTTCCGAAGCCGGCCGCCCCGGCAAATGCACATGAGCGTCGCCAGGGGATGGACCGGTTGCTCCTTGCCGCTGCCAAAGCGCACGGGATCGGGACAGCGCACTGCCTGGCGGACTATTTTCGGCTCCCGCTACGCCAATCCTCGGCAGCACTCGTGGAACTGTGCGAGCACGGGGCCTTGGAAAAGGTCCAGGTGGCAGGGCTGAGCGACCCCTTCTACTCGCTGCCCGGCACCGTCGTGCCTCGCCGATCCCATGCCCGGGCCCTGTTGGGACCGTTCGATTCCATGGTTTTCAACCGAAGGCGAATCGAGAAGCTCTTCGGTTTCACCTATCGACTGGAGATCTACACGCCCGCGGCCAAGCGCGTCCATGGGTACTACGTGCTGCCCTTCCTGCTGGGCGAGGACCTGGTGGCCAGGGTGGACCTGAAGGCGGAGAGGTCCAGCGGGCGGCTGCTGGTACGAGGCGCCTTCGTGGAGCCGGGAGCACCGGAGGAGACAGCAGTGGAGTTGGCAGACGAATTGTGGGCCATGGCCCGTTGGCTGGGACTGTTCGAAGTGAGTGTTTCGGCCAACGGGAATCTGGCAGAAGCCTTGGAGTTTTCACTAAGCTCGCCCGAAATTTGCTAAAAGCCACGGGTGACAGGAAAGTCTCCCGTAGACTGAACAGGCCAGAAATCCTGTGCTAGAGATTTGGGAGCTGCCTCGTGGCATCACTGCTTGAACGTATCCTGCGTACCGGCGACAAAAAGACGCTGAAGAAGTTGAGCGGATACGCCGACGCCATCAACGTGCTTGATGCCGAATTCCGTGCTCTCAGCGATGCGGAGCTGCGTGGTGAAACCGACAAGTTCCGGGCCCGTATCGCCGACGGCGAGTCGCTGGAACACCTGTTGCCCGAGGCTTTCGCCGCGGTGCGCGAGGCTTCGGACCGCACCTTGGGCATGCGCCACTTCGACGTCCAGCTCATGGGCGGTGCAGCCCTTCACCTGGGCAACATCGCGGAAATGAAGACCGGTGAAGGCAAGACCCTGGTGGCCACCGCGCCGGCCTATCTCAATGCCCTCAGCGGCAAGGGCGTCCACGTGGTGACCGTAAACGACTTCCTCGCCGAGTACCAGTCCGACCTTATGGGCCGTGTCTACCGCTTCCTGGGCTTGACCAACGGTTGCATCATTTCCAACCAGGATCCCGCCGAGCGCCGCAAGCAATACGAAGCCGACATCACCTACGGGACGAACAACGAGTTTGGGTTCGACTACCTTCGCGACAACATGGCCTGGAGCTCGGATGAGCTTGTCCAACGCGCACACAACTTTGCCATCGTCGATGAGGTCGACTCGATCCTCATCGACGAGGCCCGTACCCCGCTGATTATTTCCGGACAGGCCTCGGGGGACGTGAACCGCTGGTACACCGAGTTCGCCAAGCTGGTCACCCGGCTATCCTTGGACACCGACTATGAAGTCGACGAGAAGAAGCGAACCATCGGTGTGCTGGAACCAGGCATCGAAAAGGTCGAGGACTACCTGGGAATCCACAACCTCTACGAAGCCTCCAACACCCCGCTGATCGGGTTTTTGAACAACGCCATCAAGGCCAAGGAACTATTCAAGAACGACAAGGACTACGTCGTGATCAACGACGAGGTCATGATCGTTGACGAACACACGGGCCGTTCCCTTGCCGGACGCCGCTACTCCGAAGGCATGCACCAGGCCATCGAGGCAAAGGAAGGGGTGGAGATCAAGGCCGAGAACCAGACAATGGCTACCGTGACCCTGCAGAACTACTTCCGCCTCTACAAGAAGCTCGCTGGCATGACTGGTACCGCGCAGACCGAAGCGGGCGAATTCATGGGCACCTACAAGCTCGGCGTGGTGGAAATCCCCACCAACAAGCCCTTGGTGCGCAAGGACCAGGCGGACTTGATCTACAAAAACGAGATCGCCAAGTTCGACGCCGTGGTCCAGGACATCGCCGAACGCCACGCCACCGGCCAGCCGGTACTCGTGGGAACCACTAGCGTGGAAAAGAGCGAGTACCTGGCACGCCTGCTGGCCAAGCAGGGCATCAGACACGAGGTCCTCAACGCCAAGCAGCACGCCCGCGAGGCCTCGATCGTCGCCCAGGCCGGCAAGAAGGGCTCCGTCACGGTGGCCACCAACATGGCAGGCCGTGGTACCGACATCATGCTCGGCGGCAACGCCGAGTTCCTCGCGGTGGCCGAAATGGAGCACCGCGGGCTTGACCCGGAAACGAACTCCGAGGAATACGAGCGTGTCTGGGACTCGGTCTTCGAGAACGCCAAGAAGCAGGTGCAGAACGAGGCGCAGGAAGTCTCCGACGCCGGCGGACTCTATGTTCTGGGCACCGAGCGCCACGAATCGCGCCGTATCGACAACCAGCTCCGTGGTCGTTCCGGTCGTCAGGGCGACCCGGGCGAATCGCGCTTCTACCTCTCGATGACCGACGAGCTGATGCGTCGCTTCAATGCCGGTGCCGCCCAGCGGATCATGAACAACCCCTCGATGCCCGACGACGTGGCCCTGGAGTCAAAGATCGTTTCCAAGGCAATCGAGACCGCGCAGGCGCAAGTGGAAGGCACCAACGCCGAGCAGCGCAAGAACGTTTTGAAGTACGACGATGTGATGAACCGCCAGCGTGAAGCCATTTACGGAGACCGCCGGCGCATCCTCGAAGGCGGAGACCTGGAAGAGAAGGTTGGACACTTCCTCGAAGACGTTGTCAAGGCCATGGTCAACGAGACAACCGGGGAGGGCCACTCCGAGGACTGGGACCTAAAGCGACTCTGGAACAACCTCAAGCAGCTCTACCCGATCTCGATCACCCTTGAGGAAGTATCAGAGCAAGCCGGCCACCGTGACGAGATCACCCCGGACCTGCTCGAGCGCGAGATCCTTTCGGACGCACGCCTGCAGTACGTTGCACGCGAGGAAGCGGTCGGGGAAGAGAACATGCGCGAGCTCGAACGCCGGGTCGTACTCTCGGTGATCGGCCGCAAATGGCAGGAACACCTTTACGAGATGGACTACCTCAAGGAAGGCATCGGGCTACGTGCCATGGCCCAGCGCGACCCGCTGGTAGAGTACCAGCGCGAAGGCTTCCTGATGTTCCAGACGATGATGGAATCCATTCGCGAGGAGAGCATCGGGATGCTCTTCAACATCGAAGTCGAAACCCAGGCGGCTCCGGAGATCTCGCTCCCAGGTGTCACCGATGCGCGCTCGGTGACCACCGAACCGACATTGAACACACCAGGGCTCGATGCACCGCAGCGCCCGTCGACCTTGCGATATACGGCGCCGGAGGAAAGCGGCGAGGCCTCGACCCACATCGAGCGCACTGCCGGTGCCGCGGCACCGAAGCAGGGCGGCAACAAAAAGAAAAAGGGCAAGCGCCGCTAACCGATTTCCAAGGCAGTCACCTGCCATCGTCCGTGCCACCGCTCTATTCGTAGGGCAGTGGCACGGACTTTTTGCATGTCGCGCAGGACCACCGCGGCCTCAAAGACCAGGGGCATGATCTGGGTGACGCGCATCGCCATGACCCTCGGGTTGGAATAGCAACAGGAGTCGGGGTCCGGCCTCTGTGCCGCGCCGAGCCGCACATGGTATTCGAGCTTGAGCATGCAGTCGGGGCTCAGCGCGCGAACCAGTTGGTGCGCTGACCGTGCTCCGGCAAGCACCTCCAGCATTGCCGGGGCAGCGGCATGGACGATCGCTGCGACAGAGGCGGCAGGAAACAGGAGGTCGTCGTTGGAGGGGAAGAGTCGTTCGGCCACGGCTTGCGCCGCCGGACTCGGGCTCCTCTGAAGGGAAACATTGCCCGGCCGGCGGCCGGGTTCAGCCCGGGTGGCGGCCTTGGATTCCTGCGGTGACGGGCTCCGGGGCTTTGGGGCTTCACCGTCAGGCACCGGCTGCAGGCAGCGGCGCCTGCGCGTTGCCGATCCGCGGCGAAGCGTGACCGGGAAACGGCGTACCTCGATGGGGAACACGCCCTGCGCATCGGGTGAGGCATAGACGTTTTCAAGGGTGTGCAACGGCATGTTTCTTGCCGGTGCCGGGTCGATGGCGGTGATGGACATGGTGGACTCCTGGCGGGCTGGTGATTGTCCCTGCAGCTGGGATTGGGTTGATGGGGCGGGATTGGGCTATCCGGTATCAGCCCTCAGGGTTTCGGTGTTGACGGTTCAGGTTTCTGCAAAACCATTCCCACCTCCAGGAGATCGGGGTCCGGGCCGATGAGTTTCCAGTTGGCGTGGTACCAGTGCGGCCACGCAGACGCGATTTCCTCGATGCCGGCGTCACCGGGAAGGTGCCGGGCGGCAATCGCCCAGAGGCTGTCGCCTCGTTGCACCACGACCTCGCTCGATGATCGGGTGGTTGCGCCGACAAGCCTGGGCAGGGGCAACGGCACGCGATGCGGGATGAATCCCGGACTGAGCAGTTCGGGATTCGGGTGGTTTGGTTCCCCGGCACGGGCCGGGTTGGGGATGACCCCTGGTCCTTTCAGTTCGGCCATAGGCCTCGGTGCGGACTTCGGCGGTGACAACGGGGCAGCAGCCGAAACGGCGGCGCCGGCCGGGGCCGCACCCAAGGCACAACCGGCAAGCGCGAGGGAACCACCGAGACCGGCAATGACCAAGCGGCCGATGAACCCCGGTACCAAGGAAGCTGCCGCGGCGCCTAAGCGGTCTCCAGCCGAAATGAGCAGGTGGGCGAGTGCGGCAATCGCCACGCAAAGCAACAACCAGGCGATGATCGCCGCACCCAAGAGGCCGAGGGTAAGTCCTGTCAGCCGTTCCAGTGACCAGGCATCCAGCGGGGCACCGGTGACGGCGCGCTCCTGGAGCCTGCGCCACACGACGTAGCTAGAGCCGAGCATGGCCAGGGAAAGTGTCGTGACCGCTCCAAGCGCCAACTTGTCACAAAATGTTGTCGAACACATTTGGATCTCGTTTCATGTGATTTGTGATCACTTGATACCATTTGTTCAATTATAATGACACCTGATGCGCGTAGAAGCTAGGGGTAGGCGGAAGAGTTTCCGGGATCTAGGGTTGGCACCATGAGATGGGAATCGCTCTTTGCTGACTTGGAAGCTCAATTCGAGGCCGATTCTGCCCGGAACCGGATAAGCGAAGTCCAGGAAATCGTGCGAATCGAACGTGCACGGCAAACAATGCTCCAACGCCTGGAACGGCATCTGGGCACACGCGTTGATCTACAGCTGCTGGGTGCCGAGCGCCCCTCAGGAGAACTTTCCGCCATCGGGAGGGACTGGTTGATGCTGGCCCATGCCGGTAGGGAGGAACTGATTCCTTTTCGGGCCTTGGCCTGGTGGAGGGGACTGGAAGCCGGGCGGGGCCCGGAAACGAGACAGCGGCGCGTGGGTTTCTCCCAGGCCCTGCGAATGCTGGTGCGCGATCGTGCCAGGGTGGGAATCGGGGGGATCGACGGGCAGCTTTTAGCCACCGGGACCTTGGACCAAGTGGGTCAGGATTTCGTGGAAGTGGCACTGCACGAGCAAGACGAATTTCGCCGCGGTCCTGCCGTCCTGGGCCGTTCGCTCATCCCCTTTTCCGCCATCGCCAGAGTGCGCCGAGAGGAGTAGTCGCGCTCCGAGGCCATCCACAATCATGTCGCCTGCCCTATCGGCCGGCCACGGGGCGGCGTATGGTGTCCACCAGAACGTAGCCGGGGGCAGTTGCGCCCGTGCATGGAACATCGCGCGATGGCTCGCACCGTTGGAGCCGGGCGGAGATGGCGCACGCAAGTGCTCATGGCGAAGTGGGGAGTGCGAGATGGACAAGGCTCACGAAGCCGGTCCGCCGGCCGGCCGGTTGGCACGGCCGAGCTGGAAGGACCCTAGGTTGCTGTTGGGCATCCTGATCGTGTTGGCTTCCTGCGTCGGGGTTATCTCCCTGACCAGCTCAGTGGACCGGACCACCCCGATGTATTCGGCAAAATCGGATATCTCCTTGGGGGAGGAAATCAGCGCCGACAAGCTCAACGTCGTGAATGTGAAACTCGACATACTCGAGGAAGGCTATGTTCCCGCCGACCCGGGATTGCTCGATGGAACCAGAGCCAACTCCCTGATCCGGGCGGGACAGTTGCTGCCACGCAGCGCCTTGGGCCTGGTCGACGGAACCAACCGCCGTCCGGTGTCAATCGAGTTGCCCGACGCGCTACCTGCCGCCATCTCCTCGGGCTCCCACGTCGATGTCTGGGTCTCGCTGAAGGACCGCAACGCGAATGCCTACGCGCCTCCGAGTCTGTTGCTGCCTTCGGCAGAGGTCACCGCACGCTCCGAGCGTGCCACGGGCTTCGGGGGAACCGCCGGCACCCTGGTCGAGGTCTTGGTGGTCGATACCGCCCTGGCCGACCTGCTCGAGGCCATGGCCAACGACGCGCGCATCACCGTGGTGTTCAATCCAGCGGCCAGTGCCTCATGAATATCTCTGTGGTGTTGCATGGGGATGACGGGAGCGTAGTGGACCGACTCGAAAGCCACCGCGGGGTGCTCACGGTGGCGCGCAGTTGCACGGAAATCGTCGAGGTGATCGCGCTGTGCGAAACCGGGCTGGCAGACGCCGTGATCCTGGCCGGAGCCGCGGAGGAAGCCGAAACTCAAGACATCGATGCGATGATCGAACGCGGGGTGCCGGTGGTGGTGCTCTGCGACGATGCCTCCCAAGGCCGGCGCCTGGCTGCAGCAGGTGCCTACGTGGCCGGCACCGGCACCACGGCCGTGGAACTGGGTATCCTTCTCACCCGTGCGCGGACCGAACTGGGACACCGGGAACACGGCACCGATCCCGACAGTGCGGGGGACCAAGCAACTGCGGAACCTGGGAAAAAGGCGCGCGTGGTGGTCTTTTGGGGCCCCGTCGGATCCCCGGGCCGCTCGTTGGTTGCGCTGAACTACGCGGTGGAATGCGCGCTGGCCAATGCCGAAGTGGTATTGCTGGACGCCGACACCTACGGGGCGTCCCAAGCTGTCCAGCTAGGGCTGCTCGACGAGGCCGCAGGCATCGCACAGCTCTGCCGCACCGTGGATACCGGCAGGTTCGATGCAGCCACGCTCGAGCGGATATGTGCGCCGGTGGTGATCGCAGGGGCACGCATGCGCGTGGCCACCGGCCTGCCGCGGGCCAGCCGGTGGCCCGAACTGCGCCCCACGGCATTGCGCCGCGCCGTGTTGGCGCTGCAGGAAAGCTGCGATGTCATTGTCATCGATGTCGCAGCGCCCCTGGAGCTCGACGAGGACCTGACTTTCGACACCGCCGCCCCGCAGCGCAACGGCGTCACGGCAGCCATGCTGCGTATTGCCGATGAGGTCTTTGCGCTCGGGGCCGCCGACAGCATCGGGGTCCCGCGATTGATCCGGGCACTTGAGGAAATGCACGAGGTACTTGGCGAACTTCCGGTGAAGGTGCTGTTCAACAAGGTTTCCGTGGCCAACGCCGGAGCCTCCCCGCGCCACGCGCTTGCAGAGACCTGGGAACGCTTCGGGCCCGAGCTGCCGGTTTCCTGCTACCTTCCCAACGATCCCGCAGCGGTGGAAGCGGCGCTGCTGGCCGGAAGCGCGCTAGCAGAGATTGCACCGCATTGCGGCCTCCGGGTGGCCATTGCCGCCCTGGCCGGGCATCAGGTTCGGGCCAAACAGACGCTTTTGCGGCGTTTGGCTCCTTCGAGGTGACGTCCGTAACCCGTCGGGATAGTGTTGTAACACAAGCGTTGCGCAATGGTGCGAAACGCACATCGATCCACGGAGGCGTTCTTTTTGAACTCGTCGGAGTCCAGCATGTCCGAAACTTTCATCGCTGAGACGCTAACTGCCGATTTGGTAGCAAACTACTACGGCCAGTTGGCACCAGAAGATGCAGTGGCCTACTCGCCCCAGCAACTCGAAGCTCGTGTGGCGGCCCACCTGACCGTAGGTTGGGAAAGAGAGCCCAAGACGGCCCGCGTGGCAGTCACCCGGCATGCCGGAACGACCATGGTCTACGTGGTCACCGATGACATGCCGTTTCTTGTTGACTCGGTCACCGCGGAAATCGTGAGGCAGAAAGTTGCCATCAACGTCGTGGTCCACCCCACCTTCCTGGTCGGACGAGATGGCGCAGACGGACACCTCACCTCGCTGGACTCGGTGTCTGCCAACGACCACGTGGCCAGCGGCGACACCGTCGCACTGCCCCAGATCTCCGCGTTGATCGCCGAGAACCGCAACGCCGCGGTCGAATCCTGGATCTCCGTGGAACTCGGCGGGGATCCCTCGGATGAAGCGGTGGCCGATCTGATCTCCGGTCTCGAACGTATCCTGAAGGACGTGCGCGCCGCGGTGGAGGACTGGGCCCCGATGCGCAACAAGGCCCACGAGATCGCCGATTCGCTCTCCACCGTCGTCGGGGCCGAGGAAATCCCTGACCTTGACGCCGCCATTGACCTTCTGCACTGGCTCGATGCCGGTAATTTCACCTTCTTGGGCTACCGCGAATACGACCTGATCACCGAAAACAACGAAGACGTGCTGCGCCTGCAGATCGACTCCGGCCTGGGAATGATGCGTAATGCCGTCCCGGCACGCGACACCCAGCACCTCACCAAGCGAGGACGGGCAATGGCCCGGGACAAGCGCGCCCTGGTAATAACCAAGGCCAACTCCCGCTCCACCGTGCACCGCGGAATCTACCTCGACTACGTGGGCGTCAAGCGCTTCGACGCAGAGGGCAACGTGAACGGCGAACGTCGTTTCATCGGCCTGTTCGCCTCGAGTGTCTACACCTCATCGGTGCGCAGCGTCCCGGTGGTGCGCGAGAAGGTCGAAGCGGTGCTCAAGCGCGCAGGATTCGCTCCCGCCTCCCACTCCGGCAAGGACATCGTCACGATCCTGGAGACCTACCCGCGCGACGAGCTCTTCCAGATCTCCGTCGAGCAGCTCACCGACACGGTGCTGGGCATTCTGCGGCTTCAGGAACGCCGCCGCACCTCGCTCTTCCTTCGCCCCGATGTCTACGGTCGATTCATGTCCGCCTTGGTCTACCTGCCGCGTGATCGGTACACCACCGGGGTGCGCCTGCGTATCGAGAAGGAACTCACCAAGGCGTTCAACGCCGAGTCGATGGACTTCGACGTACGCATGAGCGAGTCCGCGCTGGTGCGCCTGTTCTACCGGATCCGGTTGCAGCGCCACGGGCTTACCCCCGTGGTGGATCGCGCCGCACTGGAGACCAAGCTGGTCGCGGCCGTTCGTTCCTGGTCCGAAGGCGTCAGCGTCGCGGCCAACGAGCAGTACGGAGCCGAGGAAGGCACTGCACTGTCCAACAGGTGGGCAGAGGCCTTCCCTCCGGCCTACCGCGTCCACTTCGAGGTCGAGGACGCACTGGCCGACATTGAACGCTTCGGCCAATACGCGGAGCCCGGGCACGTCGGGCCCGTGGTGAAGTTCTATGTGCCCGAAGAGGACGAGGATTCCGAGGTCAACGCCCGGATGAAGCTTTACCTCAAGGTTCCGCTCTCGCTGTCCAAGATCCTTCCGGTGCTGCAGAACCTAGGCCTGGACGTCATCGAGGAACGGCCCTTCGCCATCACCCCGGCTGGCTCGGACCCCCGCTACCTCTACGATCTGGGCCTGAAGTTCCCCGAGGGCATTGACCCGGTGGATTCCGAGGAGCTGCTGGCGGATGCCTACTCCGCTGTGGTGCGGGGCGTTTCGGAGTCGGATAACCTGAACCGGCTGGTGCTCCTTGAGTCGGTGACCTGGAGGCAAGTTGGCCTGTTGCGCGCCTACTGCCGCTACCTGCACCAGCTGGGGGCCTCGAACTCCTACACCTTCATGAACGACACCCTGGTGGCCAATCCGGATGTCACCCACGGGCTCATCGCCCTCTTCGAGGGAACCTTCAATCCGGCACTGGGCACCGAGGAATCGGCGGCCGCGGTCGAAACCGCCCACGAGGTCCTCAACGTGGCGCTGGACAAGGTCCCGACGCTGGATGCCGACAAGCTTCTGCGCCGCTTCGTGAACCTCATCGAGGCAACGTTGCGCACCAACTACTACCTGGACCCGGCAGCACTGGCATTCAAGCTGTTGCCCGGCCAGATCACCGACGCGCCCTTCCCGCGCCCCAAGTACGAGATCTGGGTCTGTTCACCACGCGTCGAAGGCGTGCACCTTCGCTTCGGCGAGGTTGCCCGTGGCGGGCTGCGCTGGTCCGACCGCCGAGAGGACTTCCGCACCGAGGTGCTGGGCCTGGTCAAGGCGCAAATGGTCAAGAACGCAGTGATCGTGCCCAGCGGAGCCAAGGGCGGCTTCTTCGCCAAGGCCCTGCCCAACCCCGCGATCGACCGCGGCGCATGGATGGAGGAAGGCAAGGCCGCCTACCGCATCTTCATCCGCTCACTGCTGGAAATTACCGACAACCTCGTCGCCGATGAATCCGGCGAACGCGTGGTGCCCCCGGAAAACGTTGTGCGCCTGGACGGGGACGATACCTACCTGGTGGTCGCCGCCGACAAGGGAACAGCCTCGTTCTCCGATATCGCCAATGAGATTTCCCTCGAACGCGGCCACTGGCTCGGCGACGCCTTCGCCTCCGGCGGCTCGGTGGGATACGACCACAAGGCCATGGGCATCACCGCGCGCGGTGCGTGGGAATCGGTCAAGCGCCACTTCATGGAGCTGGGCATCGACACCCAGAGCGAAGAATTCACCGCGGCCGGCGTGGGTGACATGTCCGGTGACGTCTTTGGCAACGGCATGTTGCGCACCCGCAGCATCAAGCTGGTTGCCGCCTTCGATCACCGGGACATCTTCCTGGACCCGAGCCCGGAACCGGAGGCAGCATTCCAGGAGCGCCAGCGCCTGTTCGAGCTTCCGCGTTCCTCATGGGCCGACTACAACAAGGAGCTGATCTCCACCGGCGGAGGGGTGTTCTCCCGGTCGATGAAGTCGATACCGGTTTCCCCCGAGGTACGCGAGGTCCTTGGACTGGAGGCCACGGTGAGCTCGATGGCTCCCAACGACCTGCTCAAGGCCATCCTGGGTGCCCCCGTTGATCTGCTCTACAACGGAGGCATCGGCACTTATGTCAAGGCGGCCGACGAATCCCCTGCCGAGGTCGGGGACCGCGCCAACGACGCGATCCGCGTCAACGGCGCACAGATCCGTGCCCGCGTCATCGGCGAGGGCGGCAACCTGGGCATGACCCAGCGCGGGCGCATCGAGGCGGCGCTGAACGGGGTCATCCTGAACACCGACGCCATCGACAACTCCGCCGGCGTGGATTGCTCGGACCACGAGGTCAACATCAAGATCTTCGTTGACCGGATGGTCAAGGCCGGGAAGCTGTCGGTCGAGGAACGGGCCGGATTCCTGCATTCGATGACCGAGGAGGTCTCGAGGCTGGTATTGCAGACCAACTTTGACCAGAACGTGCTGCTGCTCACCGACAGGCAGGAACTTGCTTCCTGGACCCCTGCCTTTGAACGGCTGATGGATTGGCTGGTGGAGCACGCAGACCTTGACCGTGAGATCGAGTTCCTGCCATCAACCGTGGAACTCGAGGCGCGCCTGGCCACTGGGGCTTCACTAACCGGGCCGGAACTTGCCGTGGTGGTTGCCTATGCAAAGATCCAGTTGTCAACCGAGCTGGCCACCAGCGACCTGCCCGATGACCCACACTTTGCCCAAACGCTGCGAAACTACTTCCCGCGCCAGCTCTCCGAGCGCTTCGGTGAGGAACTGGATTCCCATTCGCTGCGCCGCGAGATCATTGCGACAGTCGTGGCCAACGACATGGTCAACATCGGCGGAACCACCTATGCATTCCGCGTGATGGAGGAGACCGGGGCCTCCGCGGCCCAGGTCGCCAAGGCGTTCGTTGCGCTGCGCGAGATCTACAAGCTCGACGAGCAGATCGATGCGATCAACGCGTTGCCCGCTTCCTTCGACTCAACGCACTGGTGCCGCCTGCACCTAGACATGCGCCGGCTGCTGGACCGTGCCACCCGCTGGTACATCCACCACGTGGATCGCGAGGATTCGCTGGATGGCGCCGTGGCCGCATTCGGTCCGACCGTGCAGTCGCTGCGCCCGAAGATCGGTCCGCTGCTGCGCGGCGTCGATGCAGAACGAGTGGCCCGGTGGAAGGCCGACGGCATGGCATGGGGCCTGAGTGATGGGCTGGCTACGCGTTGGTCCGAGCAGTTCGAGTCCTTCGCCCTGCTGGACATCGCCGCGGAGGCAACCCGCACCGGGGTCGATCCAGCGGAGTTGGCCGAGGTCTACTACGTGCTCTACGCCAACTTCGACGTCGACGCTTTGCTCGAGCGGATCACCGCGCTGCCGCGTGATGACCGGTGGAAGGCACTGGCCCGCGCCGCGTTGCGCGATGACCTGTACTCCACGATCATCGACTTCACCCGCGACGTGGTTGCAGGCACCGAGAACGAATCGGATCCCAATGTGCGTGTGGAGCTGTGGATGGAGGCAAACGCGGCTAACCTTGATCGTGCACAGAACATGTTCGCGGAAGTGAATCGGCTGGAACGCGATGACATGGCGTCCCTCTCGGTGGCTCTGCGGCTGTTGCGGTCCATCGTACGGAGGTAATCCCTTGGCCATCTTCAACGACCAACTTCGCCAAAACGCTGACTTTGGTCCTGGGGATGAAGATTGGATCCACCTGCTGGTGGGGGACTGGCAACTCATTGCCGATCTGGCGTTTGCCGATCTGGTGTTGTGGTTTCCGGTCCCGGAGGGGACGTACAAGGCGTTGGCCCATGTGCGTCCCTCCACCTCGCACACCGTGTTCCACACCGACTTCGTGGGCGAGAGGATCCGCAAGGACCTCAAGCACTTGGTCGAGGCGGCCTGGCGGTCCCAGGACATCGTTCGTTCAGATGCCGCAACACCCACGCCGGGGGAGCACTCGATGCTCATCGAGGCCGTGCCGCTGGTGCGCAACGGGCGCACCCTTGCGGTGCTCTCGGTGCACTTCGACCTCGCCGGTTCACGCATGCCCTCGAGGCTGGAACTGACCTACAAGCAATGTGCCGAGGATTTGCTGCGCATGTGCACCCGGGGGCTGTGGCCCGACTTCGCCACCCCCACCGGATCACGGCGCGGCGCCCCGCGCGTGGGCGACGGATTCATCCGGCTGGATGATGACGCCGTGGTGCAGTACGCCAGCCCCAACGCCGTCTCGGCATACCGCCGGCTGGGGGTCGCGGAGACCCTGGAAGGCAAGTCGCTCTCCGAGACGACGATGTCCTTGGTCAAGGACCGCCGGCTGACCGACGAGGCCCTGCCGCTGGTGGTCTCGGGCAAGATGCCCTGGCGCACCGAGATCGAGTCGATGGGCGTCACCCTGTCGCTGCGCGCGATACCGCTGCGCAACGCCAAGGGCCGCTACGGTGCGTTGGTGCTGTGCCGCGACGTAAGCGAGTTGCGCCGCCGCGAGAAGGAGCTGGTCTCCAAGGACGCGACGATCCGCGAAATCCACCACCGGGTGAAGAACAACCTGCAGACCGTGGCGGCGCTGCTGCGCATGCAGTCGCGCCGGATGAAGTCCGATGAGGGCCGACAGGGCCTAGACCAGGCCATGCGCCGTGTTGCCACGATCGCAGCGGTTCACGAGACCCTGTCACAAGGCTTGAGCGAGAACGTGGACTTCGACGAGCTCATCGACAGGCAGTTCCGGCTGATCGTGGAAATCGCCTCGCCGGGCCAGAGGGTCACCACCGAGAAGTCAGGTGCGTTCGGCCATCTGCCGGCCGAACTGGCGACCCCGCTTTCGCTGGTCATCAACGAACTGGTCACCAATGCCGTTGAGCACGGACTGGCTAACCGCGACGGCACGGTGGTCCTTGCCGCGGCGAGGAACCGCAACGCCGCGGGGGAGGACATCTTGCGGGTCTCGGTCACCGATGACGGGGTGGGGCTGCCCGAGGGTCCGCGAACCGAGGGCTTGGGGTTGCAGATCGTTCGCACCTTGGTCACCAGCGAGCTCAGCGGCAACATCCATTGGGAGGACCGCAAGGGGCCGGGCACCCGGGTTGTGATCGAACTGCCGGCCGCGGCCAAGCGCTAGCTACCAAAAGGCCGCAAAAGGGTGGGCCGCGGATTCCTTGCGGATCCGTGGCCCACCCTTTTGCTGCGGCGCGGTGGTGCTAGCCGAACTTCTTCTGGTGTGCCAGGATGCTGGCTACGTAGTTCTTCGTGTCTGCATACATCCCGTTGCGCTTGACGCCCGTTGCACCCTGGTAGTAGTAGGCGATGCCCATCTCAACCGACGGTGCACTGCCTTGGTGAGCCCGGATGATGGCGATCCCGGCGGTGACGTTGTCTTGTGGCTTCAACAGGTCGAGCTTGCGTCCCACCAAGCCCTCGGCCCACTGGCCGGCCGAGGGGATGACCTGCATGACGCCCACGGCGTTTGCCGGGGACACGGCATTCATGTTAAAGCTGGATTCCTGGAACGAATGTGCCAGGGCCAACGAGGGATCGACGCCCATCTGGCGCGCGGTGTTGGCGACCATCGACTTCATGGACGCACGCGAGGGAAGGTTGCGCGAGAGCAGCTCGCGCTTGTTTTCGTTTGCCGAGCGGACCACGCCCGAATCGTAGGTGCGTCCCAGGAAGTTGTCCTTGACCAGCGGCTTGGAGTTCGTCGGGTTCACGTCCGACGAGCGCGGAGCGGAGTTCCCCGCCGATCCGCCGACCTTCAGTTTCTGGCCGATCTTCAACACGGATGCGTACGTCAGTCCGGGGTTCAGTCGCAGGATGGTGTTCTGCGGGGTGCCGGTCTTGAGCGCGATATGTCCCAGGGTATCCCCGGAAACCACCGTGTAGCTGGCGTTGCCGGACTGCTTCTTCGGTGCTGGGGGTGCCGTTGGCGCCGGGGGCCGCTTCTGCGTTCCGGGGCTACCCGTTGATCCGCTGAGCTTCAGCTTGTCGCCGGGCCTGATGATATCGCCGTTGGTCAGGTTGTTCAGCTGCATGAAGGAGGAGACCGACATGTTGTGACGGATGGCGATCGTCGAGGGAGTGTCGCCCGGCTTCACGGTGTAGGTGCCCTGCGAGGAGGAATTGGACTTCGGCGCGGACTTCGAGGGGGCAGGGGATCCGGCCGAGCCGAAGCGGAGCACCTGGCCGACGTAGATCGTGTCCTTGGCCGGGTTGCCCGCAGCCTTGCGGACCTCATTGAGACTTACGCCGAGCTTGTGGGCGATCGCGCCCATGACATCGTCCTGGAGGACCTTGTAGCCCCTTGCGGACTTCGAGGCCGAGGGGGCCTTGCTGCCCGTCGCCTTTGGAGAGCTGCTGGCACTCAGGCGCAACACCTGGCCGGGCTTGATCATGTCGGAGGTGAGCCCGTTGGCCTTCTTGAGTACCGAAACCGAGACTCCGGTGCGTACGGAGATATGTGAGAGTGTGTCGTTCTTCTTGACGGTGACGGTTCCGCTCTTCTTGGAATGCGGGGTCACGGTACCCGGAACGTGGGATGCCACCAGGTGGGCACTGATTCGTGCTTCGGCTGCCTTGAGCATGGCCGGGGTTGCCGCCTTGGGCGCGAGCGCCTCACGGGTGGGCAGCGGAGCAGCCTGGGCAGGTAGCGCGAGGGAGCCAAGGACCACTGCAGGGATTGCTGCCGTGGCTACGGCGCCGCCCATGGCTCTGACGCGCTTGTGGTGGGGAAGTGACATGGAGCGATCCTTTGGGTTGGGACAAGGACGAATCGTTCGGTCGCAAACGAATACACAGGAGTGTAGCTCCTGTGCATTGTGTGACTCATGGTGCAGGTGTGACCAATGTGAATTTACACCACCACGTCAGATTTGTGAAAAATCCCACGAAGAAATCACCCGTATGGCTCCAGAACCACCCCATGATGTGGCACGCTGGAATGGTGAGCAACCTTGAGAACCTAGTAGCCGAGTGGCTGCCCCTGCCCGACCTTGCCGAAGCGCTGGACGTTTCCATCAAAAGGGTCCACAGCTTGATCGATGAACGTGCCATCATCGCGGTGCGCATCGGAGCGCGAAACATCAGGTCCGTACCCGCGGCGTTTATCCTGGACGGTGCCGTTGTCGATAGCCTCAAGGGCACCATCTCGGTGCTGCAGGACTCGGGCTACGAGGACGACGAACTGCTCGTGTGGCTCTTTACTCCCGATGAATCTCTGAACGGTACCCCCATGGACGCACTGCGCGCCGGTCGCAAGACCGAAATCCGCCGCCGCGCCCAGGCGCTGAGCTGGTAAAAAACGTGACTCCCGCAAGGCCCGGCCTCGAGCCATGACAAAGCGACGGGCCTCATCCGGATTGCCGGATGGGGCCCGTCGCTTTCGTGTTCCCGGCCGAAGGCCTCAGGAAGTGCGTCGGATTGCCGCCAGCCCCAGGGTCCTCAGCCCCTGGCGCGCAAACGAGGTCACATCAAGCTCATCCAAGGCGCCCAGTCCCTGTTCGGAGAGCTCTGCGATGGAGGCCTCCGTGGCCTCCAGAGCGCCGCAGGATTCCAGCAGGTCCCGCATCCGCACGACCTCGTCTTCCTGCAGGTCATCGGCGCCGAGACGAGTTTGGATGAACTCCTGGTCCGCCGAAGACGCCAAGGTCAGCGCGTGGGCGATGATCTCGGTGCGCTTTCCCTCGCGCAGGTCGTCGCCGGCAGGCTTCCCGGTAACCGCAGGATCACCGAAGACGCCCAAGACATCATCACGCAGCTGAAAGGCTTCGCCCAGAGGCAGCGCGAAACCGGAATATTCCTCCAACAGGCCTTGCGGCGCCCCGGCCAACGCCCCACCGAGCAGCGTCGGATTCTCCACGGAGTACTTAGCCGACTTGTATCGAACGATGGTCCGGGCACGTTTGACGGCCTCGGCGGGGCCATATGCCGGGCCTGCTGATTCCTCAAGGACGTCAAGGTACTGCCCTGCCATCACCTGGGCCCGCATCCGGTCAAAAATCATCCGTGCCTCGGGCACCGGCGTGGGGATGGTGGCAAAGAGCTGCTCGCTGAGCGAGAGGCATAGGTCTCCGGCAAGGATCGAGGCGGCTTCGCCAAACCTGGATGCATCCCGGTGCCAGCCCGATGCGCGGTGCAGGGACTCGAATCTCCGGTGCATGCTGGGCTGGCCACGACGAGTGTCGGAACGGTCGATGAGGTCGTCGTGGATCAGCGCGGCGGCCTGGAAGAGTTCAAGGGCGGCGCCGGCCTGAACGATGTCCATCGCGCGGGGATCCCCACCGGCGCCCAAGTAGCCCCAGAATGCGAAGAGGGGCCGCAGGCGCTTCCCTCCGCGGGTCAATTCATCAATGGCGGTGACGATCTCGGCGGCGGCCGGGGCGATATCCGAGATGACTGCATGTTGTTCGGCAAGAAAAGTCGAAAGCAAGGCCTCGAGCCGTGCCGAAAAGTCTGCGGAAAGTTCCCGTGCCTTTTCGGGGTCGGAGGTGTCCGCAGCAAAAAATGTCATGAGTTCCATCCATCGGGTCGTACACAGTTGTCTTGGCCTTAACTCTAGCCGTGACGTCGGCACCAGCTGGATTGCCTGGCTCATTGGATAGACTTCAACCCATGGTCCAAGGCAACGCACGAGCGATATTGCATGTTGACATGGATGCGTTTTTCGTATCCGTCGAGTTGCTTTCCCGTCCCGAACTGGCCGATCGCCAGGTGATCGTCGGAAACCCGGGGGAACGCTCCGTCGTGCTTTCGGCGTCCTATGATTGCCGAGCTTTGGGGGTGAAATCCGCGATGCCCATGGCTATGGCGGTCAGGTTGGCGCCGCGCGCAGTGGTGATCGAACCAACCCATTCCCTGTATGTGGCCTACTCCGCCAGGATCATGGCGATCTTCAGCGAATTCACTCCGCTGGTCGAGCAGGTGAGTGTGGACGAGGCCTTCCTGGATGTGACCGGGAGCATCCGCCGGCTGGGTCCACCGGAAGCCATCGGGCAGATGATTCGCGAGCGACTGCGTTCGGAGCTGGCATTGCCGGCAAGCGTGGGTGTAGCGGCCTCGAAGTTCGTGGCCAAGGTGGCCTCCACGCGTGCCAAACCCGATGGCATGCTGGTGATCCGCCCGGAACAAACGCTGTCGTATCTGCACACCCTGCCTGTTGACGCGCTCTGGGGAGTAGGGGCCAAGACGGCCCTGGTGTTGCGCGAAATGGGAATTACCACTGTGGCGCAATTGGCCCATACGCCGCAGAACACCCTCAGCCGGCGGTTGGGTGCCACGGGGAACCACCTCTTTGACCTGGCGTGGGGGCGTGATGACCGGCCGGTGGAAACCGAACGCGAGGAAAAGTCGATCGGCGCCGAAGAGACCTTCGCCATAGATATCTGGGATGACGCGATGTTGCGTCGTGAAATACTGCATCTTGGCCACCGGGTTGCCACCCGGCTGCGCCAGAGCGACAAGATCGCCGGGGTGGTTGCATTGAAGCTTCGGTACAGCGATTTTTCGACGCTTTCCCGCAGCCGGACGCTTCCGGTGCCGAGCAATTCCGCCGGGGACCTGGTCTCGGCGGCGGAGGCCTTGCTCGCGAAACTCGGGAGCCGGCCCCAGGCCGTCAGGCTTGTGGGCATCCGTGCGGAGAAGCTGAGCGATGCCGGAGGTGGCATGCAATTGAGCATTGATCCCCGGGATGACAACTGGCGCCAGACCGAGGAAGCCATGGATATGATCCGTTCCCGGTTTCCCGCCGGGGCGCTTAAGCCTGCTTCACTGCTTGAGCACGGTCAAAAGCGTGAGGAAACACCAGGACCATCTTAGGGGATGTCCCGTGAGTCCGCTGTGAGTTGAATCCTGACTACCTTATTAGCGAGATTCAGGACTATTCTGGAAGTAGTAGTTAGCTAGTCGCATCGGCCGGGAACATTGCCAAGGTGTATTACGTTCAAGTAGGTAAAGGCGAGAGCCGGGACCGTGAAGTGAAAGGTGAAGAGACGATGCCACTTTCCGAGCATGAGCAACGTCTTCTGGAGCAGCTGGAAAAGCAGCTACATGAGGATCATCGCTTCGCCTCGACGATGAAGTCTGCGTCGACAGCGGGGAATTATTCAACGCGTAACCTCGCATTGGGCGTGTTGATCGGTATCGTGGGGATCGGTGTGTTGATCTTTGGTGTTTCGAGCCAAGTGATTCTCGTCGGCGTCTTGGGATTCATCGTCATGTTTGGCGGGGTGTATCTGGCCCTTTCGCGCAGGGGCGGCAGCAGGAAAACCGGAATGCCCGGCGCATCTAGCAGCCAGCAGAAGTCCGGATTCATGAACGACCTGGAAAACAAGTGGGAGCAACGAAAGCGTGACGAGCACGGTTCCTCCTAAGCCAACACCTTGACCTCTTCGAACGAAATTTAGCGTTTCGCATCTTTCCAAAGTCAACAAGGCCCCGCACTGTGCGGGGTCTTGACCCGTTTAAGGGCCAGGGTTCTGACCGGGAAAGGCCGGCGGTGGCAATGACTTCAGGTCTGCCGGGTCTATGGGTCAGCAAGTCCTACGCGGAGGGCGCGTAGAGCTGCGCCTGGCGCCGAAGGCCGCGACTCGCCGAGTAAGACCAATCGACGCAATTTTTATTCCGTCCTTTGTATCACCTGGTTTAGTGGCCTCCTTTTCCCTCCACTCGCCACCCGCGGCGCCCCGTCCGCGGGGTCCTATCCATGGCCATCGCCCGGGATCCCCGAAAATCCGGTGTTCTTCCAGCGCGCCATGTTCGCCCGCGGCGCTTGTCGCTTTCTGGGAGTTTGGTCTGAATCCGTTTTCCCTCCACTTCACACCCAGGCCGTTTTACCGCGGAAAATCAACAGTTTTCGTTCTCTTTTGCCCTCAGAAACTGAAAATGGTCGTTGACAGTGGAGGCTTGTGGAGTAAAGTGGAGCGAAATAGAGGGGAATGGGGCAAGTTGCCTCTTTCGATCCGAAAGGCGGTCTGTGTGTTCCTTGGAACGTATACGCCGCGTTTGGATGAGAAGGGGCGATTGATCCTCCCGGCCAAATATCGTGAGGAACTAGCCAATGGGCTGGTCCTGACCCGTGGCCAGGAACGCTGCATCTACGTCTTTAGCCAACGTGAATTTGAGAAACAGCATGAGCAAATGAGCCAGGCTCCGATCTCATCACGCCAGGCACGGGACTATGCACGTGTTTTCCTCTCCGGTGCTTCAGATGAATTGCCGGATAAGCAGGGTCGAGTCACCATTCCTTCCATGCTTCGCGAATATGCGGGGTTGGGTCGGGAAGTCTCGGTGATCGGCACGGGAAACCGGGTCGAAATCTGGGATTCCACGGCGTGGAATGCCTACCTCGACGAACAGGAGAACGCGTTCTCCGAAACGGATGACGAAGTACTTCCGGGTTCCTAGCCATTTCACGATGGCAAGAAATCCGGACAGTGGCTTGGATGAGATCTCCAGCCGCCCGTGCATGTGCAACCTGGCTCCACTTCCCCGGAGCCAGGCTGGGCAGTATCGGGTCGGAGGGGGATCTGATCTCAGCCAATATATGAGGCACAAATGACCACGTGAAAGGGGGAGCAGTGAATATTGACGGAGCAGCAGGGCGTTCCGCCTCGGAACGTCATGTTCCGGTACTGCTCGATCGTTGCGTCGGGCTTTTGGCTCCTGGCATTGAAGCCGGCCTCGTAGCACGTGGGCACGCCGTTGTTGTTGACTGCACGCTGGGAATGGGGGGTCATGCCGAAGCACTGCTTCAGCGTTTTCCCGACATCCACCTCATTGGTCTTGACCGCGACGAGCAGGCGTTGGCCCTCGCTGGCGAGCGGCTGAAGCCATATGCCAACCGCACAGACCTGGTCCACGCGATCTATGACGAAATCGCCGACGTTGTCGCCGACCTCGGTTTTGACGGAATCGACGGCGTCCTTTTCGACCTCGGGGTTTCTTCCTTGCAGCTCGATGAACGCGAACGCGGCTTCGCCTACTCCTACGATGCTCCGTTGGACATGCGCATGGACACTTCTCGCGGTCCTACTGCAGCCGATATCGTCAACGAGTACAGCGAAACCGAACTCGTGCGGATAATCCGTTCCTGGGGTGAGGAAAAGTTCGCCGGACGTATCGCCTCCTCGATCGTCGAAGCGCGCAAGACCAAGCCATTGAGTACCACCGAAGAACTTGTCACAGCGATCCGCTCCGTCGTTCCCGGCGCGGCCGCCCGCACCGGGGGGCACCCAGCCAAACGAACCTTCCAGGCGCTTCGCATCGAAGTCAACGAGGAACTCGACGTGCTTGAGCGGGCCATTCCCGCCGCCATGGGGGCCTTGCATGTAGGCGGACGCGTCGTGGTGATGAGTTACCACTCGTTGGAGGACAAGATCACCAAACGGCACTTTGCCGCCGGGTCCAAGTCCTCCGCCCCGGTGGGGTTCCCCGTCGAGCTTGAGGAACACAAGGCCCAATACAAGGTCCTCACACGAGGTACCGAGAAACCGACGGACCAAGAGATAGCGCAAAATCCACGGGCGGCCTCGGCGAAGCTGCGAGCCGTCGAACGCATCATGAAGAGGGGCTGAGCATGAGCGACCGGATACCTAACCGCGTACATACTCGCGTCACGCAGCGAACCGCTATCCAGGGCGCCAACGCCCTCAGCGCTGCGCCGGCCCCGATATCTGCCTCGCGCCCGGAAGAATCGACGGTAAGGAGTCGCACCACGCTTTCTGTGGTGCCCGGTCTCGAAGCCAGGCGCAAGGTGCCGTTCCTCGTCTCCATCTTCATCATGATCATCGCCTCGGTGATCGCGGTACTGCTGATCAATGTGTCCATTGCCAACGGCCAGTACAAGGCAGTGGAACTGCGTGGGCAGGAACGTGCGCTGTCGCAGGAAAACGAGGCGCTGCGACAGGAAGCCCTGTACCTGGGCGCCCCGCAGGTGATTGCCAAGAAGGCTGCCGAATTGGGCATGGTCAAACCCGGAGCACCTGCTGCCATTGACCTGGAATCCGGAAAGATTTCCGGCACGCCGACCGCGGCTGAGAAGCCGAGCAAGGAAAACGAGGCCAAGAGCGGGACCCTGAAAGCCCCTGCCAGCCCTGAGCGCCCGGTTGCCGCCAAGGAACCGTCCAAGGGTGTTGAGAAGGCAACCGGGCAAAAGGCCGTCGCGCCCAAGGCCGAAAAGGTTCCAGACCCGAAGAGCCAAGTGGCCCAGAAGCCTGCGACTACAGATGGATCGCGGCCTTCCTTTGCCAAGACCGAGCTCAATGGCGGAACCATCCCCGCACCGAGCTTGAAGGCCCCTGGACAGTAGTAACCTGAGCCAGTGGCCGCTTTGGCCGAACGCAAGCAAGCAAGCAAGCAAGCACGCACGCACGACCACGCCTACCCGGCATGAGCTGAGGACCGTATGTCAAAAGAATCCCCAACCACCGCCGGAACGATCAAGCTGCGCCTGCGAATGGTCGTAGCGATTTCCCTGGTGCTTTTGATGCTCACCGGCGGCCGCCTGCTGTTCGTCCAATCCCTGAACGCCAAGGCCGTGGCTGCCGTTGCGGTCGACAACCGCACCCGGGTCCAGGAGACCCAGCCCAAGCGCGGGCAGATCCTTGATACGCGTGGCACTATCCTGGCCACCAGCGTGGATCGCTACGACCTGGTCATCGACCAGCGCAAGGTCGAAGCGGACAAACCGATCGTTCGCAAGAAGCCCACCGGTGGAGCCACCCGCGAAACGGTCAGCATCGAAAGTGCCGTTGAGGAACTGGCCGGGATTTTGGACCAGGACGTCAACACCGTGCGCACCGCCGTCGTGGGCGACCCGGGAGCGAATAAAAACGCCTACTCCATTGTCGCCAAGGGTGTGACCCCCGAGGTCCGCAACGCAGTGATGGAATTGCGTATCCCCACCCTGACCGGGCAGCTGCGCAGCGAGCGTCTCTACCCCAACGGGGTGGTGGCCGGCCCGTTGCTGGGGTTCGTGATGAACTCCAAGGACCAGCAGTCCCACCAGGGTGCAGAAGGCCTGGAACTAAGCCAGGACAAGCGCCTGAGGGGGACCGCGGGCAAGCGCACCTTTGAGATCGGAGCCGACGGGGTGAGGATTCCCGTGGCCGAGATGACCGAGGTCCCTGCCATCGACGGACAGGACATCAAGCTCACCACCGACGGGGACATCCAGTTTATTGCCCAGGAAGAGGCGTTGAAGAAGCAAAAGCAGTTCAACGCCGAGTGGGTTTCGGTGGTGGTCGAAGAGGTAAAGACCGGGCGGTTGATCGCCATTGGCGATTCGAACCAGCTTGATCCCAACGATCCCAGCGCCACCGAGGCGCGATTCCGCACCTCGGCATCGATCACCGACGCCTTCGAACCGGGCTCCACCGGGAAGGTCCCCACGTTCGCCGCAGCTCTCGAGGAAGGCGTGGTCAAGCCGACTGATGCCTTCAAGGTGCCCCATGCCTACACGATCAACAAGGAAATTATCAACGACTCGCTCAAGCATCCGACCTACGACATGACGGTGGCAGGGATCTTCGCCCGCTCCTACAACACCGGCACGGTCATGGTTGGCAACAAGATGAGCAACGAAACCCGCTACAAATACATGCGGAAGCTGGGTCTGGGCAAGGCTATTGACATCGGGCTCAGCGGAGCCAGCCAAGGAATCCTGGCGCCGCCGGAGACCTGGGAGCGTCGCCAGCAGTATGCGACGATGTTCGGTCAGGCCTACACACAGACAGCGTTGCACACCGCACAGATCACCCAGGCGATCGCCAACGGCGGGGTGCGCATCGACCCTACGCTGATTGACTCCTACATCAACCCCGACGGCAGCATCGAAAAGCCGCCGGCGCCCAAGACCGAGCGGGTCGTCTCCAAGAAGACCTCCAAGGAGATGCTGCGGATGATGGAGACTGTGGTTCTGGAGGGCACCGGCACTAAGATGGCAGTATCCGGATACCGCGTCGGCGGGAAGTCCGGCACCGGCCAGGCAGCAGGCCCCTCCGGCGGATACGACGGCTACACCAGCTCGTTCGCCGGGGTCGCCCCCTTGGATGACCCGCAGATCTCTGTTGTCGTGACCATGTACCGGCCCAAGGGCGACTGGAAGTCGTGGTCGGTGGGAGACACCTTTAGCGAAGTCATGAGCAAGACACTGAACGCCTACAACGTTCCGCCGAGCAATTCAAAGCCCAAGGACTATGACGTGTTCATCGGATCCGAACAAAAGAAATCGTGGTAATGCCTGAAGCCCTGACACCCCGCGCCGCCGAAGCCCTGCTTCGTCCTGCAAGCAAGCGGACCACCACGCTGCGGGCCATGCTCGAGTACTTGCACGAGACCGGACGCGGGGCAACCATCATCGGAGACGACGGGCAAACTGTCACCGGGATCTGCATGGACTCCCGGGCGGTGCTCCCCGGGGACCTGTATATTGCCGCGCCGGGCGCCCGCTTCCACGGGGCGCAATTCGCCCAGGCGGCCGCAAAAGCGGGCGCCGCGGGGATCCTTACGGACCTCGAGGGCGAAGCGACCTCCTCCGCACTTGGACTGCCCGTGCTGCTGGCCGACGACGTGCGTGAGGTCATCGGAGAACTTTCCGCCCTTGTCTACGGGACCGACGAGACATGCCCGGAACTCTTTGGACTGACCGGGACGAACGGCAAGACCACCACCAGCTACATGATCCGGGCCGTGCTGCGTGCACTGGGGAGGGAAACCGGCCTGGTGGGAACCATCGAGATCGCCGCCGGGGACCAGCCGATCCCCAGCATCCTGACAACCCCCGAAGCGCCGCAACTGCACGGGCTGATGGCCAAGATGGCGGAACTCGGGGTCGACGCCGCAACCATGGAAGTTTCCTCGCACTCCCTGTCCTACCGTAGGGTCGACGGGCTGCGCTTCGCCGTTGCCGGCTTCACCAACCTCACCCAGGACCACCTTGACCTGCACGGCTCCATGGAAGAGTACTTCACCACCAAGGCCGCGCTCTTCGACTTGGAGCGCAGCGACCGCGCCGTAATCACCGTCGATGACCAATGGGGCCGGGATATGGCTGCCAAGGCCACCGCCGAGGTCTGGACGCTGTCCACCGACGCCACCAACCCCAACGCTGACTGGACCGTGGGCAACGTCGTTGCCGCCGGGCTCGGCCACCGTTTTGAACTGCGCGGAGCCCAGGGCCAGGTCCTTGACCTGTTCACCGGGCTGCCTGGGGACTTCAATGTCTCCAACTCGGCACTGGCCGTGTTGATGGTCTTGGCCTCCGGGGTCGAGGTCACCAAGATGCAGGCAGCACTGGATGCCGCCAACCCGCTGACCGTCCAAGTCCCGGGTCGCATGCAGGTCATTGCCGAATCCCCTGCCGCCATCGTCGACTTCGCACACAACCCCGACGCGCTGGCCCGGGCACTGTCCTCGGTGCGCTCGAGCACCCCCGGTTCGAGGGTCATCGTTGTTTTCGGTGCCACCGGTGAACGGGACGCCACCAAACGCCCGATCATGGGTGCCGTGGCTGCCAAACACGCTGACGTGGTCATTGTCACTGATGACGATCCGCACTCCGAAGACCCAGCCCCGATCCGCGAGGCGGTGGCTGCCGGAGCAAGCGAGGAAATCCGTGTCAACGGGTTGGACACCCAGGTCCTGCAGATCCATCCTCGGGGCTCCGCAATCACCGCGGCAGTAGCAATGGCGCGGGAGAACGACACGATTCTGGTGGCCGGACGCGGACACGAAGTCTTCCAGGAAGTCATGGGGGTCAACATCGAACTTGACGACCGCGAAGAGCTCCGCCGGGCACTGCTGGAGAACGGCTTCCGGCCCTTGGACGCGTCCCGTGATTCCGTCAACCCCGAGAACAAAGGGTAAAGTCCTAGTAGCCATGATTGATCTACTTCCTGCTGAAATCGCCGAAATCACCGGCGGGCGACCCACTGCAACGGTGGGCGCCGACACCTTGGTCCGCGGTGTCGACACCGACTCGCGTGCCTGCCAAACCGGTTGGCTCTTCGTTGCCAAACCCGGCGAAGCCTCCGACGGGCACCACTTCATCGATGCCGCCATTAAGCAAGGGGCCGTGCTGGCGCTTGCTGAGCGCGTAACCCATGCCCAGGACGGTACCGTCCACCCGGCGATCATCGTCCCTGACGCGGTTGATGCCATGGGACAGATCGCCGCGGCAATCGTCGGCCGGCTCAAGGCCTCCAACGGCCTGCGTGTCATCGGCATCACCGGATCAGCAGGCAAGACCACCACCAAGGACCTGCTTGCGGCGCTGCTGGCCGAACTCGGCCCGACCATCGCCCCGGTGGGTTCCTACAACGGGGAGGTCGGCGTCCCGCTGACGGTTTTCCGCGCAACGGAGCAAACCAAGTACCTCGTCGTTGAGATGGGTGCCACCGGCATCGGTCACATCACCTATCTCACCGACATGGTCCACCCCGAGGTCGGGGTCGTCCTGGGTGTGGGCTCGGCCCACGCCGGGGAATTCGGCGGCATCGAGAACATCGCCAAGGCCAAGGGCGAAATGGTCGAGGCGCTCGCGCCCACCGGGCTTGCGGTGCTCAACGGGGACGACACCCTGGTCCGCGCCATGAACACGCGCAGCAATGCCCCCGTTCGGTACTTCGGTGTCCAGCGTATGTCCGAGGACCGCGCCGGGGTGTGGGCCCGGGACCTGGACGTCGACGAATCCGGGCACCCGGTGTTCACGCTGGTTGCCTCCGACGGATCACTGCATCCCGTGCGCTCAGGGCTCATCGGCCGCCACCACGTGGCTAACCTCCTGGCCGCCGCGACGGTGGCCGAATACCTTGGGCTTGCCCCGGCACGTATTGCTTCGGTGCTACAGGGCTTGGGCCCCTCCAGCCGCTGGCGAATGGAACGGATCGAGCGCCCCGACGGCGTGAGCATCATCAACGACGCCTACAACGCGAACCCGGATTCAATGCGTGCCGCCCTCGTCACCCTGGCCGAACTTGGCATGCCCCAGGCCAACGGGGGAGCCCGGCGCACCTGGGCCGTGCTGGGCGAAATGCTTGAGCTCGGCGCGGACTCCATCCACGAACATGACCTGCTGGGCCGCGCCGCGGTCCGCATGAACATCAAGAAGCTCCTGGTCGTCGGTCGCGGCGCGAAGGCGGCATACAATTCAGCGGTGCTCGAAGGCAGCTGGGGGGACGAGGCGTACTACGCCGAGGATTCCAAAGCCGCGGCACGCATCCTGAAAGAACACCTGCTTCCGGGGGACATTGTGTTGTTCAAGTCCTCCAACGGCTCGGGCCTTCGGCTCTTGGGCGACCAAATTGCCGGAACCATCAGCGGGGCACCCGCCGCAAAGGAGGTAAGCGCACAGTGATTGCGTTAATCATCGGATCCGGCATCGCCTTGGTCTTCACAATGGTCGCCATGCCATTGTTCATCCGCCTGCTCACCCACCGGCAATACGGCCAGGTTGTCCGCGACGACGGGCCCACCAGCCACGCCACGAAATCGGGCACCCCCACTATGGGCGGGGTCGTGATCATCACCGCGGTCATCCTGAGCTACTTCGTCACCCATGGCGTGCTGGACATGATGGGCCGCCCCTCCGCGGGAGTGACCGCCAGCGGGGTGCTGCTGTTGCTGCTCTTCGCCGGAATGGGCCTTGTCGGCTTCCTGGACGACTTCATCAAGATCGCCAAGAAACGTTCCCTGGGCCTGCGGGCCTATCAAAAGATCGTGCTGCAGGCGGGTGTGGGAATCGCCTTTGCCGTGCTGGCACTGAACTTCCCCAACGACAACGGCCTGACCCCCGCCTCGACGGCGATCTCCTTCCTGCGCGACACCAACTTCGACCTGGCCTTCGCCGGGCCCATGGTGGGCCTGGTGCTCTTTGTGATCTGGTCAAACCTCATAGTCACCGCGACCACCAACGGGGTGAACCTCACCGACGGCTTGGACGGGCTGGCCACCGGCGCGGCCATCATGGTGTTCGGCGCCTACACGCTGATCGGGATCTGGCAGCAGAACCAGGCATGCGGCACTGACGTGGCAGCCAACGTCTGCTATACGGTCCGGGACCCGATGGACCTGGCATTGCTCGGTGCCATCCTCTCCGGGGCATTGATCGGATTCCTCTGGTGGAACGCCAAGCCGGCCAAGATCTTCATGGGAGACACCGGCTCGCTGGCCATCGGCGGAGCCGTTGCCGCGTTCGCGATCCTCTCGCGCACCGAGATCCTGCTTGTCGTGCTGGCCGGGCTGTTCGTGATGATCACGCTCTCGGTGATCATCCAGGTCGGGTTCTTCAAGCTCTCCGGCGGCAAGCGCGTCTTCAAGATGGCACCGCTACAGCACCACTTCGAGCTCTCCGGCTGGGCCGAGGAGAACGTCGTGGTCCGCTTCTGGATCCTTGGTGGCCTCTTCGTGGCCGGCGGCCTGGGGATCTTCTACTCCGAATGGGTTGTTGGACTGTGACACACACGAATCTTGACCACCTCACCCGCTGGGAATCCGACTGGGCGGGCCTTCGCGTCGTGGTGGCCGGCCTGGGGCTTTCGGGCTTTTCCGCAGCCGATACGTTGATCGAACTCGGTGCCAAGGTCGTGCTCATCGACGGCGCGGACAGTGAAGTGAACCGTTCCCGTGCCGACACCCTGAAGATCGTCGGGGCAGCCGATGTACTCCTGGGTGCCGACCACACCGATACATTGCCGCTCATTGACGGGCTTGCTCCGCAACTGCTCATTGCCTCACCGGGCTGGAACCCGCGCCAGCCGATGCTGGCCGCCGCGGCGGAAGCCGGCATCGAGATCTGGGGAGATATTGAACTTGCTTGGCGGGTCCGCGAAAAAGAGGGCCGCAAACTCGCCGAATGGGTGGTGATCACCGGGACCAACGGCAAGACCACCACCGTGGGGATGACCGAGTCGATCTTCCTTGCAGCGGGCCTTCGGGCGATCGCCGCCGGCAACGTGGGCACCCCGATCCTGGATGCCGTGAGGGACCCCGAGGGTTTCGATGTCATCGCCGTCGAGCTTTCCTCCTTCCAGCTGCACTTCACGCACAGCATCTCCCCGCTGGCCTCGGTGGTGCTGAACATCGCCGAGGACCACGTCGACTGGCACGGCGGATTTGAGAACTACAAGGCCGACAAGGCCAAGATCTACGAGCGCACCAAGGTCGCAGCCATCTACAACGCACAGGAGCCCGTGGTGGAGGCGATGGTCGAAGCGGCCGACGTGATCGAGGGTTGCAGGGCCATCGGCTTCACCACCGGTGTCCCGTCCCCCTCGATGGTCGGGGTCGTTGAGGATCTGCTGGTTGACCGGGCGTTCATCGAGGACCGAAGGAACTCGGCGGTAGAGCTGGTTGCCCTGGATCAAATCGGCGAGGTCGTGCCCAGGCACACGGCCGCCAACGCCGCGGCCGCCGCGGCCCTGGCCCGCGCCTACGGGGTCGAACCCGCCGCGGTTGCGGCGGGACTCTCCGATTTCGACTCCGGGGACCACCGCATCCAGGCTGTGGCCCGGCGCGAGGACATCTTGTGGATCAACGATTCCAAGGCCACCAACCCGCATGCGGCAAATGCGTCGCTTGGCGCGTTCTCCTCGGTCATATGGATCGCTGGGGGCCTATCCAAGGGCGTGTCCTATGACGAGTTGGTGGCGGCGAACGCCAAACGGCTCAAGGCCGTAATCGTCATCGGACTGGACAGCGCAGCGCTGCGTGAAGCCCTGGGGCGACACGCACCGCAAGTGCCGGTGATCATGGCTTCGGTGGGTGAAACTGAAGTGGATACAGCCACCGGCACGGTTGTCATGGCCCGCGCGGTGAACAAGGCAGCCGATGTTGCCCAAGCCGGGGACACGGTGCTCATGGCACCGGCAGCTGCCTCGATGGACCAGTTCTCCTCATACGCACAACGCGGCAATGCATTCATTGCAGCGGTTCGTGCGCTCATGGGGGAAGACAGCAAGGAATAAGGAGCAACCGTGAGCGGCAGATCCCGGACCCCACGCGGCGCTGGCGCCGAGTCCGGCGCCTCGGGCCCTACGCGCGGACGGCGCCACGAAGCGCGCGGTGTCTCGAAGTGGTTCGACCGCATCGAGGACCCCACCCTTCGTGGTGCCCAGATCAACTACTACGTGGTGCTTGGCGCCACGTTGGCATTGACCTTCATGGGCTTGATCATGGTGCTCTCCTCGTCCTCGGTCGAGGCGATCGCACGGAACAAGTCGGCCTTCGGCGACGTTTCAAAGCAGGGGCTCTGGGCCTTGGTCGGCGTCGCGTGCATGTTTGGCATGCAACTGGTTCCGCCCAAGACACTGAAGAAGCTCGCATGGCCGGCACTGGGGATCGCGGGGTTGCTGCTGATCGCGGTGCTGCTCTTCGGCAGGGAAATATACGGCAACAAGAACTGGATCCTCATCGGGCCGTTTTCCATCCAGCCCTCGGAGTTCGCCAAGGTAGCCCTGGCGCTGTGGGGCGCCTGGGTGGTCGAACGCAAAGCAAACCTGATGCACCAGTGGAAGCACGCAGTCATCCCGCTGTTGGTGCCCTTCGGGCTGTTGATCGTCGGACTGGTTCTACTGGGCCGGGACCTGGGAACGGCACTGATCCTGCTGTTGATCCTGGCAGTGGTCATGTTCGTCGGGGGAGCCAACGCCAAGATCTTCGCCCTTGCGGGGGTCTTGGGCCTGGTCGGGATCGTGTCGATGGTGTTGTTGGCACCGAACCGCATGGGACGCATCATGGCCTGGCTCTTTGACAAGTGCGGGGATCAACAGGATTTTTGCTACCAGGCGAAACAAGGCATCTATGCCTTGGCCTCCGGTGGCTGGCTGGGCGTCGGGCTGGGCCAATCCAGGCAGAAGTGGTCGCACATCCCCGAAGCGCAGAATGACTTCATCTTCGCGGTGCTCGGGGAGGAACTTGGCCTGCTGGGCACCCTGTTCGTCGTCGTGCTCTACGCGATGCTTGCCGTGGCCATGTACCGTATCGCGGTACGCACCGGGACGATCTTTGGCCGCGTGGCAGTCAGCGGCATCGTCGCGTGGATCATCGGCCAGGCCTTCATCAACATCGGGATGGTCACCGGCCTGTTGCCGGTCATCGGAGTCCCGCTGCCCTTCATCTCCTCCGGTGGCTCGGCGCTGCTTGCCACCTTCCTAGGAGTGGGAGTGGTACTGTGCTTTGCCCGGGAGCAGCGCGTTCGCCTGCAACCGGCCGGAGCGCCACGGGGGATCGCAGCACTGCTTGCCAAACGCCGTGGAACCCCCGAATCCCGCTAAGCCATCCGACCAGCCGAAAGTGGTACACCAATCCCCATGAATGACGCACTTCGAGTGGTTGTCGCCGGCGGTGGCACTGCCGGGCACATCAGCCCCATGATCGCCATCGCGGATGCCCTGCGCCAGGTGGAACCGGAGATCCGGATCACCGTGGTGGGAACACCCGACGGCCTGGAAGCCCGACTGGTTCCCGAAGCCGGCTACGAGCTAGCCACCATTGCCAAGGTGCCGATGCCTCGCCGGCCCTCGATGGACCTGCTCAAGCTGCCCTTCCGCTTCAGCGCCGCGCTCAAGGCAGCCGGGGCCATCCTTGATGGCACCGGTGCCCAGGCGGTGCTCGGGGTCGGGGGATACGTCTGCACCCCTGTCTACTTGGCGGCCAGGAAGCGCAAACTGCCGATCTTTGTCCACGAGGCCAACGCCCGGGCCGGGCTGGCGAACAAGGTCGGCGCACGGTTTGCCACCGGCGTCGGTGCTGCCTTCAGCACCACCGGGCTGCGCGGCGCCAAGGTGGTGGGCATGCCGATGCGAGGATTCGTGGCAAACATGGACCGCGCGGCCCAGCGCGGGCAGGCACGCGAGGCCCTGGGGTTCACCGAGGACGCACCAGCATTGGTGGTCACGGGAGGGTCCTCCGGGGCCGCATCGATCAACGCCACCATCGCCGCCGGATTCGAAAAGCTCGCCGGGGCCGGTGTCCAGGTGCTGCACATCACCGGCCGGGGCAAGGCGGTGCTCGATGCCAACGGAAACCCGCTTGCCGCGCCGGGGTACCGGCAGGTCGAGTACGTGGATTCCATGAACCAGGCCTACGCGGCGGCGGACTTGATGGTGGCCCGTTCCGGAGCCGGGACGGTCTGCGAGCTGGCAGTGGCCGGAACCCCCTCGGTGCTGGTGCCACTGCCCATCGGCAACGGGGAACAGCGGCTGAACGCAGCGGACCTTGTGGCTGCCGGGGGAGCGATGCTGGTGGAGGATGCCTTCTTCACCGCTGAGTACCTCACCGAAACGCTGCTCCCGCTGCTGAAGGACGCCGAGGCACTGACCGCGATGGGGCACGCGGCCAAGACACAGGGCAAGGCCGATGCTGCGGCAGCCATGGCGGAGATGATCCGCCATTCGCTGCGCGGGGCCACACCGCCACAGACCACGAACACGGGGAGCTAAGTCACATGCAGGAACTACACTCACTTCAAGACCTGGGCAACGTCCACCTTTTGGGCATCGGCGGCGTCGGGGTTTCCGCGGTGGCACGGCTCATGCTGGCCCGCGGTCTGGCCGTCTCGGGAACCGACGCCAAGGAACTGCCGGTACTCGATGACCTCCGTGCAGCCGGGGCGCGGATCGCGGTGGGCTATGCGGCGGAAAACCTCGGCGATGCCGAGACCGTGGTGATCTCATCGATCATCAAGGCCGGGAACCCGGAGTACGACGAAGCCGTGTCCCGCGGCCTGCGCATCCTGCACCGTTCCGAGGGCCTTGCCTCGACCATGGAGGGTCACCGGGTCATCGCCGTGGCTGGAACCCACGGCAAGACCACCACGACCTCGTTGATTGCCTACATGCTGCGCGCTGCCGGGATCTCCCCGACCTTCGCCGTCGGGGCGAACATCGTCTCCCTTGGCGTGAACGCCGAATACGGCCAGGGCCGGGTCTTTGTCGCCGAGGCCGACGAATCCGACGCGTCCTTCCTGAACTACCGTCCGGACGTCACGGTGATCACCAACATCGAGGCAGACCACCTGGACCACTACGGCAGCGTCGAGGCGGTGCACCAGGCATTTTACGAGTTTGCCTCGTTGCTGCCCGAATCAGGCCTGCTGATCTGCTGCGGCGATGACGCCGGCTCGCAGGCGCTGGCGGTGCGGATGCGCCGCGAGCGCCCGGACCTGCGCGTTCAGACCTACGGGTTCGCCGATGACGCGGACCGCCGGCTGACCGACCCGCACCCGCGCGGGAACCGCTTCGCCTGCTCCCTGGAATGGGGCAGCGGAGAGGAAGCCGAGCTGGAGATCGCCCTGCCGGGGAACCACAACCTGCTCAATGCCGCCGCGGGTTTCGCCGTGGGCCTGGACTGCGGGCTGGAGCCGGAGGTAGCAACCGCCGGCCTGGGCGCCTTCACCGGTGCCGCACGGCGCTTCGACTTCCGCGGCGAAGCCGCTGGGGTAAGGGTCTATGACGATTACGCCCACCACCCCACCGAGGTCCAAGCCGCCCTGCACGCAGCACGCGCGGTGGCCGGGGAGGGATCAGTGCATGTCTTGTTCCAGCCCCACCTGTTCTCCAGGACCCAGGAGCTCCACGCAGGCTTCGCCGCGGCGCTGTCCGAGGCCGATTCCGTGCACGTGCTGGAAATCTATCCCGCACGTGAATCACCGATCCCCGGGGTGACCAGTGAACTGGTAACCCGCGGGCTGACCACCGCAGGCGGGCTGGTGGGCCGGGACGAGGCCGCGGGAGTGCTGGCCGATGGCGCCAAGGCGGGAGACGTCATCATGACGATCGGTGCCGGCGACGTCACAGAGCAGGCCGAGAGGATCCTTGGGGTCCTGGAAGAACGCCAAGGCAGCTGATGGTTCCAGGTAAATCAGGGGGAAGCCCGGAATCCAACGTGTTGGACCTGCCCCAAGGCAAGGGCACCCGCACCAGGAAACGGTGGCTCATCGGTGGAGGCGTCGTTGCCGCCATGGTCATCGCGTTGGTGCTGGTGTTGACGTTTTCACCGATCCTGGCGATCAAGTCGATCGCCGTCTCGGGCAACACCCTAATCAGCGACAAGAAGATCGAGACTTCCCTGGAACCGTTGCTCGGTGTCCCGCTCTCACGGGTCGGAACGGGGAAGGTGATGGAACTGCTGGCCGGGGAGCCGGTGGTGAAGGACGCCATCGTGCAAACGGGGGAGGGCAACACGCTCGAAGTCCAGATCGTTGAATTCGTCCCTGTGGCGGTGCTGCTCGAGGACAAGAAGCGTTCTCTGGTGGGCCCGGACGGCCGGGTTCTGGCGAAACTGGGGAAGAAGGACAAGCCGGTGCTTCCCACGATCCGCTCCTCGGCGGTGACCAAGGATCCCCAGGTCTTTTCCATGCTCACCCGCGTTCTCTCGGAACTACCGGATAAGCTGTTGGCGAGCGTGGATCATGCAACGGCCACCAGCAAGGACTTTGTCGAGCTCAAGCTCGAGGACGGAACACTGGTGATTTGGGGAAACGACGAGCAGTCGGCACTCAAATCCGAGGTCCTGGCCGCACTTCTGGGGGCACCAAAGGACAAGGAGGCACCGGTCAAGGTGTACGACATTTCCAGTCCGCGACACCCGGTGGCCCGCTAATGCTCCGCCAATAGAAGAATTACGGAAAAAATCAACGACTAAGGGGCAACACGCTGCCTTGGTCGTTGCTTCTACGAACTACGAAACATAACGTTTTAACAGCGGTTGCTTGACATAACTATAACCTTCGAGTTGAGGGTTAACGTTGGTCCGGTTGAGCTTCCTCGGTCAGCAGCACATCGAACAAGGGAAACAGGACGTGGCAGCTCCACAGAACTACCTCGCCGTCATCAAGGTCGTCGGCATCGGCGGTGGTGGCGTCAACGCCGTCAACCGCATGATCGAAGTTGGCCTGCGAGGCGTCGAATTTATTGCAATCAATACCGATGCGCAGGCACTGCTCATGAGCGATGCCGACGTCAAGCTCGATGTGGGACGCGAACTCACCCGCGGACTCGGTGCCGGTGCCAACCCCGACGTTGGACGCCAGGCAGCGGAAGACCATGCCGAAGAGATCGAGGAAGTGCTTCGCGGGGCCGACATGGTCTTCGTGACAGCAGGTGAAGGCGGCGGTACCGGTACCGGTGGCGCACCGGTCATCGCCCGCATTGCCCGCGGACTCGGCGCGCTGACCATTGGGGTTGTCACGCGCCCGTTCACCTTCGAAGGCCGTCGCCGCGCCACCAGCGCCGACAACGGCATCGAGGCGCTGCGCGACGAGGTCGACACCCTTATCGTCATCCCGAACGACCGCCTGCTCTCGATTTCCGACCGCAACGTCTCGGTCCTGGATGCATTCCGCCAGGCCGACCAGGTGCTGCTCTCCGGCGTCCAAGGCATCACCGACCTGATCACCACCCCCGGCCTGATCAACCTCGACTTCGCCGATGTGAAGTCGGTGATGCAGGGCGCGGGTTCCGCGCTGATGGGCATCGGTTCGGCACGTGGCGAGGACCGTGCGGTCAAGGCCGCCGAGCTGGCCATCGCCTCGCCGTTGCTCGAGGCCTCCATCGACGGTGCACACGGGGTGCTGCTATCCATTCAGGGCGGCTCGGACCTCGGCTTGTTCGAGATCAACGAGGCGGCACGCCTCGTCCAGGAAGTCGCCCACCCAGAAGCCAACATCATCTTCGGCGCCGTCATCGACGACGCCCTGGGCGACGAGGCGCGGGTTACGGTGATCGCTGCCGGCTTCGACCAGGTCGATGCAACCAGTGCCGCACCGGCGCCGGTACAGGTGCCGCGCTCGGTATCGTCTTCGGCGCCCGCGGCACCCGCTGTTGCCCCGGCGACCCCCGCCGCCGCTCCACGGCAAGAGGCCCATGCGGCACTGGCCACCGCGGAGCCGGGCTTCGAGGAACTTCCCGCCATCGTTGAGCCCGACCTTTCGGCCGCGAACGACGACCTGGATGTTCCGGACTTCCTCAAATAAACCAGGGAAAACCGGAAAGGGATCCTTCAAGGCCAACCATGCTGCGATACGAATCGATGCTGGCTCCCGGCGTGCATATTGCTTTCACGTCGGTTGCCGAAGGAAACCTTGCCATCCACGTTCCGGATGATCGAGAAGCCGTGCTGCTGCGGCGTCGCGATCTGGAACGGGACCTGGGCCTGGGGCAGAAGCGGTTCAGGTACATGAACCAAGTCCACTCGGCCACCGTGCTCGATGCCCCCGACGGGACATCGGAGGTATCGGTCCCTACCTGCGACGCCCTGGTCTCGGCCGATGCCGGGCAGCCGCTGGCCGTCATGGTCGCGGACTGCGTCCCGGTCGTCCTTGCAGGGACCGGGGCAAACGGGACGACCAGTGCCGTTGCCCATGCCGGGCGGCGCGGCCTGCTCGACGGGATCCTGGCTTCCACCGTCGAACGCATGCGTGCTGCCGGGGCCAACGCCCTGGAAGCATGGATCGGTCCAGCGATCTGCGCGCGGTGCTACGAAGTTCCGCGGGGCATGGCCCAGGAGGCCGGGCAACAACGCCCGGGCATCGTATCGAAAACCCGCCAGGGGACCACGGGACTCGATCTGCCGGGAGCCGCAGCCCGGGAACTCCGGGACTTCGGCGTGACGGTCACCGAATCTGGGACCTGCACCTTGGAGCAGGATGAATACTTCTCCTATCGCAGGAACCCTGACACCGGCCGCTTGGCCGGGCTCATCTGGAAGACCCCGGGCAACGCCTGAATGGTGTTTGCACCGGCGCAACCTTGCCCCACGGGCGACACACCGCCGCAAACGCGCCGATGTCCTCCGGCACCGCCAAATGGTGCTGTAGCGTCGAGTTAGCGGAGAGACTTGCGGTGCGGTAGACCACCGACCGCGCACCATCAAAAGGAGAAGACCATGGCTGGCGCACTGCGCAAGACAATGATCTACCTGGGACTCGCCGAAGGCGACGAGAACTTCGAGGCCGATAAGCAAGACATCGTAGCGCGTGAAGACGTGCGAGTTGTCGAGCCCGTCCGTGAAGATCCGGTCGCCGCAAAGCCTGCCCCGGTAGCACCAGTGGCAGCACGTCCTGTCATCGACAACGAATACCGGGCTCCGGTAACACCCATCAAGCGCGCACCTTCAGCACGGGACGAGGACTCTTCATTGCGTCAGATCACCACCGTTCATCCACGTTCCTACAATGACGCAAAAATCATTGGCGAGAACTTCCGTGATGGCATCCCCGTCATCATGAACGTCACGGACATGGGCGAAGGTGACGCCAAACGCCTGGTTGACTTCTCCGCCGGGCTGGTCTTTGCCCTGCATGGCAGCATCGAGCGCGTCACCAACAAGGTGTTCCTCCTGTCACCTTCGAGCGTCGAGGTCCTGGGCGAGGACAAGACACAGTCCGAAGACCAGGCCACGTTCTTCAACCAGAGCTAAGTTCGAGGGTTCGAAAGCATAGTGGAGCTTATATTCGCACTTCTGTACGTGGTGCTGACGGTGCTGCAGATCATGCTGCTCTTGCGCATAGTGCTCGATATCACTGAGTCGTTTGCGCGCTCTTGGCGTCCGCGAGGCATGGCATTGGTTGCGGTGTCAATGATCGCCAAGACCACGGATCCGCCGATGCGCTGGCTGCGGTCACGCATAAAACCCCTCGATTTCGGGGGAATACGCCTGGATTTGGCGTTCATCATATTGTTCCTCGCGGTGATTGTCCTTAAGATTGTTGTGAACAACCTGGGCATGTCCGTGATGTAGCGAAAGTCCTTGAAAAAGGCATGCAGTAGGCCGCGACTTGGCTCAAGGCACGGGAATCTCGCAAAGACCCACCGTTGCCTTTAGCCTTTACCGGTTCAGTCGTTATAGTGTTGTCACAGTAGGCGCAACGGCTGCATCGGGTTGCGCGCCAGCAAACGGTAAGTGTACTCGGACCGCACATCAGCGGATTCGAGGAAAGAACCAAGTATTGAGGTGACCAGATGGCTCTCACGCCAGAAGATGTAGTCAACAAGCGATTCCAGCCCACGAAGTTTCGTGAAGGCTACGATCAGGATGAGGTTGACGATTTCCTAGACGAGATCGTTGTCGAGCTACGTCGTCTGACGCAGGAGAACGACGAACTGCGTCGCCGCCTGTCGGACGCGGGCGGCAGCGAAGGTGAGCAGGTCATACCGGCTCCCGTGGCAGCTGCACCAGCGGCCAAGGCGGCAGAGACCGAGAAGCCCAAGGACGTCAAGGCGCCCGAGGTCAAGAAGGACGAGCCCAAGGCAGCCGAAGCACCCAAGGTCGCGGAAGCACCCAAGGCAGCCGCACCGGCAGCCCCGGCAGCAGCAGCTGCCCCGGCCTCGGCAACGGAATCGGCAGCCGGCGTTCTCGCGATGGCCCAGCGCCTGCACGACGAGTACGTTTCCGCGGGCGTTGAACAGCGCGACAAGATCATCGCCGAAGCCCAGCTCGAGGCCACCAGCCTCGTGACCGAGGCCGAGGAGAAGAGCCGCAAGACCCTTTCAGCCCTGGAACAGCAGAAAACCGTTCTGGAGCGCAAGGTGGAGCAGCTTCGCGGCTTTGAGCGCGACTACCGTGCACGCCTGAAGACCTACATCGAAGGCCAGCTGCGTGACCTGGAAGCCAAGGGCTCCCTGGACACCGCAGAAGCCAAGGACAACGGCTAATCTGCTGAATCACTCGCCTGGCAAAATGATGGCTTAAGATTGTTGGCGGTCGGTTTTCCGACCGCCAACAATGCGTTAAAGGACATGATGGAAAACAGCTCTGTACCACCGGCGCCGCGTGCTGCCGGGAAGACCCCGGCAGCACGCGCAACCCGTAGGCACCTGGTGCTGGCCACCAGCACCCTGGCGGTGGTGGCGCTGATCCTTGACCAATTCACCAAGCGCATTGTCGAATCCACCATGCACGAAGGCCAAGTCATAGATGTCTTCGCGCCGTTGCTGCGCTGGTACTTCATCAAGAACTCCGGTGCCGCATTCTCCATGGGGGAAAGCGTCACCTGGATATTCACCATCATCCAAGCAGCAGTGCTTATCTACGTCGCGGTCTTCTTGGTACACAAGGTCAGGGTCTGGCCCTGGGCGCTGGCATTGGGCGCACTGATGGGCGGGGTTGCCGGCAACCTCACCGACAGGCTTTTCCGCCCGCCGTCCTTCGGCCACGGCCACGTGGTTGACTTCATCGCCCTGCCGAACTTCGCGATCTTCAACGTCGCGGACATGTTCATCGTCTGCGCGATGATCGGGATTTGCCTGCTGCTATTCACGGGTCGCGAACTGGACGGCAGCAAGTCCCCGGCCAAGAAGAAATCCGGACGCCAGGACCCGAGCGAACCACAGGGCGAGCAGTGAACAGCGAACGCACTGAATCCCTGCCTGTCACCCAGGACGAATCCGGAACGCGTGTTGATGTATTTCTGGCCCAGCGGCTGGGCATTTCCCGGGCACTGGCCGCAACGCTTTGCACCGAAGGCAACGTGACGACCGCCGGCAAGGCGTTGGGAAAGTCACGCAAGGTTTCTTCCGGAGAAATCATCGAAGCCTTTATGCCGGTTCGTCCGGACCCACTAGAAATCAGGGTAGAACTCGTGGAAGACCTCAAGATCATTGCTGACGAAGATGACTACGTCGTCATTGACAAGCCCGTAGGCGTCGCAGCACACCCCTCGCCGGGGTGGGTCGGTCCCACGGTGGTTGGGGCACTTGCCGCCGAAGGGTTCCGGATTTCAACCTCGGGCTCCGCAGAGCGCCAAGGCATCGTCCACCGCCTGGACGTGGGTACCAGCGGCCTGATGGTCGTGGCGAAGTCCGAACGCGCCTACACGGCGCTGAAGCGGGCCTTCAAGGAACGTACCCCGAAGAAGATCTACCACGCGGTGGTCCAGGGCCTGCCGGACCCGCTCGAGGGCACCATCGATGCACCGTTGGGCCGGCACCCGGGCCATGACTGGAAATTCGCCGTCATCGAGGACGGCCGCCCATCGGTGACCCACTACAAGGTGCTGGAGGCCTTTGGCCGGGCCTCGCTGGTGGAAGTCACACTGGAGACGGGACGCACCCACCAGATCCGTGTGCACTTCTCCGCACTTCGCCACCCCTGCGCAGGGGACCAGACCTATGGGGCGGACCCGAAACTTGCTTCCGCACTGGGGCTGACCAGGCAATGGCTTCACGCCCAACGGCTGGGCTTCTTCCACCCGGTGACCGGGGAATGGGTCGAGTACACCAGTGAATACCCGTTGGACCTGAGCAGCGCGCTGGAAATGCTGCGCGAGGGCGACTTCTAGTACCTTTTGCCAAGCCTGCGCAGCGCCGCCGGGTACCGATGTTCACATCGCTCCGAGGTGGTGGGCACCGCTTGACCCGAAGGCCTAGACTGGATCGGTGGCTAGCTCTAATCGCGATGGATTCGTACACCTTCACACGCACACCGAATACTCTATGCTCGACGGTGCTGCTCGACTGACAGAACTCTTTGAAGAGACCAACCGGCTGGGCATGACCGCCCTGGCCACCACCGACCACGGGTATCTCTTCGGGGCCTTCGACTTCTGGAACAAGGCGACCCAGGCCGGGGTCAAGCCGATCATCGGCATCGAGGCCTACGTGACTCCGGGCACCGCCCGCAACGACAAGACGCGTGTGAAATGGCGGACCGAGGAAAGCCAGAAGCGCGACGACGTCTCCGGCGGTGGTCTCTACACGCACATGACGTTGCTCAGCTACAACAACACCGGCATGAAGAACCTTTTCAAGGCCTCCTCCATCGCCTCCCTGGACTCCGTTTTCGGCAAATACCCGCGCCTGGACCGCGACTTGCTCAATACTTACCACGAGGGGATCATCGCCACCACTGGCTGCCCCTCCGGTGAGATCCAGACCAAGCTGCGCTTGGGCCAGTACAACGAGGCCAAGGCCGCGGCCGCTGAGTTCCAGGATCTCTTTGGGAAGGAAAACTACTTCTGTGAAATCATGGACCACGGCCTGGACATCGAACGCCGCGTGATCCAGGACCTCAGGCGGCTTGCCAAGGAACTTGATATCCCGCTGCTGGCCACCAACGACCTGCACTACACCCACGAACACGATGCCAAGGCCCACGAGGCACTTCTGGCCATCAACTCCGGTTCCACGTTGGATGAGCCGACCTATGACCAAGGAGGCTCGCGCTTCGCGTTCTCGGGCTCCGGCTACTACCTCAAGAGCCCCGCCGAAATGCGCCATCTCTTCCGGGAAATGCCCGAGGCCTGTGACAACACCTTGCTGATCGCCGAACGTGCCGAGGTCTCCTTCGACACCAGCGCCAACTACATGCCACGCTTCCCCTGCCCTCCGGGGGAGGACGAGACCAGCTGGATGATCAAGGAAGTCGACACCGGGCTGCACTACCGCTACCCCAACGGGATCCCGGACGACGTCCGGCGCCAGGCCGACTATGAACTCGACGTCATCATCAAGATGGGCTTCCCGGGATACTTCCTGGTCGTTGCCGACTTCATCAACTGGTCCAAGGACAACGGCATCCGGGTGGGACCGGGCCGTGGTTCAGGTGCAGGATCCATGGTGGCCTACGCCATGCGAATCACCGACCTGGACCCGCTGCTGCATGGGCTGATCTTCGAGCGTTTCCTGAACCCCGAACGTGTCTCCATGCCCGACTTCGACGTCGACTTCGATGATCGTCGCCGCTCGGAAGTGATCAGGTACGTCACTGACAAATATGGTGACGAGCGCGTGTCGATGATCGTGACCTACGGATCGATCAAGACCAAGCAGGCGCTGAAGGACTCTTCGCGCGTGCTGGGCTACCCGTTCTCCATGGGCGAGCAGCTGACCAAGGCGCTTCCGCCGGCCGTGATGGCCAAGGACATCCCGCTCAACGACATCGAGGACCCCAAGTCCAAGAGGTACTCCGAAGCAGGGGACTTCCGCCAGCTGGTGGCCACCGACCCCGAGGCGGCACGTGTCTTCGAGACCGCCAAGGGGATCGAGGGGCTCAAACGCCAATGGGGCGTGCACGCGGCCGGGGTGATCATGAGCTCGGACCCGATCATCGATGTCATCCCGATCATGCGGCGTTTCCAGGACGGGCAGGTCATCACCCAATTCGACTACCCGACCTGTGAGGGGCTCGGGTTGATCAAGATGGACTTCCTGGGGTTGCGCAACCTCACCATCATCTCTGACGCGCTGGAAAACATGAAGTACAACCAGGACGTCGACCTGAACCTGGAAACGCTGCCGCTTGAAGACCAAGCGGCCTACGAGTTGATGGCCCGCGGCGACACCCTGGGCGTGTTCCAACTTGATGGCGGGCCCATGCGCTCGCTGCTCAAGCTCATGCGCCCGGATAACTTTGAAGACATCTCCGCCGTGCTGGCGCTCTATCGCCCGGGCCCCATGGGCGCCAACGCACACAACAACTATGCGCTGCGCAAGAACAAGCTCCAGGACGTCACCCCTATCCACCCTTCACTTGAGGAACCGCTCGAGCAGATCCTTGGTGGGACCTACGGGCTGATCGTGTACCAGGAGCAGGTCATGGCGATCGCGCAAAAACTGGCCGGCTACTCGCTGGGCCAGGCTGATATCCTGCGCCGTGCGATGGGCAAGAAGAAGAAATCCGAGCTGGACAAGCAGTTCGCTGGCTTCTCCCAGGGCATGATCGACAACGGCTACACCATGGAAGCGGTGCAGACCCTATGGGACATCCTGCTGCCGTTCTCCGACTACGCCTTCAACAAGGCGCACTCTGCCGCCTACGGGGTCATCTCCTTTTGGACCGCGTACCTCAAGGCGCACTATCCGGCCGAATACATGGCAGCGCTGCTCACCTCCGTGGCGGATGACAAGGACAAGCTCGCCATGTATCTCAATGAATGCCGCCACATGGGCATCACAGTGCTGCCACCGGATGTGAACGAATCGGCACTGAACTTCACCCCGGTGGGAACCGACATCCGCTTCGGCATGGGAGCCATCCGTAACGTGGGAACCAACGTGGTCAACGCCATGGTGGAATCCCGCAAGGAAAAGGGCAACTTCGAAAACTTCGCCGACTTCCTGCAAAAGGTGCCGGCGGTTGTCTGCAACAAGCGCACCATCGAATCCCTAATCAAGGCCGGCGCCTTCGATACCATGGGCCATGCCCGCAGGGCACTGGTGGCGGTCCACGAAGAAGCCGTCGACTCGGTCATCGCCGTCAAGCGCAACGAGGCGGCGAACCAGTTCGACCTCTTCAGCGCGTTCGACGACCCCACGGCGGCCGCGGGCATGACCGTCGCGGTGCCTGACATGCCGGATTGGGAGAAGAAGGACAAGCTCGCCTTCGAACGCGACATGCTGGGGCTTTACGTCTCGGATCACCCGCTCAAGGGCCTGGGCGGGTTGCTCGAGCAGAACGCGGACCTCACCGTCACCCAGGTGCTTTCCGAGGACGGTCCGCAGGATGGACACACCGTGACCATCTGCGGGATGATCACCTCCTTGCAACGCAGGATCGCGAAGAAGAGCGGCAACCCGTACGCCAGATGCGAGATCGAAGACCTTTCCGGATCCATGGAAACCATGTTTTTCGGCAACGCCTACGCCCCGATCGCCAATGTGCTAGCCGAGGACCTCATCGTCGTGGTTAAGGGCAGGGTCCAGCGTCGCGACGACGGCTCGATCACCCTCAACGCCCAGGAACTCACCGTTCCGGAAATCAGCGAGGACGGTGAAGGCGGTCCGGTGGTCATTTCCATGGCTAACCACAAGGCCACGGAGGAAGTGATCTCCGCACTGGGTGATGTCTTGCGTGTACACCAGGGAACCACGGAGGTCCGGGTGAAACTCAACAGCACCCGCGGTGTCTCGCTGATGCGCCTCGGCATGGAATACCGGGTCAACCCGAATTCGGCGCTCTTCGGTGACTTGAAAGTGCTTTTGGGATCCACCTGCCTCGACGGCTAAGCCCCCAAGCCCAAAGTGTATTCGGTTGGTGGGAATGCCTGTTGGCTGGATCGGGCATCCGTGGGACAGATGTCCGACCCCGCACTTGCCGGCAGTAGAGGTGATGCCCAAGGGATCGGTCCGGAGGCAGGAGCCGGTGATTGAAGCTATGGTTCGGATCGGCTTGAAACCGATCCGAGGGCCTTGGGCCGGGGCCACACCAACGGGTGAGCAGCCCCCAATCCCACGACCGAAGTTAGTCAAAAAGCGTTAGAATCATGGGGTTGCTTCCCACTCCCGAATTAACGAGCCCATGACTCCCCAGATGATCCTTGCCCGCAAAAAACCCCGTTTCGGCCTGCCCTGGCTGGCGATCATCCTGGGGCTGGTCACCATCGTCTTTGCCGGCCTGGGTTACAAGGCGGTCACCGCGGCACCGACGTCAGCTGTCGAGGTCGTCGTGGAGGGCCAGAACCCCTGGAATATTTCACAGGCAACGGTTGACGCGGTCATCACCGAACCCATCAAAGCATGGAAACCACTGCGGATCCTGGTGACCGACCGACTGCTGAGCTATGACGAGCTCTACGGCCAAGTCGACCCTGGGGCCGACGTCATCTTGAGCACTGACATTGTCCAGGACACCCAAAACATCGAGCGTGAAGAGCGGTTCGACGGGGCCGGAATCTACCCTGCCCACCCCAGCAGCGAGAAGAACCGCAAGAACAGCTTTGCCGTCCACCGGGCCTACACCGACAATCTGGGCCTGGGACACGGTCCGAAGGCGGTCGCTGCAGCCGCCACACGGGCGGCACAGGTACTGGACAACGGACCGGTCCGGGCACAACTGTTTTGGTTGGCCGGTACCACGCTTGGTTTGCTGCTGACCATTCTCTCCTTCGCTTTCTCGCTCTCCAGGCGCAACCGCCGCGAATCGCTCTATCGTCGCCTGACCGGTGCGCAACGCCAACTGGCGGGTGTGGTGTTGGAACTCGAGGCGCTTGAGGTGACCTACCGTGCCACCGCGGAGTCAAAAAGAACGATTGGCTTCACTGCCACCTGGAACTTGATCAACAGTGCTTCGTTGGATTTGGCACGCACCGAGGATGCGGTGATCAATGCCGTCTACAATCCCAAGACCTCCCTGAGGAAGGAAACCGCCGCGCTCGTTTCGCGCTTCGAACTCCAGGCGAAACGGCTGGTGGCAAAGGCCGAGGCCCTTCTCGGGGCCGGTTCGGTGCTCGGACGGCTTGCCGGAAGCCAACGGGTACTGGACAGGTTGGCCGGCCCGGTCACCTTCGCCACACGGGAACTGCTCGCCAGGTTGCATGCAGCCCCGCTGGATGCGGTGCCGGAGGGAAGCATCCACAGACTGGAGAATGCCTTGGGTGCCTTGCTTGGCACGGTGGCCAAGAAACAGGACACGGCAGCCGTCGTGGCCGAATGGGAACAATCCGAACGCGAGTTGCGGCGCAGCGCCACCGAGATCTGCAACGCCCTGCGCCGAAGCCGAAAGGGACGGGTCCGGGGAACATCGCGGGGACGCGAGGACTTGGCATCGCTCCGCGCGGGGCTGGGTTTGCCCTCCTCCGGTTCGAAGCAGGTCCTCCAGATCCTGGACGACGCCAACGCATCGGCCAGGGCGCTATTTGGCCCGGTGCCAGGTTCCAAGGAATCCGGGCAAACTCCGGCAGCCCAGCATCGTTGGAAAGGGTGGGCACCTCTTCGCATCCGCCGCGGCGGGTGGGTCTTCATCGGTGTCATGATCGCAGTCTCCTCCTTAATGGTCAGTGGTGCAGTCAGCGAACAGCTCACTGCGCGACCGGCATGGAGTCTTCATGGAGATCAGCCCCTGCACTCGTTGAGCTTTGACGGAGACACCCAAGCCCTCGATGAATCCGCGATCCGCACCCAGGTGAAAGATCGGTTCAGCCAGGACGTGGATGTCACGGTAGCCGTGCGCAGCGCTGAGGAATACCTTGGATTGCCGAGGGAAAGGGACAGCTTCTCGCAAGAAGTCCTCCAGGAGCAGGACCCCACTGCCTTGCCCAGCGCCCTATGGAGGCTCAAGGGCGAGTTTCCCCACCTCGTCGACCAGTCCACCGGAGAGCTGCTGGCTGGGCATGCCATCATTCCGGTCTGGCAGTTCGACAGCGGTGTGGTGACGATCCCGAGCCTTATCACCGGCGAAGTATCCCTGGGGGAAAACCTGAGATTGGTCAGCACCACATGGACCTACGGAAGCTACCAAGTAGCGAAGTACGGCGAATACGCGATCACCGACGCCATTGACGACCTGTCCCGGGGGTTGCAAGGCAACGGATTCATTGCACCGGATATCAATGGGAGACTGCTGTTCTGGCTCCTTGCCTCATCCATCGCGTTGGCCCTGGTCGTCCTGGTCCAGATCTTCATCTATGGCGGGGCGGTATCGATGAAACTTGGCCGATTCGGGCGCAACTCCTCCGCCTTGCGCAGGGTGCGCAAGGACCTGGATGCCTTGACCTTGGGCTTGGACGAGTCCCGGCTCAACACCGTTGCCGTTCTAGGGCCAGGCTTGGCGTCGACCAATGCAGAAGCGGATCAGCGAATCTTTGAACGTGCCCTGGCAGTGGCGTGGAGGATGGCCGACGACCTGGCAGCCCGCCCGCTATCACAGCGCCTCGTTGCCAATTACGTGTCGGAGATCGAGAAGCTGGCGGTGTTGGTCTCAACGTTGGGAATCCGGGACTCAGATGCCCAAGGCCGTACCGACGAATTGATGGAGGCAACCCTCAGACAGGCAATGGCCATGTGATTGCGCCAATGGGAGCCAGTGCCCATTGAGGGCAAACCCGGATTCCGGGGTTCCACGGCCCGGCTTTTATCCAGAAGTATTGGACCCGGCTTATTGGCTGGCCAGACGGTTTCAGCACGACTCTTTCGATTTCCTCCCGCATCCCGTGCCGCCCACCGGTGATCGTTTTTGCCATGTGGAATGGTGCAACTGGACTGGTGCATTACGTCGCACACCGCGTATGTGGCAGAAGCGTCCGGATGGTTTGCGTGCCCGCGATAAACTGGGGCGGTGACCAGCAACGTACGCCCCCAGACCTTTTCCGCACTCCAGGACCTCGACCTGCGAGGTGCAGCACTCGACCACGCGAGTCTCAAGGCAGTGCTCCCGCGTCCCGAACTGAACTTTGCCACTGCCGCGGAAGTCGTCGAATCAATCATCCATCGCGTACGCACCGAAGGGTTCGCCGCACTGTCGGAGCTGGCCGAAAAATTCGACGGCGTGCAGCAATCCCACACCCGGGTTCCGGTACATGAGATGGAGCGCGCGCTGGAGGAACTGGACCCAAGGGTCCGGGCAGGCCTGGAGGAGTCCATCACCCGCGCACAAGCCTTTGCCGCGGCCCAGGTACCGGGTGAAACGCGGGTTCGGTATGGAACCGGTGCCACGGTGACCCAGCGCTGGGTTCCGGTGCGCAGGGTGGGGCTCTACGTGCCCGGCGGATTGGCCGTGTACCCCAGCTCCGTAATCATGAATGCGGTCCCCGCGCTGGCTGCCGGAGTCGTTTCGCTAGCGATTGCCTCGCCACCGCAAAAGGAATTCGGTGGACTGCCGCACCCCACGATCCTTGCCGCGGCCCGCCTGTTGGGCGTCGAGGAAGTCCACGCAATCGGCGGGGCCCAGGCCATCGCCGCCTTCGCCTACGGGGTTCCCGCAACAGGGACCATGGACCCGGCACTGGCCATCGAGCCGGTTGACGTGGTCACCGGTCCCGGAAACCTCTTCGTGGCTACTGCCAAACGCCTGGTCAAGGGCGTGGTCGGAATCGACGCTGAAGCGGGACCGACGGAGATCGCGATCCTCGCGGACTCCACCGCAAACCCTGACTTCGTTGCAGCGGACATGATTTCCCAGGCGGAACACGACCCTAACGCGGCCGCGGTACTGGTCACCGATTCCCCCGAGCTCGCGGACGCAGTGCGCGCGGCGCTCGAAGAGCAATGCGCCAGAACTAAGCACTCGGAGCGGGTTCGTACCGCCTTGGGCGGCAACCAATCGGCCATCATCCTGGTGCAGGACACTGCGGCGGGAATCGCCGTGTGCAATGTGTATGCCGCAGAGCACCTGGAAATCCACACGGCCAACGCAGGTGCCGACGCTTCGGCGATCACTGCTGCAGGCGCCGTGTTCGTGGGCCCGAACTCCCCGGTGAGCCTCGGAGACTACTGCGCAGGTTCCAACCACGTCCTGCCGACCAGCGGCACCGCGGCCTTCGCTTCCGGCCTGAACGTCAATACCTTTCTCAAGGCCATACAGGTCATCGACTACGACCGCGCAGCACTCTGCGCCGTGGCACCGCACGTGATTGCGCTGGCCAACGCCGAGGACCTGCCGGCGCACGGTGACGCAGTGGCCGTCCGTTTCCCTTAGCGGGTGGAGGCCACCGTTTGCCTAGTACCAAATTGCGGCGCTGACCACTACATGTGGTGGTTGCAATGTTGTGATTAGGTCCTCCATGGCCATAAACTGATCCCTGGCACGGACGTGCTTTGAGAACCGACCCGAGGAAGGGGTGCCATGCACTGTCCCTACTGCCGGCACAACGATTCGCGTGTCGTGGACAGCAGACTCACCGATGACGGCACCACGATTCGCCGCCGTCGCCAATGTGCCGAATGCGGACGCCGCTTCAGCACTGCGGAGACCACCAGCCTGAACGTGCTCAAGCGCTCGGGCGTTGCCGAACCGTTCAGCCGCGCCAAGGTCATCAACGGTGTGCGCAAGGCCTGCCAGGGCAGGCCGGTCACCGACGATGACTTGGCACTGTTGGCCCAGGAAGTAGAGGAAGCCGTTCGTTCAACCGGTGCCGCGGAGATCAACGCCCGCGAAGTCGGCCTCTCGATCCTTGCCCCGCTCCAGCGATTGGACGAGGTCGCCTACCTGCGTTTTGCCAGCGTCTACCAGGACTTCACGTCTCTCGAGGACTTCGAACTGGCCATCGCGAAGCTGCGGGCCGAACGCGAAACCAGGCCGGTGGGCAACCAACGGCCGTTGGGCGCACGCTAATAACGGAACCCGCAAACGCTTTGCCAACAACCGCAAATGGCGGGCATCCCGCTGCAGGCTTCATCCAACATGAAGCAGCAAGCAGGGAGGCCCGCCATCGGTTTTTGCCTGTGGTCAGGACACTGCCGATTGCAGGGCTGCCCCGACGATTCCCGCATTGTTCTTGGACTTCGCCACGGTGATCGGGGTCTCGATCGAAAGCTTGGGCAGGTAGTCGTCGGCGCGCTTGGAAATGCCGCCGCCGATGATGAACAGTGTGGGGGAGAAGAGGAACTCCACATGGGAGAAGAACCGCTGCAAGCGCACTGCGTACTCATCCCAGGAGAGCTCTTCGCGCTGGCGGGCAGAGGCGGAAGCGCGGGACTCGGCGACGGCCGAGTCGATCTCCAGATGGCCAAGTTCAAGGTTCGGGACCAATACACCGTCATGGATCAATGCCGAACCGATGCCGGTGCCCAACGTGATGACCAGTACCGTTCCGTCGACATCCTTTCCCGCGCCGAAGTGCACCTCGGCGAGGCCTGCGGCGTCGGCATCGTTCATCACCAGCACGGGGCGTCCCAGCTGCTTGGTGAACAAGGCATCGACGTCCGTGCCGATCCAGGTCTTGTCCACGTTCGATGCCGAGCGGGCAACTCCGCGGTGGATGATCGCCGGGAAGGTGACGCCCACCGGGGTGTCGGACTCGGGGGCATCCTCGCGCTTGTTGAGCTCGGCGACGATCTTGGCGACGACCTCGGCCACCGCTTCGGGAGTGGCCGGTTTGGGGGTGTCGATGCGGAAGCGATCGCCTATCAGCTTTCCGGTCGTCAGGTCGACGATGCCGCCCTTGATGCCGGTACCTCCGATGTCAACGCCAATGGCGCTGCGGGCTGGGATGTTTGGGCTGGATGACATGCGGTTGGGTTTCCTTCTCGAACGGCGGCTAGGCCACGGGGCGATTTTCGCTAGGGCAGGGTGAGGATTTCTGCGCCGTCCTCGTTGACGAGCAAGGTGTGTTCAAACTGTGCGGTCCTCTTGCGGTCCTTGGTGGTGGCGGTCCAGCCGTCCTCCCACATGTCCCACTCGATGGTGCCCAGTGTGAGCATCGGTTCGATGGTGAAGGTCATGCCTTCCTCGATGAGCTGGCTGTAGGCCGGTGCTGCATCGTAGTGCGGGATGATCAGTCCCGTATGGAAGGATTCTGCCACGCCGTGGCCGGTGAAGTCCCGCACCACGCCATATCCGAATCGTTTTGCGTAGGAGGAGATGGTGCGGCCGATGACGTTGATCTGGCGGCCGGGCATGACCGAGCGGATGGCCCGGCGCAGCGATTCCTCCGTGCGTTCAACAAGCAGGCGGGACTCCTGGTCCACGTCGCCTGCCAGGAACGTGGCATTGGTGTCGCCGTGGACACCGCCGATGAACGCGGTGATGTCGATGTTCACGATGTCCCCGTCATGCACCACCGTGGTGTCCGGGATGCCGTGGCAGATGACTTCGTTGATCGAGGCGCACAGGGATTTGGTGAAGCCGCGGTATCCAAGGGTTGAAGGGTAGGCCTTGTTATCCAGCAGGAACTCGTGGCCGACCCGGTCCAGTTCATCGGTCCTCACCCCCGGCACGACGGCCTTGCCCACCTCGGAAAGTGCCTGCGCCGCGATCTTGGAGGCAACGCGCATTTTCTCGATGATCTCGGGGGAGCGGACCTCCGGGGCATCTGACTTGCGTGGTCCGGGGCGTCCGACGTATTCGGGGCGGGGAATCGATGCGGGAACAGTTCGGTGCGGCGTGGGGGTCCCCGGGGCCAGGGAACCAATGGGTGCAGTTGAAGCTAAAGGCATGATGTCCATTCTAGCGGTGTCCGGGGGTGCGTAGGCCACGAGGTCAGGCACCGCTTGGGGTCTTAGCACTCACGTTGGGTTGTAGGGTGGGGTGCACAACGAGTCAACGTGCATAAACGAAAGGTGGGTTGGTCCCGATGAGTGGAGCATTGCCCGGCGAGGGCGAATACTGGTTCAACACCGCTACAGGTCAAGTTGAGTCAGGACCGCAAGCCGACTGGTCGAAGCTGTTGGGCCCATACGGGTCGCGGGCCGAGGCGGAACTTGCCATGACCAAGGTACGTGAACGCAACGAGCAGTGGGACAAAGAAGACGAGGAAGAGGCGGACCAGGGCGGTTCGTGGGCGTAGGCCTGCTGCTATTGCCCGAATCCGTGTTCGGTGGCCGGGAAGGATCCATCCAGGACCTCTGAGTGGTACGCGGAAACGGCGCCGGCCACCACCGTGCGCAGGTCGGCATACTTCTTCACGAAGCGGGCGCTTTTTCCGCTGCCCAACCCAAGCATGTCCTGCCACACCAAAACCTGTCCGGTGGTGGCGCCACCGGCCCCGATTCCCACGGTGGGAACGCTCAGTGACTCATCGACGAGGAGCGCGGCTTCCGTAGGAACCATTTCCATCAGCACGGCAAACGCTCCTGCGGCTTCCAGCGCCCGCGCATCGGCGACGAGCCCTTGTCCGGCTTCCCCGCGGCCCTGGACCCGGTACCCGCCCAGTGCGTGTTCGGATTGCGGGGTGAAACCGATGTGGGCCATGACCGGGACCCCGGCTGCGACCAAGGCGCGTACATGTGGCACGAAGTATTGCCCGCCCTCCAACTTCACTGCATGCACCCCGCCTTCCTTCATGAGCTTTACCGCCGAGGCCACGGCTTGCTCGGGGGACACCTCATAGGAGCCAAAGGGAAGGTCGCAGACCACCAGGGCCCGCCTGGCCCCGGAGGTCACGGACTTGGCGAAGACCACCATTTCCTCCATGGTGATCGGCAACGTGGAGGAATAACCCATAACGGTGTTCGCCGCTGAATCGCCCACCAGAAGCACCTCGATGCCGCAGGAATCGAAGATCCCCGCCATCATGGTGTCGTAGGCGGTGAGCATGGCAAATTTTCTGCCCTCGTTCTTGGCCGCCTGCAGGTGGTGGAGCCGAACGCGGGCCACCGGTGAGACGCCTTGGGCGGGAGGATTTGCTGGTGTGGAAGGATGAGCACTCATGGGCACGAGACTAGTGCACAAATGGCGAAGTCGCCGTTCCGTGTCATTGGCGCGATAACGTATAAAGTGAGTCAGTGGGGGCGGGATTCGCCGCCAAGGAAAGCTTGTGGAAGGAACCCGCCGTGGATCGCCAGCAGGAATTCGTCCTGAGAACCATCGAAGAACGGGACGTGCGATTCGTGCGCCTGTGGTTTACCGACGTGGTGGGTTCCATGAAATCCGTTGCGTTGGCCCCGGCCGAGGTCGAGGGCGCCTTCGATGAAGGCTTGGGGTTTGACGGTTCCTCCATCGAGGGCCTGTCGCGCATCTATGAATCGGACATGCTGCTGCAGCCCGATCCCTCGACGTTCCAGATCCTGCCGTGGCGCGGGGAAGTCGAGCCGACCTCGCGGATGTTCTGCGATATCCAGACTCCCGACGGGCTTCCTTCCGCAGCGGATCCGCGCCACGTGCTCAAGCGCCAGCTGGCTGTGGCCTCCGAGATGGGCTTCACCTGCTACACCCACCCGGAAATCGAATTCTATTTGTTGCGCTCCTCCGAACTCGGTGCCGACGGTTACCCGGTCCCGGCTGACAGAGGTGGGTACTTCGACCATGTCACCGGCGGTGTTGCCCAGGATTTCAGGCGCAAGGCGGTGACGATGCTCGAGGCGGTGGGCATCTCCGTGGAATTCAGCCACCATGAGAGCGGTCCGGGACAAAACGAGATCGACCTGCGCTACGCCGATGCGCTGCAAACGGCCGACAACGTCATGACGTTCCGCACGGTCATCAAGGAAGTGGCGATCCAGCTGGGGCTCTACGCCACGTTCATGCCCAAGCCATTCTCCGATGAACCCGGCAGCGGCATGCATACCCATTTCTCGCTTTTCGAGGGGGACACCAACGCCTTCTTCGAGGCCGGACGCGAATTCCAGCTTTCGGACACGGCCCGGCAGTTCATTGCCGGGATACTGCACCACGCATCGGAATTCACCGCGGTGACCAACCAGTTCGTGAACTCCTACAAGCGCTTGTGGGGCGGGGGAGAAGCACCGAGTCACCGGTCCTGGGGCCACAACAACCGTTCGGCGCTGGTCCGCGTTCCCTTGTACAAGCCGGGCAAGGGACAAAGCGCGCGCGTCGAATACCGCGGGATCGACTCGGCCACGAACCCCTACCTTGCATATGCCTGCCTGTTGGGAGCCGGGCTGAAGGGCATCCAGGAAGGATACGAGCTCGAGCCACAAGCCGAAGAGGACGTCTGGGGATTGAGCACCGCCGAGCGGCGCGCCAGCGGACACGACCCGCTGCCGGGCTCGCTGCATGATGCCATCCGGGCCATGGAGGAATCAGAACTGGTGGCCGAGATCCTCGGCGAACAGGTCTACAACTCCTTCCTGCGCAACAAGCGCGACGAGTGGGAAGCCTACCGGCAGAACGTGAGCCCGTTCGAGCTGCGTCGCTACCTGGGGATCCTCTAGGCAGAGAGGAGGCAAATCCGTTGCAGATTTCCACACGGCAGTTGATCTTTGCTGGTTTCGATGACCTGGAGCGGGCCAAGCGGTTCCTTGCCGACAAGGATCTTGTGGGTGTCGACACGACCGCTCTCGTGGGGCACTTGGCCCATGCGGCGGATCCGGACATGGCGCTGCTGTCGCTTCTGCGGCTGATCCCGCATGCCCCGGCGGTTCTGGAACTAGTGGCCAGTTCGCGCACCGCCCCGGGGCTCCTGCGGGTGTTGGGCGCCTCCGACGCCATGACGAACTTCCTGATCCGCGTGCCCGAATCCCTGGAGGTCTTCCGGAACCCGGCGCCCGAAAGCATGCAGGGACGCGACGGACAGGAGCTGCGCGCTGAATTGTTGCGTGCGGTGGGTGCCGATCCCGCTTCCGGGATCCCCCCGGTGGCCAAGGTGAGCGGGGAGGACGGCTACCGCGCCTTGCGAGTCGCCTATCGCAAGGCGACTCTTTCGCTGGTGCACAGGGACCTTGGTGCCACCGATGCACTGGAGGCCATGCCTGCTGTCGGCAGGGAACTGGCGGACCTCGCAGCAGCCGCCATTGAAGGCGCTCTGGCCATCAGCCGGGCCGAGGCAGCCCAGCGTTTCGAAGCCGACGACATCGCCGACCTCCGCTTGGCGGTGATCGGCATGGGCAAGTGCGGCGCACATGAACTGAACTACGTCTCGGACGTCGATGTCATTTACGTGCACTCCAGTGAACGGCTCGACACGGACCTGGCCCATGCCCTGGCCCGGGAGCTGGCTTCGGGTATTTCCCGGGCCATTGACACCATGGGAACCGAGCCTGGGCTGTGGGAGGTCGATGCCAACCTGCGACCTGAGGGCAAGGACGGCGCACTGAGCCGGACCTTGGAATCCCACGCGGCCTACTACGATCGTTGGGCCGCATCCTGGGAGTTCCAGGCTTTGCTCAAGGCTCGGGCCATCGCAGGGGATGCCGAGCTGGGTGCTGCCTACGAAGCCATGGTTGCCCCCTTGGTCTGGTTCTCCTCCGAACGAGAGGGATTCGTTGATTCGGTCCAGCGCATGCGCCGAAGGGTCACCGAAAACATCAAGCCCGCCGAATTGTCGCACCAGCTCAAGCTGGGGCCCGGCGGCTTGCGGGATGTTGAATTCACCGTGCAATTGCTCCAGCTGGTCCATGGCCGCATAGACGAGACCTTGCGTGTTCGTTCCACCACGGGCGCCATCGTGGCGCTGAGCATGGCCGGATACATCGGGCGCGATGACGCTGAGAAGTTTGACCGTTCCTACCGGTTCCTTCGCGTGCTCGAGCACCGAATCCAACTGGTGAACCTGCGTCGCACACACCAGATGCCCCACAAGGAAGCCGACCAGCGGGTGTTGGCCCGATCGGTGCGCTCCACCTCGGGGGTCAAGCTGACCACCGCTGCGGGACTGATGCAGCGATGGGGTGAAACCAAGAAGCTGGTGCGCCAGCTCCACGAGCGAATCTTCTACCGTCCGCTGCTGTCCAACGCAGCCAACCTGTCGGCTGACGAGGTGAGGCTCTCGCCCGAAGCTGCCCAGTCGCGGCTGCGCGCTTTAGGCTACGTGGACCCGAAGGCCGCAATGCGTCACATCGAGGCGCTGACCGGGGGCATGCGACGTCGCGCCGCCTTGCAACGTCAGCTGCTCCCGGTGCTGCTGGGTTGGATCGCCGAAGGCGTGGACCCGGATGCAGGGTTGCTTGGTTTCCGGCGGCTGAGTGAATCCCTAGGAGAATCGCACTGGTACCTGGGCATGCTGCGGGATTCCAACGCGGCAGCCGAGCGTCTGTGCAAGATCCTCTCCAATTCCCGCTTCATCACCGACCTCCTGGAAGTCTCCCCGGAGTCCACGGCGTGGCTTGGATCCAACAAGCTGCTCCAGCCTCCGGGCTACGAGGCCCTGTGGGGAGAGGTTTCCTCGAAGTTGCAACGCAATCTGGGGCCGGACCAGGCGATTCGGCTGATCAGGGTGATCAGGCGCCGTGAGATCTTGCGTACCGCCCTTGCCGACGGTGCTGGGGTGATTGACCAGGATGCGGTGGGCCGGGCGCTGAGCGACAACGACAGGGCTGCGGTGCGCGGAGCCCTGGAAGTGGCGCAGCGAAACGAGTTTGCCTCCACGGCACAGGTGGGTGAGTTCCTGGTCGTGGCGATGGGCCGGCAGGGCGGGGCTGAAATCGGCTACTGCTCCGACGCCGACGTGATGTTCGTGCAGCGGGCCTTCGAGGGGGCGGATCCCCAAGCTGTGCAGGAGCAGGCGCTGCGCATCGCCGCTGCGCTGGGTTCGCTGCTTGGCAAACCCATGGTCCCTGCCATCCAGGCCGAACCACGGCTGGAAATTGACACGGCGTTGCGCCCCGAAGGCAAAAGCGGGTCCCTGGTGCGTTCGCTGGCTGCCTTTGAGGAGTACTACAGTCGTTGGGCACAGATCTGGGAGTTCCAGGCGCTGTTGCGCGCGGCCCCGATGGCAGGAGCACCGGAACTGGCCAAGGACTTCATGGAGATGGTGCGGCCATTACGCTACGAAAGGGTGATGAGCGAGGATCAGCTCCTGGAGATCCGCCGGATCAAGGCGCGTGTGGAAGCGGAGCGGCTGCCCCGCGGGGCGGAGCCGGAACGCCACCTCAAGCTCGGCCGTGGCTCGCTAAGCGATGTCGAATGGTTGGTGCAGATGATGCAGCTGGTGCATGCCAAGAACCACCCCGACCTGCGCACGACCTCCACCCGTCCGGCGTTGGCGGCCATCGCTGCGGCCGGAATCATTCCGTCCGAGGAAGTGAAGCTGCTCGACGATGCTTGGTCGCTGGCAACCAAGATCAGGAGTGGTGGACTAATTTGCACCGGACGGGTCAGTGACGTCCTGCCAAAATCCTGGCGTGACATGGAGGCCGTGGCTCGTTGGTGCGGATACGCGCCGGGGGAGGCCTCGGTGATGGAGGACGACTACCTCAAGGCCACCCGGCGGGCCCGGCAGGTCTTTGAGCGCTACTTCTACGGATTCGAGGACTGAAACGCCTAGGCTGGTTGGAACCGGCCCGAGCTAGGGCCTTGTTGTTGTCTTTGAAGGGCAGGAGAACCACCATGCACGTCACCAGCGCTGAACTCGATGAATTGGTCACCAAGGAATGGCAGAAGGCCTCCGCTGCGGAGAACGGCCGTAGCGCCGTTGCCGTGCTCAAGGACGGCCGCCTGCGCCATACCTTGATCACATTGTTGAAGGGCTGCAAGATGAACGACCATTCCAAGCCCGCATCGGCCACCCTCCAGGTGCTGCGCGGGGCCATCGTGGTCAATTGGGAAGGCGAATCAAAGACCATCGAGCACGGCGGATTGTTCGTGCTTCCCGATGCCGTGCACAACGTGGTGGCCACCGAAGACTGCGCTTTCCTGCTCAGCACGCTGGCAGGATAGGCGGATTCAGCACATCCACAAGCGAACCGTGCCCATGATCGGTTCGATATTGGCCCGCGATCCTATCCGTCGTGCCGGACGTTCGAGCGGGACCCCGGGAGACGCCCGAAAACAATTAAGCAGAGAGATCCGTTGTCCGCGCCCCGCGCAATTGGGTGCGGGCCCTACACGGTGCCGAGAAGAACGATGAAGAAGGCGATGTCCGTCATGGCGGAGCGCTTGCATTGCCTGCTTGCCTGGCACCGCCACCCGAAGCGCCAAAACGTCTGGAGAAGTCCACCTGTGATGTGTTCGTCCAGCAGGTTGCGGATGCGGGTTCGGTGCAAGGACGCCGGTGGGGTCCTGGATCCGGAGACAGGGCATCGTGCTTTCGGCAGGGGGTGCGTGCGGGATCCTGCCATGCATGGAGGACCAAGGCTTGTATGTTCGTTGCGCGGGACGTCGTGGGGATGGGTTCATAGATTCGTGCCCGTGATCGCTGCCCCGTGAGTGCTCAACGCCTATGGGCGGACACAGGAAAGTCCGCACGTACCATCGGGGATCAACGTTACGATGCCTACGTGCGGACCTTCAGCGAGCGGCGGGTGTCCGCGCCCTTGGAGTTTGCTAGCAGCCGTAGTAGAGCTCGAACTCGTAGGGGTTCGGGCGCAGAGACAGCGGCTTGATCTCGTACTCGCGCTTGTAGTGGATCCAGGTCTGGATCAGGTCCTCGGTGAACACGTCGCCCTCGAGCAGGAAATCGAAGTCGGCCTCCAAGGCCAGCAATGCCTCGTCAAGTGAAGCCGGGGCCTTCTGAATATCCTTGGCCTCCTCGGCTGGGAGCTCGTAGAGGTCTTTGTCGATCGGGTCCGCTGGTTCGATGCGGTTCTTGATGCCGTCGAGGCCTGCCATGAGCTGGGCGGCGTAAGCCAAGTACGGGTTGGAAGCGCCGTCCGGGGCACGGAACTCGAGGCGCTTGGCCTTCGGGTTCGAACCGGTGACCGGGATGCGGATGGCAGCCGAACGGTTGCCCTGCGAATAGACCATGTTGATCGGGGCCTCGTAGCCCTTGACCAATCGGCGGTATGAGTTCACCGTCGGGTTGGTGAAGGCCAGAACCGCGGATGCGTGCTTGAGCAGGCCGCCGATGTACCAGCGGGCGACGTCTGAGAGGCCGGCATAGCCCTTCTCGTCGTAGAACAACGGTGTGCCGTTTGCCCACAACGACTGGTGGCAGTGCATGCCCGAACCGTTGTCGCCGAAGACCGGCTTGGGCATGAAGGTTGCCGATTTGCCCCAGGCGTCCGCGACGTTCTTCACGATGTACTTGAACTTCAGCAGATCATCGGCGGAATGGGTCAGCGTGTTGAACTTGTAGTTGATCTCGGCCTGGCCGGCCGCGCCAACCTCGTGGTGGCTGCGTTCGACCTCGAGGCCCGCGGCTTCGAGTTCGAGGCAGATGGCGTCACGCAAATCGGCTTGCTTGTCGGTTGGAGCGACCGGGAAGTAGCCGCCCTTGAAAGGGGTCTTATATCCCTGGTTGCCCCCCTCTTCCTTCTTGCCCGTGTTCCAGGGCGCTTCGATCGAATCGACCTTGTAGAAGGAGCCCTGGGGCTTGGATTCGTACTGCACGTTGTCGAAGATGAAGAACTCTGCCTCGGAGGCAAAGAACGCGGTGTCTGCGATACCCGTGGAACCCAAGTATGCTTCCGCGCGCTCCGCCACGCCGCGAGGGTCGCGGTGGTACGGCTCGCCGGTACGTGCGTTGACGATGGAGAAGTTGAAGGCCAACGTCTTTTCTAGACGGAACGGGTCCAGGAAACCGGAGGTGACATCGGGGATAAGCTGCATGTCGGAATCCGCGATGCCGGAGAAGCCGTGGATCGAGGACGCGTCGAAGAGCTGCCCGGTGATGAAGAAATCCGTGTCTACGGTGCGCGCCGGGACGTTGAAGTGCTGTTGGATGCCGGGAAGGTCGGTGAAACGGATGTCAACGAATTTGACCTCTTCTTCAGCAATGTACGCGATGACTTCTTCTGGACTCTTGAACATGCTCAGGGACTCCTGTGTGGGGATTCTGCAATGCCGGCCTTGGTGCCGTGCAAGGAAACGGTTACAAACGTTTTTTCCTGTGTCATCAACCCTAGCCCCAAGCGATTACTCTTCTGTGTCTCAAATGTTTCAGTTACGTTACGCGGGCGGCGAATATCATCGAATCAGCGTAAGATAAGTCACACAATTTTCATCCTTATGGGCTGAAGTACCTTGCGCCGGGAATGGAACGGGTGCGAGGACAGGTTCACCACCTGCCAACCCCGGTAGTCTGGAGTGGTGGATAGAGAAGATTTCGGCTCGTGGCTCGAGGGCCCGCCGCAGCTAAGCAACCAAGAGTGGCCCGGCAAGCGTTTGGGGCGCCCGGAACATGGGCCCGGATCCGTGGCCCGGATCGGCCGGCGTGTCTTGGCCCTGTTGCTGGACTGGGGAATCGCGATGCTGATCTCATTCTTCTTCTTCAAGTCCGAGCCCACGGCCAATCTCGTGATCTTCGCCGCAACGCAAATGCTGTTCGTGGGGATCACAGGGCACTCCATCGGCCACCGAGTTTTCGGCATGCAGGTCCAGGGTCTCGACGGCAGCGCGGTGAAACCGTTGACCGGAATCATGCGCACCGTGCTGTTGTGCCTTCTTGTTCCCGTGTTGTTCAGCGACTCGGACCAACGCGGATACCACGACAGGTTTGGCAAGACGATCCTCGTACGTGTCTAGGCTTTCGGGCCAGGGAGAAAGACGATACTCGATGGTTGGGTCAACCGACGACAGAAACCTGGTCAAACTTCGAAGATAAAAAGCAGGGTGGGTGTTGGAACCAAACGGTTCCAACACCCACCCTGCTTCTTGCCTGGTTTCTCTGGCTTTAGCGTCCGCGCATGGACTTGCGATCCGGGCGCGCCTTGTTTGGGTCGATGCCCTTGGGAATCGGGAGCCGTGCGCTGCCCAAGGTGCTCAAGCGCTTGTCCACGACACTGATCTCCAACTTGGTGATCGACTTCGGAAGTCTCTTCATCTTCTTGCCGACCGAGGCAAGCGGTGTCTGGCCCTCGTCGTTGCCTGCGTTGATGACGTGGATCGGGACGTTGGGAAGAATCCTGCCCATTCGTTTTCGCTCGGCATCAACCAGCGTGCGAACACGGTTGTTGGGGCCTTCAGTCACAAGAACGACGCCTGCGCGACCGATGCCCAGGAACACAAGGTCCTTGGTGCGTGGGTTCACCGCTACCGGTTCGTCCTTCAGGATCCAGCCACGGCGCAACACGCTCATGGCGGCGCCTGCGGCCCCGGGGCGTCCTTCAAGCTGCTTGAAGGCAGCCTTCTCGGCACGACGGGAAAGGATCAGGGTTGCCGCCAGCAATCCCAGAGGAATCGCGATCAGCACCGTAGTGATCCAGTTGTTGATCAACAGGCCAATGATGAGGCCCACAACAAGGATGCCAAGGAAAGCCAGAAGCATCAGCCAAACGACCATGGGGTCGTTCTTGCGAGTCATCTGGAAAACTTCGCCCAGCTGTTTCAGCCGGCCCGGTTCCTTGTTGGCCTTTTCGGCCTTCGGCTTGCGCGAAAATAGTCTGCGCTTAGAACTTGCGGCCTCGGACGAGGCATTATCGGTGTTTTTGGCCATAGTGATTCAATTCTACGTGATTTGGCACCGTCTAGGCACCCACCAACGAGGAAGCCTCCTGCCGCGTATCGCCGGAGCTGGCAATGTGTGCAAGCGCTTCGGGAATCGGAAGTCCCTTCTTGCGCATGGCGCCGGCCCACAAGCGTCCGGCACGGTAGGAAGAACGTACCAAGGGACCACTCATGACCCCGATGATTCCCAGCTCTTCGGCTTCCTGCTGCAGGTCAACGAATTCTTGCGGCTTGACCCAACGATCCACCGGAAGGTGGCGCTCGGTCGGACGCAGGTACTGGTTCATGGTCAACAGGTCGCAACCGGCCTCAACAAGGTCCTTGATGGCCTCGGTGATTTCCTCGCGGGTTTCTCCCATGCCCAGGATCAGGTTTGATTTGGTGATCATGCCATTGGAGCGGCCCTGCGAAATGACATCGAGGGAACGCTCGTAGCGAAATGCCGGGCGGATCGACTTGAAGAGCCGGGGCACGGTTTCGAGATTGTGTGCATAGACTTCCGGGGCCGAGGCGCAGATCTCGTCAAGGTACTCCGATTTGCCGGAAAAGTCCGGGATCAGCAACTCGACGCCGGTGCCCGGGTTCAACTGGTGGATGCGGCGCACGGTCTCTGCATAGAGCCAGGTGCCCTCGTCCTCGAGATCGTCACGGGCCACACCGGTGACGGTTGCGTAGCGCAGTTCCATCTTCTTCACGCTCATGGCGACCTTGAAGGGCTCCGCGCGGTCGAGGGCTTGCGGCTTGCCCGTGTCGATTTGGCAGAAGTCGCAACGGCGCGTGCATTCCGAACCGCCAATGAGGAAGGTCGCTTCCTTGTCCTCCCAGCACTCGAAGATGTTCGGGCAGCCTGCTTCCTCACAGACAGTGTTCAGGCCTTCGGACTTGACCAGCTTCTTGAGATTTACATACTCCGGGCCGATATCGACCTTCGCCTTGAGCCAGGACGGCTTGCGCTCGACCGGTGTGGTGGAATTTCGCTGTTCGATACGCAGCAAACGGCGACCTTCGGGGGCAGCACTCATGAATGGACTCCTTCGGGGATGGTAGATGTCATCGACACAATCGGGCTGAGCAGGGCATCGAGCTCTTGCTCGACACGGCTGAGAACATCAGTAGGAGTGACGGTGATTCCGGTTTCTTCGCTGAGGCTTGTGACTCCAGCGTCGGTGATTCCACAGGGGATGATTCTCGAATATGGTCCAAGGTCGTTGGAGCAGTTCAAGGCGAAACCATGCATGGTTACGCCGTGGTCGACACGGATACCGATCGCGGCAAGTTTGCGGTCCTGTCTTCCTTCGGTTCCGGCAACCCACACTCCACTGCGACCCTTGATCCGGATCGCGGGGATGTCATAACCCAATGCAACATTGATCAGTGCTTCCTCGAGGGTCGCGACATACTCGCGGATGCCTTTCATATCAAGCAAGCGTGCGATCGGGTACCCGACGAGTTGACCAGGACCATGCCACGTCAATTTCCCACCGCGGTCGACATCGATCACCGGGGTGCCGTCAACAGGCAGGTCCTCGGGCTCGGTTGTGCGCCCGGCGGTGTATACAGCGGCGTGCTCCAGCAGGAAGACGGTTGGACCCGTCACTCCCTTGGCTACTTCGTCGTGGACGCGGCGCTGCATTTCCCATGCGATGCGGTAATCGACCAGCTTGGGGGCGCGGCCGATGTGCTCGAATTTGATGGTCATGGCGATAACAGTACGCCGTCGTCTTGCGGTGCCCGAATTGGGTAGCGGAGTGTTGCTTGTGGATAACTTAAACGCGTAGCTTCTATTCAGCGTAGAAATTACTTATGGAATCATATGAAGAACCGCTGCCGTTCCCGCAGATAAAGGGATACCGGGCAGTACGGCATCTCGACGATGGCTCGGGCAGCTCCGTCTGGGTCGTGGAAGATATTTCCACACATGAAGAGCTGGTTGTGAAGATTCTCGGGAACACCACGGATCTGGAAACCGGCGCAGCGGAATCACTACAGGTCCGACACGAGTTTCTAGTTGAAGAGATCAGACGGCTCGAAACCTCGATGGGCCCGGGAATACTGATGGAGTACTGCCCGGCCGGCTCGGCAGCACAGATTGTGGCTGGGCGAGGCCCCTTGAGCGTGGGGGAGACCATCACGGTGGTCGCACCGATTGCCGGAGCCTTGGCGTTCCTGCACGCCCAAGGATTGACGCACGGTGACCTGAGCCCGAGAAACATCTTGTTCACTGCCGTGGGAAAACCAAAGCTCGGCGACTTTGGTATGCACCGCAGGGTGGGGCAACTGCCGGGAAACTACGGCACTCAAGGATTCTGCGCGCCGGAAACCAGCCATGGCACCGGGGCCGAGGCGCTGGAACCCGCTAGGGATGTCTATGCCTTGGCCGCATGTACCTGGTATCTGCTCACCGGACGTGCGCCCAACGCCACAGCCAACAGGGTGCCATTGGGCTCCATGGTGCCGGACGTCAACGACGAATTCGCCAGGCTGCTTGAGCAGGCACTGGACCTCGATCCGGGGAACCGTCCGAGCGCCGAACAGTTCGGGCAACGAATCTTCGTCGCCGGTGAGCCTGTGCCTGTGGAGCTCAGCGAGGCCATTGAACATCATGCGCTCAAGCACATGCTCACCACCCAGCAATCAACTCCTGCGGGCCGGTCCCGGGGTGGATATCGACGTCGGGGGAATCCCACTGCGGCGGACAAAGAGCTATTGAAGCAACGGCGTGCCCAGATCAAGGCCCAGGAGAAACCTGCCCCTCGACGGCTCCGGCTTGCTTGCGAGGAAGGGGGAAGCACACACACGGATTCGCAAGAGCGGGCCGAAGAGCCACGGGAAGCCAGGCAACACCGGATACGTGGCCTCAAGTGGGGGAACATGCGCCTAGTGGTAGGACTGGTTGCCGGGGTGCTGCTGGTTGGGACAGCAGCAGTGGCAGCGGCACTGAGTGGATCCACCAACGAACCGGCCACAGCGCAAACGCAAGGAAGCCAAGAAGCCGCAGCAACCACGGAGCAGAGCGGAGAATCGAAACCGTCACAAGCCGTCACCAGCCCATCACAGAGGGAGCTCGCGCACATAGCAGACGGTTTGGTTGCTTTACGCGACGACGGCTTGATGAGCGGAAATCCGGACGAACTGAAACTCATCCATGCGTCGGGTTCGCCGGCCCTGGCTGTAGACGAAAACTTCATGGAGAAGATGAAGCGCTTCGGCTTGCACCTCGAAGGCCTGGCCACGAAACTCAGCGGCGTGGAGGTGATGCCAAGTAACGGGAAAATCCGGACGGCACTCGAAGCGGACAGCACCCAAAGCGGCTATCGATACGTCGATGCCGAGGGAAAGACCGTGGTGAACGTCAAGGAGTCCGCTAGTCAACATGTCAGAATGCTCTTGCGATTCGACGATGGCCAATGGCGGATCTGGGAAGTGACAGCAGCGCGTTGAGGTCCCGCGGCGGCCGGTGCGCCCAATGCCGTTGTGGGACACACCGGCGGTGCACACTTAGCTCAGGCGGGCATCCAAGGTGATGGATGGAACCGCTGCCAAGGCAACGGACACGGGGCATCCTTCCTTCGCGGTCTGGGCATGCTTCTGGAATTCCTCATTCTCGAGCCCCGGGACGGTTGCCTTCAGGAGGAGCCTGATTTCAGTGATCTTGGGGCCGTCGCTGGTATCGAAGTCCACTTCGGCCGTGGTCTCCAGCTTTTCAGCCACGTGACCGGCTTCCTTCAAGACGTTGCTCAGTGCCATCGAAAAACACGCGGAGTGCGCTGCCGCGATCAATTCCTCCGGGCTAGTCTTGCCCTCTGCTGCTTCGGCCCTTGCGCGCCACGTGACGGGGAATGTACCGATCCCCGATGTTTCGAAAGTGGTTTCGCCGTTTCCGGACGGTAGGTCTCCGGACCAAACGGTGCTTGCGTTTCGTGTTACTGCCATGGTGACAACTCCTTGAACATGCAACGGGATGAAGGCGGGTGCCTTCACTGCCCATCCTAGGACGCCGAGTGGAGGAACCGAAGAAGATAACGTTAAACCCAGATGCGGTGGTCCACCAGGACTACTGGTGGACCACCGCATCGATTACCCGAAACTGCCGGAGAACATGCGTCCGGGAATTAGACCCAGAGAACCGCAACAGCGATGGCAATCAAGGCAGTGCCACCGGTACCGTGGGCCAATCCCTTGGGAACCTCCAGGCCTTTCTTGATCTTTTTGCGGCCTAAAAGTGCCGCAACAAACACTCCGATGGCCAGCAGAAGCTTGACGCCGATCTTGATGTTGTTGACCTCGCCGTCGCCCATTTCGGCTAAGCCGACCAATAGCAGGCCAGTGACCAGCTGGGCGATGGCACCGTACCACTGCCAGATGTTCACGGTGGGGGTCTTGAAGTTGGCGAGCCATCCACCGAAGATAGCCGCTGCGCCTAAAACGTGCAGGAAAACGAGGAACGCATGCAAGAAAGTCATGCTTCAACCATAATCGAAAGTGCCCGTCACTTGGCATTTGGTTGATCAAAGGTGGCCGAGGACATAACAAAGGGGCGGTCACCGCTAAAAGCAGTGACCGCCCCTTTTGCTACTGGTTCCTAGAGACCCAGGTCGGCTTCGAAGGCGCCTTCTCCAAGGCGGACCTTCAGCGTCTGCAGGAAGCGTCCAGCGTCCGCGCCGTCGACCAATCGGTGGTCGTAGGTCAGCGACAGATACATCATGTGACGGATGGCGATGGTGTCATCGCCGTCTGCGTCGGCTACGACGACTGCGCGCTTGACGATGGCGCCGATGCCCAGGATGGCAACCTGAGGCTGGTTGATGATCGGGGTGTCAAAGAGCGCTCCGACCGAACCGATGTTCGTGATCGAGAACGTTCCGCCGGACAGCTCGTCCGGACCGATCTTGTTGTTGCGGGTACGCGATGCGACATCAGCGATCTTCCCGGCCAGGCCGGCAAGGTTCAGGTCGCCAGCGTCGTTGATGACCGGAACCAGCAGGCCCTTGTCGGTGTCCACCGCAATCGCCAGGTGCTCGGCGTTGTGGTAGGTGATTTCCTGCTTGGACTCGTCGTACTCGGCGTTAAGCTTCGGGTGCTGCTTCAGCGCCTCGGCAACTNCGCAGCTTGAAGATTCGGGTCATGTCGACCTCGTGCACCTGGGTCAGCTGGGTGGAGATTTCCAGCGACTCGCGCATGCGGCGGGCGATGACCTGACGGATGCGCGGTGCCTTCTCTGTGGTGCCACGAAGCGAGGAAGCGGCAACCACCGGGGCGGCGGCCTTGGCAGCTGGTGCGGCCGAAGGCGCTGCGGGTGTGGCGGCCGGGGTGCTCTTGGCTGCGGCAGCTGCATCGACGACGTCCTGCTTGCGGATTCGACCGCCAACACCGGTACCGGTCACGGTGGACAGGTCGACGTTGCTCTGGTTGGCTAAGCGGCGAACCAGCGGGGTGACATATCCGTCGTTCCCTGCTGCTGGAGCCGGAGCGGTTTTTTCTGCTGCCGGAACGGAGGGGGCCGACGGGGCTGCCGCCGGTGACTCAGGTGCCTTGGCTGGTGCTTCGGGTGCCTTCGCAGGTGCCTCGGGTGCCTTCGCAGGTGCCTCGGGTGCCTTGGCGGGTGTCTCGGGTGCCTTGGCGGGCTCCTCAGCTGCCTTCGTGGGTGCCTCGGGTGCCTTGGCGTCAGCTGAACCAATAACAGCCAAAACTGCTCCGACTTCGGCTGTTTCGTCTTCCGGAACGCGTATTTCCAGCAAGGTGCCGGCAACGGGGGACGGCACCTCGGTGTCGACCTTGTCGGTGGAAACCTCGAGCAGCGGCTCGTCAACGGCAACTTCTTCGCCTACGGCCTTGAGCCAGCGGGTGACAGTGCCTTCGGTGACTGATTCGCCCAGGGCCGGGAGAGTGATCTCGGTACCTGATGACGGTGCAGCTGCGGATGAAGCCGACGGCGCGGATTCAGGGGCCGGAGCCTCGACCTCCGCTGGAGCTTCTTCCTTGGCAGGCGCCTCTTTGGCAGGCGCCTCTTTGGCAGGCGCCTCTTTGGCAGGTGCCTCGGAGGCTGAGCCAGAGCCATCGCCAATGCGAACCAGTGCGGCACCGACCTCGGCGGTCTCGTCCTCGGGGACGAGGATTTCCTCGATGACGCCAGCTACGGGCGAAGGGATTTCGGTGTCAACCTTGTCGGTTGAAACTTCCAGCAACGGCTCGTCGACCTCGACGCGGTCTCCGACCTGCTTGAGCCAGCGCGTAACGGTGCCTTCGGTGACGCTTTCACCCAGGGCGGGCAAGTTCACGGTTTCGGACATCTTGTTCCCGTTCTCCTAAAACTAAATTTCTATGTGCGAGAGATCCGCGGTTTCCCGCTTTTCCCGTGGGAGGTCAGTGCCTCCGAGCTTAGTGCACGGGGCACGAATTCCTCGGTGGAATACGTGCCCCGTGAAGCAATTGTGACTAACCGTGCAGAGGCTTGCCGGCCAGAGCCATGGCTGCCTCGCCGAGTGCTTCGTTCTGCGTCGGGTGTGCGTGGATGAGCTGTGCGACATCCTCCGGGTATGCTTCCCAGTTCACGATCAGCTGTGCTTCGCCGACCTGCTCGCCGATGCGTCCGCCGATGCCGTGGACGCCCACGATGGGTCCGTTCTTGACGCGGATCATCTTGATCATGCCGGAGGTGCCCAGGATCGAGGACTTGCCGTTGCCGGCCAGATTGTACTCGACGGTCTCGATTTGGTCGTCGCCGAACTTGGCCTTGGCAGCCGGTTCGGAGTAGCCGACCGAAGCGATTTCCGGTTCGCAGTAGGTGACCTTGGGGATGTTGATGTCTTCGACGATCACCGGGTTCAGGCCGCCGATTTCCTCGGCGACGAAGATGCCATGCTGGTAGCCGCGGTGTGCGAGCTGAAGGCCCGGGACAATGTCGCCGATGGCGTAGATATTGCCCACGCCGGTGTGGCAGCGCTCGTTGGCGAGCACGAAGCCACGATCCATCGGGATGCCCTGTTCTTCGTAGCCCAGGCCCTCGGTGACCGGGCCACGACCCACGGCAACCAGGACGATATCGGCTTCAAGAATCTTGCCGTCTGCCAGGGAGACCTTGACGCCGTTGGCGTCCTGCTCGACCTTTTCGAAGAAGACGCCGGTGTTGAACTTGATGCCACGCTTCTTGAAGGCACGTTCCAGGGACTTGATGATCGCCGGATCCTCGTTGGGCACCAGTGAGGGAAGGCCTTCGACGATGGTCACATCGACACCGAAGGATTTCCACACGGAGGCAAACTCGACGCCGATGACGCCGCCGCCGAGCACGATGGCGCTCTTGGGCAGGTCCTCCATGTTCAGTGCTTCGGTGCTGGTGAGCACGCGTCCGCCGATTTCCAGACCGAAGGTCTTGGACATCGAACCGGTGGCCAGGATGAGGTTCTTGCCTTTGTAGGCCACGCCGTCAACGTCAATGGTGTCCTTGGAGACCAAGCGGCCGTTACCTTCGATAACGGTCACCTTCTTCATCTTCAGCAAACCGGTGAGTCCCTTGAACTTTCCGGCTACAATCCCGTCCTTGTAGCTGCGCACGGCGCCGAGGTCGATGGAGTCCAGCGTGGTGTTGATTCCGTACTTTGCGCCTTCGCGAGCGTTCTCGGCCAATTCGGCGGAGTGCAGGTACGCCTTGGTGGGGATGCAACCGGTGTGCAGGCACGTGCCACCGAGCTTGGCCTTTTCAATCAAGCCGACGGTGAAACCCAGCTGCACGGCGCGCAGGGCTGCCGAGTAGCCAGCGGAACCGCCGCCGAGAATGAGGATGTCGAATTCTTGCGTTGCTGCCGATTCGGCCACGTGAACGCTCCCTCGTTAAGAGTTGTGGCCGACGAAGCGGTCGACCTGGTGTCTGTTGGGTGTATGTGCCGGCCCGTGAGGGCCAGCAGAACTGCGGTGGTGCTAGTGATCTATCAGGTTTACCTTAGCCCCCCGAAACGCGCTCGGCCACATACGGTGAGGCAGATTGCGTGTGCATGTGACGTGTTGCACAGTGGCGGCGACCCCTCGAAATGGCCGAAGGGCCGCCGTTCCACTGACATGCGGTTTCTTCTACAAAGCATAGAAATCACCGGAGGGCGGGCTCCGCCCAGGGGCTACCTGGCTGAGGACATTTCCTCGGCCAAGGCCACAAGGGTGCGGACCGAGGAACCGGTTCCGTTCTTATGGGTGTACCCGTAGGGTGCCTGCTCGTTGAATGCGGGGCCGGCAATATCCACGTGTGCCCACGGGATCTTGGTTCCGTTGACTTCGCCCACGAATTCGTTGAGGAACACCGCGGCGGTCATCATTCCGCCCATGCGCTCACCGATGTTGGCTAGGTCGGCTACCTGGGAATCGATGCTCGGGCGCAGTTCCTCCGGCAGCGGCATGCCCCATGCGGCTTCCCCTGCCTTGTTGGCTGCGGTAACCACTGCGTCGCGAAGAACCGAATCTCCCATGACGCCGGCGGTGCGCAGGCCAAGGGCAACCATCTGGGCGCCGGTGAGGGTGGCAACGTCGATCAGCGCATCTGGCTTCTCGGCGCTGGCTGCAACCAAGCCGTCGGCCATGACCAGGCGGCCCTCGGCGTCGGTGTTGAGAACCTCAACGGTTTTTCCTCCGAAGATGGAAATGACATCGCCGGGGCGCGTCGCTCCACCGCCGGGCATGTTCTCGGCCAGGCACAGCCAGCCGGTGACCTTGATCGGAAGGGCCAGCTCAGCCATCGCAACAATCGACTGGAAGACTGTGGCGGCGCCGGCCATGTCGCATTTCATTGCGTGCATGTTCGCTGCAGGCTTGATGGAAATGCCGCCGGTGTCAAAGGTGATGCCCTTGCCCACCAGGGCCAGGTGCTTGGTCGCCTTGGCCGGGGTGTACTCGATCTTCACCATGCGTGGCTTGCGCACGGAGCCGCCACCAACGCCCATCAAACCGCCGTAGCCGTCCTTGTCCAGCTTCTTCTCGTCGAAGACCGTGACCTTCAAGGGCTGGTTCTTCACGGAGTCCTTGACCTCCTGGGCAAAGGTCTCCGGGTACAGCACGTTGGGTGCAACGTTGACCAGGTCGCGGGTGGCGCGCACTGCGCGACCCAAGATTGCCGCACGCTTCAGTGCTGCGGTAAGGCCCTTGTCTGCCGATGCGGCGGTGGCGATGATCGCTTCGCCCAGCGGAGACTTGGTCTCAGGGGTGGAGCGGTGGCTATTGAAGCTGTAGGCGCCCAGGGCAATGCCCTCGGCGACTGCGGAAGCCTGTTCCAAGGTGGCTGCCGGCAGTGCAAAGAGCACAGTGGAGACGCCCTTGAGCTGGCGGGTGGCCGAACCGGCGGCACGGCGCAGTGCCTCTTCGGTCAAGGTGGATTCCTCAAAGGAACCCAAGCCCGCGAAGGCCAACAGCTGGGCCTTGGTCTCGGCGACGGCCGGCAAACGGACCAATTCATCGGCGGCGCCGGTGATGTTCAGGGCGGCCAAGGAGTCCTGCAGGGTGTCGGTCACCTTGGCGCTGAAAGGGGAAGCCACCAGTACGGGGCCATCGGTGCCCTTGACGACACCGAGAACCAGCGCGCCGGCGCCGATGCGCTTGATGTCGGTGGAAACGGCGGTCAGCTTGAGATCGATGGAGTTGATCACAGAACGATTCCTGTTCATTAGATTCTGTACATGAGCGTCAAATGCACATGCTTCGAAGGAGCCAAAACGTCAACGTATGACCCTGGTTACGGGTACGCGAAAGACGATTGGCCTTTACCGATCGTATCGCTGAGACGGAGCACACAGCACATCCGAAGGATAAACGGCTTAGAATTGGGGATGGACCACGGGAAGAAAACAGCTTCAAGAGCGGTTGACCCCTCCTGTAGGCAACCGTACGAATCACTTTTTGGGTTCTTTCGGCCCTCACCCACCTTTGGATTTCCTTGGATTGCGACGCACCGAGCCAGTTCTCGGCCAATCTCGGGATGAACACGAGGGAAACTTCTTGGAGCACGTTTTTCAAGGTGGAGGTGTGGTCGATGGAACCCATGGAAACAACCTGAAAGGAGCAGCGGCAATGCTTGACCCCCAATCCCTGATCAGGTTCGAAGACCACAATTTGGACGCACTTGAGCTTCAGGGACTTGACCTGCTCATCGGCCTTCTAGGACACGCCGATGCCGGTCATGCGCTTTCGCAGGTGCGCAGCGAACTGCTGGAATCCCTCAATCCGCGGCTCATCGCATCCTTCGATGCGGACCAGCTCATCAACTACCGTGAACGGCGTCCGCAGATTTCCTTTCTCGGCGACTCCTTTGCGGCATATCAACAGCCGCGGCTGGAACTCCACCGCTTGACCGACGGACTCGAACAGGACTTCCTGTTCCTCACGGGACCGGAACCCGACCTGGCCTGGGAACGGGTCACGTCAGCGATCCTTGGGTTGGTCGACGCCTTCAACGTGGGGCTGACTGTTTCCTTCGACGCGGTTCCGATGCCTGTTCCACACACTCGGCCCCTGGGAGTCACCGCCCACGGCAACCGCAAAGACCTGATCGAGGGGATCTCGACTTGGTCGCCGACGGCGGAGCTGCCGGCGAGCCTGTCCAGCCTCATCGAAGTCAGGTTGATCGAAGCGGGTCGGGATGCGGTCGGCTACTCCCTTCACGTGCCGCATTATCTTTCAGAAGCCGAGTACCCCCAAGTTGCCGTCGGTGTCCTTGAATACGTGGGCGCAGCCCTGAAGCTGGGTTTGCCCACCGACCAGCTGCGGGAGGCCGGACGCGATCTCGGAGCGCAGATCGCCGAGCAGGTTGCCGCAACTCCCGAAGTGGCCCGGATGGTGGAGAACTTCGAGGAACGCTTTGACGAGCATGTCCCGGAGACCGAGCGACGCTCCCTGCTGGTGACCGCAGATGCCGAAGTCCCCGATGGCGAGGAGCTTGCCCTGGCCGCCGAGGCGTTCCTCTCGGGATACCCCCAAACGGGTGGCACTTCAGCCAAGGAATCCTAGTGACCAAGGCAGGATATCTTGACTCCGCCCGTTCCTGGGGGGTGTGGGCGGCTAGTCTCGGCGCTTATCTGATCGCTGTTACGCAGCGCACCAGCTTTGGCGTGGCCGGTCTGGAAGCGACCGACCGGTTCAACGCTTCAGCTTCGATCCTGGCTACCTTCTCCGTCGTGCAGCTGGTGGTTTATGCCGGCTTGCAGATTCCCGTTGGCATCCTGGTGGACCGTTGGGGTCCGCGGGCCATGATCACCGGGGGAGCGGCACTGATGATGGTCGGTCAGTTGCTGCTGGCCATGGCTGATTCCGTCGGAGCTGGCTTGGTGGGCCGGTTCTTCGTCGGCGCCGGGGACGCGATGACCTTCGTCTCGGTGATCCGTTTGCTGCCGGTCTGGTTCTCCGGCTACCGAATCCCCATGCTGACCCAGGTCACCGGTATGGTCGGCCAACTTGGCCAATTGCTTTCGTTGATCCCGTTCGTGGCACTGCTGCATCTCTGGAGCTGGACGCCCGCATTCCTTTCCCTGGCCGCTTTGTCGGTGGTGGGATTGGTCCTGGCATTGGTCGTGGTCAGCAACGGCCCTCCTACCACCGAATCCAGACCGGAACCGATCAAGGCCAAGACCCTGTTGTCCGAAGCGTGGCGCGAACCCGGTACCCGTTTGGGGTTCTGGACCCACTTCACGACCCAATTCACCACCAACGTCTTCTTGCTGACCTGGGGGTACCCGTTCCTGGTCTCCGGCCAGGGAGTAAGCCCCGCAACGGCATCCGGGCTGCTCTCGATATTCGTGCTGGTCGCCATGGTTGCCGGCCCGTTGCTGGGGGCAGCCGTGGCACGGTACCCACACCGCCGCTCGGCCATCGCCTTCAACGTCATTGGGTTGATCGCAACCGCATGGCTGGTGGTCATCTTGTGGCCGGGGCCCGCACCCTTATGGATGCTCGTCGTCTTGATCGTTTGCGTCGCGCTGGGAGGACCGGCATCGATGATCGGATTCGATTTCGCCCGGACCTTCAACACTCAGCGTGTCATTGGAACGGGAACGGGAATCGTCAACGTCGGTGGGTTCCTTGCCGCATTGATTACCGTGTACGTGGTTGGGTGGCTGCTGGACATCCAGCAGAAGGCCGGCGTCGGCGGTGCCGAGCTATACAACCTCGATGCGTTCCGATGGGCACTTTCCTTCCAGTTCATCGTGATGTTCTGCGGCACCATCGGCATGCTAGTCACCAGAAACAAGGCCCGACGAGCCATGGCGTTGCGCGGCGAGTATCCTCCGGCTGGCAGCCGGCGCCTGGACAGGGGTTCCCTGAACGATTAGCTGTACCGATCGGCGAGGTTGGATCCACCGGAGCGCCACTTCTCGCCCGGCACAGTTCCGCACAGATATGGGCCAACGGTGCAACGGGGATCCGGGCATGTCCACACGTTCCCGTTAACCACTGCCCCAAGGTTCCGGTGGTGGGCAGCATAGGGCCCATGACTACTCAACCTTCAGCCTCCAGTTTTTCCCTGGCCAGCCCCGAAGAGGTCCTGGCGTACATTCCCCACGCGTTGGGGTTCTACCCTCGCAACGCCGTGGTCCTGTTGATAATGCAGGGAACGGGTTTGGCGGCGACCCTCCGAGTTGATTTGCCGCTAACGGGAAACGGTGAGGAGCAGTGCCTTCAATGGACGAAGCAGCTAGTGAGGCTGGTGCACAAGGTTCCGGATGCAACCTCGGTTTTCGCTGCCATCTACACAGGGCAAACACCGGGGAAGGATCACGGCTCGCTGCCCAAGCACGAACTGCTGGAGCAGCTGGCCGCGGCCATGGTGCACTCCGGAATCCATGTTCGCGATAGCTGGTACGTAGGCGCCCAAAGGTGGCACAGCTATTTCTGCAAGAGCGAGAACTGCTGCCCGACCGAGGGCTTCGAACTGCCTGACCTGGCGCTGACGGAGACCCACCTGCGGATGGTCGTTGCCGGTTCGGCTCCCGAAGAACATATCTGGGACGGCAGCGGAGTCGCAGATTGGACCAACAAAACAACTATCCGAGAGTATGCGGAAATCCTGGCCCACGAATACGTCGGGACGGACAACCGGGAATCCATGATCCGGGACTGGGCCGATCTCCTGGAAGCGCATCCGGTTCTCGCCGAGCGCCGACTGCGGGGCGACGAATCGTTTTGCGCCTCGCTGTTGGTCTCGCTCAGCGACCGGACGGTCCGCGACATCCTGCCGTACTTGGCCGGACGGGGCACAACGCGCGCCCTCGAGGCGTTCAAGGAAGTCAGCCGTGAAGCTGGATTCGGCCCCGCGTCACAGGACTTCTCCGAGTTTCTCCTGGGAACTTCCTCCTGTACCCCTGACTGGGATCGGATCGATCGCCTGTGGTTCTACTGCCGGGATCTGCTCGGGGCGGCCCACGGCACTGAAGAGACAGCCCTGTTGTGTTTGTTGGGATGGGTGAATTGGGCCAAGGGCAAGGGGAGCTCCGCCCTGGGGCTCTTTTCCACCGCGCTGGAAAAAGATCCGGACTATCGGCTGGCCCAGCTCATGGGCACGTTGTTGGAATCCGGGGAGATGCCTTCCTGGGTCGCGGATCCACGACGCGCCTGGCGGTTGCGTCTGGAAGGCAGGCTAAGTGCCTGAGGTCCAGCCGACGATGTCCGTGGCCGAACATGCCTCGCTCCCGTGACTGAAATGAATCATCGGCGGCCTGAAACGTGAGACACTATTAAGCAACAGACCCGGTTGGGTTCGTGCTCCATGGCTTTCAAGCCAGCACCGTCGAATACTCGACGGGAACAAATGGCGGGAATCAGGCGTTCCATTTATTGGACCCTGAATCCCGACTCGCCTCTATTTGGCGGGACGCGGACTTGACAGGGTCATAGTGGTGTTACCGGTAGGTGGCATCGCGGACGAACCGTGAGAAAGGTATTTCGTGTCTTCTGAGACGACCACCAATGGCAAGGCAGCAGATTCTGCCGCCGATCTGCAGGAAGCAACTGTGGGAAAGGCAGCTGTAAAGACGGCTGCTGCGAAGGCCGCCACCGCGAAGAAGCCTGCTGCAAAGCGTGCTCCTGCAAAGTCCCGTGCCAAGGCCGCAAAGGCACCCGAGGAAGTCGAGACCGAAGAGGTTGAGACGGACGAAGACGCCGAGGAGACCCCGAAGACGCCCGCCGTCGACGAGAACTCCAAGGGTTTCATCCTCACTGCCGACGAAGATGACGCCCCGCAGCAACAGGTCATGGCTGCTGGCGCCACCGCTGACCCTGTCAAGGACTACCTGAAGCAGATCGGCAAGGTTGCCCTGCTGAACGCCGAGCAGGAAGTCGATCTTGCGCTGCGCATCGAGGCAGGACTTTACGCCACTGAGAAACTCAAGGCTGAGAACGGCGCCAAGATCGAAAAGCGGCTGCGCTGGGACTACGAGCAGATCGTGCATGACGGCAAGATCGCCAAGAACCACCTGCTCGAGGCCAACCTACGTCTCGTAGTGTCGCTGGCCAAGCGCTACACCGGTCGCGGCATGCTCTTCCTGGACCTGATCCAGGAAGGTAACCTCGGCTTGATCCGTGCGGTTGAGAAGTTCGACTACACCAAGGGCTTCAAGTTCTCGACCTACGCCACTTGGTGGATCCGGCAGGCCATCACCCGTGCCATGGCAGACCAGGCCCGCACCATTCGTATTCCGGTACACATGGTTGAAGTCATCAACAAGCTGGCACGCGTGCAGCGCCAGATGCTTCAGGATCTTGGTCGCGAACCGACCCCGGAGGAATTGGCCAAGGAACTGGACATGACCCCAGAGAAGGTCGTCGAGGTCCAGAAGTACGGGCGCGAGCCGATCTCCTTGCACACTCCCCTTGGCGAAGACGGAGACTCCGAGTTCGGTGACCTCATTGAGGACTCCGAGGCAGTGGTTCCCGCCGATGCTGTGTCGTTCACCCTTCTGCAGGAACAGCTGCACTCGGTGCTCGATACGCTTTCGGAGCGTGAAGCCGGAGTCGTGGCCATGCGCTTTGGCCTTACTGATGGCCAGCCGAAGACGCTTGACGAAATTGGCAAGGTCTACGGCGTGACCCGCGAACGCATCCGCCAGATCGAGTCAAAGACGATGTCCAAGCTGCGCCACCCGTCGCGGTCGCAGGTTCTGCGCGACTACCTGGACTAAAAAAGCCAACGCGTGGGCCTATATCCCACGCGAGTCCAACGGCTCCCGGAAACCCTGTTTCCGAGAGCCGCTTTTCTCGTCCTGCATTAGAAGGCCATCGGGCCCTTCGGCCGGCAGAAACCGGCGGAAACCAATCCTTAACGACAGTGGGACCCCAGCGCAATGCCGGGGTCCCACTTCCAAACCTATTCCGGCGCTTGGCCGGGATGAGACGATTAATCTTCGTCGTCGAAAACAGGCTTCTCGTGGAGGCGTGCTGTTTCGTCTTGCCACTCCGTGGTCATGGGGCGCAGTTTTTCTTCCACTGACCGTGCGTGGTGTCCGCAGAAGAAGAGCTCGCCACCGGAGGTCTCCAATACTGCGCGCACATATGCCTGTGCGCCGCACCGGTCGCAACGATCAAGGGCATTTAGTTCTCGGGTTACCGTCGTCGTCATCATGATGACCTCCTTCAGTCGATGTGTATCTAATACAACCAGCAAACCTCCATTTTTCTTCTTGAATGTTTGTCCTTTCGCTCACCGCGTAGCCCGGAGGGAGCAGAGGCGAAGCTCTAATGCGGGGGTTACAGCGAAATGACATGGCCACAGACTATTGTTGAGAGCGTCGTTCCGAGGTTTTTGAGGAGTTCTAATAACCGTGGCCAAAAGCACTGACTACAACGCCAGACACCTTTCCGTCCTGGAAGGTCTCGAAGCTGTGCGCAAACGTCCGGGCATGTACGTCGGCTCGACCGACTCGCGTGGACTCATGCACTGCCTGTGGGAGATCATCGACAACTCCGTTGATGAGACACTTGCCGGCTACGGCCAGTCCATCAAGGTCCTTCTCCATGCGGATGGTTCCGTGGAGATCCACGACGACGGCCGCGGCATCCCCGTGGACATCGAGCCGAAGACCGGACTCTCTGGCGTTGAAGTCGTCTTCACGAAGCTGCACGCTGGAGGAAAGTTCGGCGGCGGATCGTATACCGCCTCTGGCGGCCTGCACGGTGTGGGCGCCTCCGTGGTGAATGCGCTCTCGTCGCGCCTTGATGTATTTGTGGACCGTGGCGGCAAGACGTATGGGATGCAATTCCGCCGTGGCGAACCGGGTCGCTTCACCGATTCGGGCAAGCCCAAGCCCGACGCCGGTTTTGAACCCTTCTCCACAGCGTCGGTGCTCGATGTAGTGGGAAAGGCCAAGCGCGGAGTCACCGGTACGCGCGTGCGCTACTGGGCCGACCGGCAAATATTTACTCCCGACGCCAAGTTCTCCTACACTGAATTGCAGGCTCGTGCCCGCCAGACCTCGTTTCTGGTGCCGGGACTGAAGATCACCCTGCGTGACGATCGCGGTCTGCCCGACACCTTGGGTGCGGATGGTCCCTATGAAGAGGTCTTCCAGCATGACGGGGGCATTTCAGAGTTCGTGGAGTACCTGGCCAATGATCCTGCGGTCACCGATATCTGGCGTTTTCACGGTTCGGGGACTTTCAAGGAATCCGTGCCCGTGATCGACTCCTCCGGGCATAGCCGAATCACGGCGGTCGAACGCACGTGTGAGGTCGATATCGCATTGCGCTGGGGCATCGGGTACGAGACCAGCCTGCGCTCCTTCGTGAACATCATTGCCACGCCCAAGGGAGGCACCCACCAGACCGGATTCGAGCAGGCCCTGTTGAAGACCTTTCGCAAGGTCATTGAGGCCAACGCCCGAAAGCTCAAGGCGGGCAACGACAAGATCGAAAAGGACGATGTCAGTGCGGGGCTGACCGCAGTGTTGACCGTCCGGTTGGCCGAGCCACAGTTCGAGGGGCAGACCAAGGAAATCCTTGGTACCTCGGCTGTGCGCCAGATCGTCTCCAAGGTCGTGGAAAAGGACCTGACCGCCAAGCTGAATTCCTCCGCCAAGGGGGAGAAGACCCAAGCTTCCATGCTGCTGGAAAAGGTGGTCAGCGAGATGAAGTCGCGCATCTCGGCGCGGGTTCACAAGGAGACCCAGAGGCGCAAGACGGCCCTGGAGACTTCTTCCCTTCCGACCAAGCTGGCGGACTGCCGCAGCACGGACACCGAGCGTAGTGAGCTGTTCATTGTGGAGGGCGACAGTGCATTGGGAACAGCCCGGTTGGCGAGGTCTTCGGACTTCCAGGCACTGCTCCCCATTCGTGGCAAGATCCTCAACGTGCAGAAGGCCTCCGTTGCCGACATGCTCTCGAACACCGAGTGCGCGGCGTTGATTCAGGTCGTCGGTGCGGGCTCGGGGCGAAGCTTTGACATCGATTCGGCACGCTACGGCAAGATCGTGCTGATGACCGATGCCGATGTCGACGGCGCGCATATCCGCACGTTGCTGCTCACCCTTTTCTTCCGCTACATGCGTCCCATGGTTGAAGCCGGCAGGGTCTATGCAGCGGTGCCTCCCTTGCACCGGGTGGAGATCGTGAATCACGGTTCCAAGGAGAACGAGATGGTTTACACCTACTCGGAAAACGAACTGCACGAAGTCCTGGCGGCGCTGGAGAAGAGTGGCAAGCGATACAAGGAGCCGATCCAACGCTACAAGGGCCTGGGTGAGATGGATGCGGACCAACTTGCGGAAACCACAATGGATCCGCGCCACCGGACGTTGCGCCGGGTGGGGCTGGAACATGCTGAATCCGCTGAGCGGGTATTCGATCTGCTGATGGGCTCGGATGTGGCGCCGCGCAAACAGTTCATTATTTCCGGGGCGGAGCGCCTGGAACGCGATCGCATCGACGCTTAGTAGGCTTATCGTAGTTCGGTGGGTATCTCTTTGGGGATGCCCACCGAACCTGTTTTCGGACCGGTTCAGGGCGCCCTGGAATTGCTAGCTGAAGAGTTCCGGGGCGATCAGCATCGTTGTTGGCAACGCGATGAGAAGCACCGCTGCCGAGATGGCCAGGGTTTGCGTAGCCCGGGGCAACGCAGGCTTGGGGGTAAGGAGTCGTCGCAAGCGATGCGAGGAGAGCTCTTCGGTAGGTGCCCCGCCGGTCCCCGCAGACGGCAGGGATGAGGAATCTTGGCCGGAAGGATCACCCAGTGCTCCAGTTGCAACGGTGAGCAACGCACGCAGCAGGACCGGCGCCGTGACCTCACGCAATGCAACATCGTCGGCAAGCATTTCCACCAGCTCCTGGACTGCTGCCAACGACAGCTTGGAGGTCGGTAGCCAAGGAAGTGCATCGTTCCACGAAGTAAAGGCCAATAGGAGCAGGTCGTGGCGTTGCTCGAGGTGGGCCCTTTCATGGGCGAGGACGGCCCGGAGTTCATCGGCGTTCAGCTGCTGGACCAAGCCGCGCGAGAGCACTGTGACCGAGCCGGTGAAGCTTGGCAGGCAATAGGCGATCGGGATTTCGTGGTCCAGGACAAGCGTGCCGGGGTTCGCGCTGGATTCCTCTGTCAGCAACTTCAGGATGTGTCTATGCCGGGCACGTTGACGGGTGATGCGCCATGCGGCCCGGATCAAGGTGAGGACCAAGTGGAATCCCAATAGCGCTGCGGTGCTCAAGGCAAAGATATGTATGGGACCGGGGGTTTTCGCGCCAGCGTCGCCCCGTAGGAGCTTGATGCTGCCATCCGCGGCGTCGAGTAGGGTACTGCCCAACGGTTCGAGTCCCCAAAAGAGCAGGGCGCCAATCATCGAAAGCCCACCGGCCAAGGCAATGGCTTGCCAGAGGACCATTGCCGCAAACGGGGATCTTGCTGTCCATCGGGCACGCGAAAGGGCAACGGGTATAGGCCATGCAAGGAGCACGGCCAGCCCCGCCAAGAGGTAGGAAGTCAGCAGCACGTTAGGTGGCGGTGCCGATCGTCGCTAGGCGTTACGTGGTGTATCGAGCAGCTGGCGCAACGACTGCGCTTCTTCGGCGGAGATGCCACCGATGAAGCGTGCCAAAACGGCCTCACGATCCAGCACGGTTCCCAGCGCTTCGTTCATCAACGCCACGGTGTGTTCCTCGCGGTTGGTTACCGCGGTGTAGCGGTGCGGGCGGATGTCGCGTTCGCGTGCAACCAAGCCCTTCTTTTCCAGTCGTGCCAGCACGGTCAGGACCGTGGTGACAGCAAGTTCCTTGCCGTCCACGCCGCCGGGTGCTGCAAGCTGGTCGCGAAGTTCGTTGGCGGTCAGCGGGGATTCGGCGTCCCAAAGGAGATCCATTACTGCGCGTTCAAGGTCGCCAAGAGTGGCCAATCTTCATTCCTAACAGAGTATCCAGGCCCCATGCAGCTGTGGCTGCTGGACCGACAGGGGTCGCCGTGGGCAACACCCGCTGTCATCAGTTTACCGCGTGCGGCCCAAATGTTCTACACTCAGTAGAAACGACTTCTACGACTCGTAGAAATCATGGCGGCGCTCTTGATGTTGGCCAAAGGATTTCTCAGTGAAGGGCAAGGCATGGACGCACTGGAAATTGCCAGATGGCAATTTGGCATCACCACCGTTTATCACTTCCTCATGGTGCCGCTGACCATCGGACTCGGCCTGGTGGTCGCGGTCATGCAGACCGTGTGGCACCGGACGGGCAAGGAAGAATACCTGCGAATGACGAAGTTCTGGGGAAAGCTCTTCCTTATCAACTTCATCATGGGAGTTGCCACGGGCATCGTCCAGGAATTCCAGTTCGGCATGGCGTGGAGCGAGTACAGCCGCTTTGTCGGGGACGTATTCGGCGCACCTCTGGCGATGGAGGCACTCCTCGCGTTCTTCATTGAGTCCACTTTTCTTGGCCTGTGGATCTTCGGCTGGGGACGGTTACCCAAACGCATCCACCTTGCTACGATCTGGATCGTTTCCGTGGCCAGTATCCTGTCTGCTTACTTCATTCTCGTCGCCAACTCGTGGATGCAGCACCCGGTTGGTACCGAAATGATTGACGGTCGGGCCACGATGGTTGATGCGTGGGCTGTCTTCACCAACAACACCGCCCTTGTCACCTTCCCGCACACCATCTTCGGCGGCTTCGCCGTGGCGGGCGGATTCCTCTTGGGCATCTCCTGGTACCACCTCCACAAGCGTCGCAGCAGCGGCGTCGATGTCGTCAACGCCTCCGGCAACCTGATCGTGGGGGAGTCCGTGACACTCGGAAGAAACCGCGACAAGGTGGACTACAAGGTCTGGATCAAGTCCCTGCGCATCGGAGCGGCAATCGCGCTGGTTTCCTTCCTGGGCGTCGCCTTCTCCGGACACGCACAGGCGCAGCTGATGTTTGAACAGCAGCCCATGAAAATGGCTGCCGCCGAGGCCGCCTGCCACGACGGCACCGGCTTCTCGATTCTCTCCATCGGCAACCTCCGTTCCGAGGGCGCAACCACCTGTGACGACATGGTCGCGGTCTGGGAGCTCCCGGGGCTGCTTTCCTTCCTGGCACACAATGATTTCGACACCGAGATCAAGGGTGTCAACACGTTGCTGCCCGAGTACCAGGAAAAATACGGAACCCACCTTCCCGACGACCCGATCTACGGCGAACGGGCCGGAAGCGAAATCAACTACCTCCCGATCATGGAGGTGACCTACTGGGGCTTCCGACTGATGATCACCTTGGGCGGGCTCTCCGCCGTGGCAGCCGGTGTGGCTCTCTGGCTGACCCGTAAGGGAACAGTCCCGCAGAGCAAATGGCTTTCGCGCCTCGCACTGTTTGGCATGCTGGCACCCTTCGGGGCAAACTCCGCGGGATGGATCTTCACCGAGATGGGTCGACAGCCCTTCGTCGTTGCCCCGAATCCAAGCTTCGAAGGCATCGACCAGGTGTTCATGTACACGGCCGCCGCAGTCTCCCCGGGAGTCAGCGGCGGGGAGATGCTCTTCTCACTGATCACCTTGACGCTGGTCTACGCGTTCTTGCTGGTCGTCGAAGTCGTCCTGCTCACCCGCTACATCCGCGGCGGCATCGGTTCAGCGATGCCTGAGCTCCACGACCACCCAGATGACGACAGCGAGGACACCGACGTGCTGTCCTTCGCCTACTGACCCGCCCGTTCAAGAGAAAGGACTCTTTGTCGTGGATTTCCTGCCCACCTTGTGGTTCATCCTGATAGCAGTGCTCTGGGGCGGCTATCTCTTCCTCGAAGGCTTCGACCTGGGCGTAGGCATGCTCATGAAGACCTTCGCGAAAAACGAGAAGCAGCGCCGCGTGCTGCTCAACACCATCGGCCCGGTCTGGGACGGCAACGAGGTCTGGCTCATCACCGCAGGGGCGGCAACCTTCGCCGCATTCCCGGACTGGTACGCCTCGCTCTTCTCTGCCCTCTACATCCCGCTGACCCTGGTGCTCGTGGCACTGATCTTCCGTGCGGTTGCATTCGAGTATCGGGGCAAGGCGCACACCGACGCGGTCCGCAACGCCTGGGACTGGGCCATCAGCCTTGGCTCCTTCTTTGCTGCCTTTGGCGTCGGTGCAATGCTCGCGCTGAGCACCACGGGACTTCCCTTGGATGCCAACGGGGACCGCGTCGGCGGGCCCTTCGCATGGTTCAACATGTACGCGGTCCTCGGCGGGATCGGAGTCGTGGCTTTCTGCCTGGTCCACGCGCTGGCCTTCCTGGGCTTGAAAACCGACGGGGACATCCGCAGACGTGCGGCCAAGCTGGTCGCCCGCTGGTTGCCGGTGGCGCTGTTGCCGCTTGCTGCCTGGGCCGTTGCCGTGGTCCTGCTGAACCTCAGCGTGGCGGCGTTGGCACCGCTGGCACTTGCCGTGGTGGCGTTGGTCTTCGCCTTCATCCAAGCCCGCAAATACAACGAGGGCCTGGTGTTCCTTGGAATGGCCGTCTTCTTGTTGGCCGGGGTCGCGGCGATCTTTGTCGCTGCCTTCCCCAACGTCCTGCCTTCGAGCATTGACGCGGCCTACAACCTGACCGTGTACAACGCTTCCTCGACCCCGTACACACTCAAGCTCATGAGCATCGTCGCGGCGTTCGGGCTCCCGTTGGTGCTGGTCTACCAGGGATGGACATACTGGGTGTTCCGCAAGCGCATCTCCGAATCCCACATCCCCGATGCCCGCGTAGTGACTTCGATCGTCTAAGCCGACCTTCCAACCAGCCAAGAAACGAGGACCAGCATCGTGAAACCAGTTCTCCCCGCAGGAACAGGCTCCCGGAAGGTACTGGCCCTTTTGGCGGGGCTTGCCGCCCTGAAGGTGGTGGGGATCGTGCTGGTCGCCGATGCCCTGGCCACCTCCATCAGCCAGCTGGCCGCGGGGAACGAGCTGGACACGACGCGATTGCTGGTGCTGGGCCTGGGCGGAACGGTCCTGCGCGCCGGCGCCGTCTGGGCCACCGAGTTTGCCGCGCACCGGGCAGGACTCGGTGCCAAGGAAAAGCTCCGTTCCCGGCTCATGGACGCCGGGCTGCGCGGTCCCGGAACCGCCGGCGGGCCGGGGCCAGGGGCGTTGGCTGCACTGGCCAGCCGCGGACTGGACGGGTTGGACAACTACTACACCAAGTACCTTCCGGCACTGGTCTCGGCCATGGTCATCCCCGGCTTGGTCGGGGTGCGGATCCTGGTCGCCGACTGGGTCTCTGCCCTGATCGTGGGCTTGACCATCCCGCTGGTACCGGTATTCATGATCCTGATCGGCCTGCACACCCAGGACAGAGTGAAGGCGGCTGCCGCCGGGTTGGACAGGCTCTCGAACCAGCTTTTGGAACTGGCCCAGGGCCTGCCTGCACTGATAGGCCTGCGCCGGGCCCAAAGCAAGGCACGTGCCTTGGCCAAGGTGTCGGACGACTACCGGCAAAGCAGCATGAAGACCCTGCGGACCGCGTTCCTTTCGGGGCTCGCACTGGAACTCATTGCGACCATCTCGGTCGCGGTGGTCGCCGTGTTCATCGGCGTGCGGCTAGTCTATGGAAACATGGGGCTGGAGGCCGGGTTGCTGGCATTGATCCTGGCCCCCGAATGCTACCTTCCGCTGCGCACTCTGGGGGCAGCCTTCCACGCCTCCGAGGACGGCGTCGAGGCGCTTCAGCGCAGCGAGGAATTCATTGGTACCGGCAAACCCGGCACCGAGGAGCCCCCGACATCGATGCTCGCTAACGAATCCGTGGTGTTGGCCATCGAGGCACTAGACATCCGACACTCCCGCCGGAGCGAACCAGCACTCGAAAACGTGACGCTCCAATTGTCCGTCGGCTCGGTGCACGTCCTGGATGCCGCCAGCGGAGCCGGGAAAACCACGTTGCTGCACGCGGTGCTGGGCCAGCTTGAGCCGGGCGCCCAATGCACCGGAGAGATCCGAGTCGATCTCACCCGGGCGGCCTTCATCTCCCAACACCCCCGGTTCACCGAAAACACTGTGGCCGAGGAGATCGACCTGCACTCAGGGGGCAACCTCGGAACCGTAGGGCTTCGACGGGCCCTGGACGCCGCGAACATCGGCCACCTCCGGAGCCGGAAGCTTGTTGACTGCAGCCCAGGCGAGCTACGCCGGGTGGCAGTGGCACGGACGCTGGCCAAGGTGGAAACCGACCCGGGGATCAACCTAGTGCTGGCCGATGAGCCCACGGCCCACCTGGATGAAGCCTCCGCGCACCTCGTCAGGGGTGCCATGGTCGCGCTGCTCGAACGCTGCGCAGTGCTGGTGGCCACCCACGACCGCACCTTGGCGGCAATGCTCAGGGGACAGGCAGCGCCGAGCCAATCCGCCGCCGGGCTTCCGTTCCAACCGGCCCAGGGTGCCGTCGAACCCGCGCCCCCCGCGGCCCCGGAAACCCACCGCATTCCCCGTCCCGCCGGGCAGGGATCGCCGCTGGCGCACTGGAAGCTTCTGCGCTCCATGCCGTGGTTCCGCCACGGCTTGGTCCCGGGACTGGCGCTGGCCGCCGCCGCCGCCATCTTCGGGGTGGGCCTGACCGGGATCTCGGGTTGGCTCATCGTCACCGCCAGCCACCAACCCCCGATGCTGCACCTGATGGTGGCCATCGTCGGGGTGCGCACCTTTGGCATCGGGCGCTCTGTGCTGCGCTACGTGGAACAGCTCCGCGTGCACGACGCCGTCTTTGGCTTCGCTTCCAGGTTGCGCCAGCGCCTCTGGGACGCGCTGGTGGCCCAACCGGCCAGCTGGGGCCGGCTCACGCGCTCGGGTGCGGCCCTGGGACATCTGGTGGCCGAGGTCGACGAGGTGCGCGATGCGGTGCCGCGGGTCCTGGTGCCTCCGGTGGCTTCACTGGCAACTTGGGGCGCGGTAAGCACGGGAATCGGGTTCTGGGCCCCCGGCGCCCTCCCGCTGGCGCTTGGGCTTGGCCTAGCCGCCTTTGTCGTGCTTCCACTTGGCGTGCTCGCTGTGGAAAGGCGAAGCACCACCGAAGTTGCCGAACATCGTGTGTGGCTTGGCTCCAGGGTGCCGACGCTGCTGCGTGCAGCCGGGGATCTGCGAGCAAACCGGGCCCAGCACCGGGCGCTGGCGGAATTCACCGCTGCCGATGCCCGGGCCACCGAGTCCCTGCGGGCAGCTGCCCGCGGGGCCGGCCTGGCCCAGGGCGGGGCAATACTGGTCTCATCGGTGGCGGCGGTGCTGGCAGTTGCCATGGCGGGCCCCACCGGGGAAGCCGCGGCGATCGCCGGACTACTGCTGCTGGCCCTGGGCGAACCAATCGCCAACACCGCCCTGTCCATCCAGGCGCTGCCGCAGCTCGACACGGCGCTGCGCAGCGTCTGGGTGAACATCGGGGAGCACACCGAGGCCAACACGGAAACCCCGTCCTTGGCGGGTGCCGCCGTGGACGCGGAAGCCCCGGGCGCCGGGAGCCATGAAGGGCAGAGGCTCTCGCTGCGGCTCAAGGACGCGGACATCGGCTGGGCAGCCGGTGAGCCGGTGCTCAAGGACCTGACAGTGGCAGTGGCCCCCGGGCAATGGGTGGCCGTGACCGGGCCGTCGGGTTCGGGGAAGTCGACGCTGCTGGCCTGCATGCTCGGTGCCCTGGCGCCGCTGGTCGGTTCGCTGGAAACCAAGCGCGGCGAGGGCCACTGGATGCCGGCCGGCGCGGCTGATCTGGCCCAGGTTGCCTGGTGCCCGCAAGAAGCGCACCTCTTTGATTCCTCGGTGCGCTCAAACCTTTGCCTTGGCCGCGAATCCGATGACCAACCCACCGACACGGAGCTGCACGGGGTGCTGGCCAAGGTGGGGCTCGGCCACTGGCTGGGAACGCTGCCCGGGGGACTGGCAGAACGCATCGGCTCCGGCGGACACCATCTCTCCGGGGGACAGCGCCAGCGACTGGCCGTTGCCCGTGCACTGGTAGCCCGTGCCCAGGTGCTGTTGCTCGATGAACCAACGGCCCACTTGGGGGCGGACGAGGCGGTGGCGCTGGTCAGCGACCTGCGTGGGGCCTTGGCCGGCAAAGCGGTGCTGCTGGTCACCCATGACGCCGCGGTCGCGGGGTTGGGTGATTCACTGGTGGACCTGGCCGCGCTTGCGGAGCTGGTTCCGGCCGGTTCCTGAACGTCGCACAATCCGGCCCGTCACCATTGGAGGGGCGCTGCTTGATGGCGTCCCGGACTGGCTTGGTGTCCAACGCCCCCGAATTCAACTGGATCACCGTGCCGTCGGTGCCCCACAGCTTGAGTATAGGGAGGAAGCAGTTGCGACAGGGCACGTGTCTTTCGATGTCCGCGAAGCGAATGGACATCACCTTGCGAAAGAGGGTGCGCAGAACGATCTTCTCGTCGTTGATGGGGACCCGCCAAGTGATGTAGATGGCCACCAGGACGAGTCCGGCCAGGAACGACACGATTCCGCAGATCCGCATGGGCCAGTTGTCACCGGGATCCAACCAGTCGGAAAACGAGAGCGGGATGAACATCGCACCAGCCAGAAGTAATACCGAGGCGATCACCCAGCCGATCACTCCGCCGAGCCGCTTGACCCTATTGGGCCGGTGCACGGAGCACCGTCCGAGCAGCTAGGTGAGACCCAGGGCAAAGGCCCCGGCGTCCGCTTCGACCCGATCTCCTGTGTTCATTTCAAGTCGCTCGCTGCTCAGGGGCAATGGATGGTCCCCGGTTGTCATTGCGTGGCGATCGCCATGTACGGTGCACCACGAGGTGCAGCGTGCCGGGCAAGCGGCGCGTACCCCTACTCGTCCAGCAGCGAGTCCTGGATTGCTACCCTGCGCGCGGGTTCGACCTCGACCGCACCCGAGTCGGCAAACGGCTCGCTGTCCGCCTCCGGGGCCTTCAGCGGCGCCCGCGTCGAGGTGCCCGGTGCCGGGAGCTCCACGGTGCCCGTCGTTTCATCGGCAACGGGTTCCACCACCGGCATCCCGCCAAGCAAGTCGATGCCCTGGGCCAGTGGCACCCCCGAACCGTCACGCCTGGAATATTCGGTGGGCAGCGCCCGCACCACCCCGGCCGCGGAGGAAGCCCGGGCGGGGCCGGCACCGGCATAGGCCAGTTCCAGGTGGTCCTCGCCCTTCAGGAAGCGGTGTGCCCTCACCCCGGCGGTTGCCCGCCCCTTGAGCGGGTATTCGGCGAAATCGGTGACCTTGACCGAGTGCGTGGCCGTTCCCGGCAGCGTGTTCGAGCCGGTGGCGATCGAGACGAGGACCGGTGACGGGGCATTGGCCTCGACGACGCCGAAGAAGATCACGGAGTCGCCGGCGCCGAGCTTGATGCCGGCCATGCCGCCGGCGGTGCGGCCCTGGGCGCGCACGGTGGAGGAAGCCAGGCGCAGCAGCTGCGCTGCACGGGTGACGAAGACCAGATCGGCCTCCTCAGGTCCCACGGCGGCACCCACCACGGTGTCCTGGCCCTTGATCGTGATCGCTTCCCACTCATCCCTGTTCAACGGGTAGTCAGGGCTCAGCCGCTTGACCACGCCGTTGGCCGTGCCCAGGGCGATGGCCTGGTTCAACGGAACCAGGGCGACCATCTTCTCGCCCTTGGCCAGTTGCGCGAATTCATCGATCTTCACCCCGGATGTCAGCTGTGGGAAACCATGGGCGGGGGGAAGCAACGGCAGGTCAACGACCTGCAGTCGCAGCATTCGCCCCATCGAGGTGATTCCGCCGATTTCTCCCCGGGCTGTGGTCTCCAGTGCCGAGGAAAGAACGTCGTGCTTCACCCGCGCCACGGAACCGTCCAACGGGTCGGCCGAGGAGGTGCGGGCCACCTGGCCGGTGGCCGAGAGCAGTACCCGGCACGCGTCGTCCGCGATCTCCAGGCTCAGCGGGGCCGCTTTGCCTGTCACCGGTGCGGCGGGCATTGCCGTGCCCTTCAGCGGTGTTCCGGATTCGGACTCCAGCAGCACCGTGCGGCGCGGGGTGGCAAACTGCTCGCTCATCTGTGCCAGTTCCCCGGAAACCAGGTCGCGCAGGATCGAATCGGATTCCAGGATCGCCTTGAGCTCCTCGATGCCCGAGCGCAGTTCCTCAGCCTCCTTCTCCAGTTCCAGCCTGGAGAACTTGGTCAATTGGCGCAGGCGCAGTTCCAGGATGTGGTTGGCCTGCAGCTCGGAGAGGTCATAGATGGTCATCAGGCGTTCGCGTGCCTGGGCCGTCTCGTCCGAGGAGCGGATGACGGCGATGACTTCGTCGATGTCAACGATCGCGATCAGCAGGCCTTCGACCAGGTGCAACCTGTCAAGCTTCTTTTGCAGCCGGAATTCGGTGCGCCGGCGCACCACCGAGATCCGGTGATCGACGTAGACGGTGAGCAGCTCAAGCAGCCCCAGGGTGCTGGGCTGGCCCTGGACCAGGGCGACGTTGTTGATGCCGAAGGAATCCTCGAGCGGGGTGTACTTGTAGAGCTGGGCCAGCACGGCGTTGGGGTTGAACCCGTTCTTCAGCTCGATGACCAGGCGCAGCCCGTGGCTGCGGTCGGTCAAGTCCACCACGTCGGCGATGCCGGTGAGCTTCTTGGCGTTGACCGCGTCCTTGATCTTCTCGATGACCTTTTCCGGGCCCACCATGTAGGGCAGCTCGGTGACCACCAGGCCGGCGCGGCGCGCGGTGATCTGCTCGAGCTCCACCTTGGCCCGGGTGCGGAAGGTTCCCCGCCCGGTGCGGTAGGCATCGCGGATGCCCTCCAGTCCCACGACCTTGCCGCCGGTGGGCATGTCGGGTCCGGGGATGAACTTCATGATGGCCGCGAGGTCGGCCTCGGGATTGGCGATCAGGTGCCGGGCCGCGGCAACGACCTCCCCGAGGTTGTGCGGGGCCATGTTGGTGGCCATGCCCACGGCAATGCCGGTGGTGCCGTTGACCAAGAGGTTGGGAAAAGCCGCGGGCAGCACCGAGGGCTGCATGAACTGGTTGTCGTAGTTCGGCACGAAGTCGACAACGTCTTCGTCCAGGTTTGCCGTCATCGCCACCGCCGAGGCATCCAGGCGTGCCTCGGTGTAGCGCGGTGCCGCCGGACCGTCATCGAGGGAACCGAAGTTTCCGTGCCCGTCGATCAGCGGCAGGCGCAACGCGAAGCCCTGGCTCATGCGCACCATGGCGTCGTAGATGGCGGTGTCACCGTGCGGGTGCAGCTTGCCCATGACCTCGCCGACCACGCGGGCGCTCTTGACGTGGCCCTTGTCGGGGCGCAGTCCCATCTCGGACATCATGTACAGGATGCGCCGCTGCACCGGCTTGAGCCCGTCGCGGGCATCGGGCAGGGCGCGGGAGTAGATCACGGAGTAGGCGTACTCCAAAAAGGAGCCCTCCATTTCCTTGGTCACATCGATGTCTACGATGTGCTCAACGAAGTCCGCGGGCAGTGGTTCAGGCTTTTTGCGCGCCATAATGGGTGTGAATCCTCGATTCGAAACTGATGCCGGCCCTTGGTCAAGCGCCGATTCCTGCAAAGCCAGCGGTCACCGGCGCGTCGATCCATGTGCTCGTCTCGCGACGACCGCTAGGCTAAGCCTATGGTGGATGGTCGTAAACCCGGTGAATATCCGTCCCATTGGGAAGCAGATGTTGTCTTGCGCAACGGTTCCACGGCACATCTACGCCCGATTCAACCCAGCGACGCCGACAGTTTGCAAAAGATGCACCGCAACCAGTCGGAATCCTCCGTCTACATGCGTTATTTTACGTACAAGTCAGCGCTGACGCCCAAAGAGCTCAAACGCTTTACCCAGGTCAACCACGTGGACCGCACCGCATTCGTGGTGCTGCGCGGCGATGACATCATCGGGGTCGGGCGTTATGACCGCCTGGATGACCCGACCGAGGCCGAGGTCGCCTTCAACATTTCCGATGCCTACCAGGGCATGGGGGTGGGTTCCATCCTGCTTGAACACCTGGCCGCGGCGGCCCGCGAAAACGACATCACGCGGTTCTCCGCCGAGGTGCTGCCGGAGAACCGCAAGATGCTCACGGTCTTCGCCGAGGCCGGCTACGCGGTCAAACGCCACTTTGACGAGGGCGTGGTGATGCTCGAGTTTTCCATCGACCCCACGGAAAAGTCCAGGGCGGTGATGGAATCGCGCGAACACCGCGCCGAAGCCAAGTCGCTGGCCGGGCTTCTTGCCCCGGAATCGATCGCCGTGGTCGGGGCCAGCCGGGAGTGGGGCACCCTGGGGTACACCTTGCTGCACAACATCATCGAGGGCGGATACACCGGGGCGGTCTACGGGGTGAATCCGCAGGCATTCGAGCTTGGCGGGATGCGAAGCTACGGGTCCGTGGCCGAGATCCCCGGTCCCGTGGACCTGGCGGTGATCGCGGTGCCCAAGGACGGCATCCACGATGTCATTGAGGAATGCGCACGCGCCGGGGTCAAGGGGCTGCTGATCGCCACCGGCGGATTCGCCAAGGAAGGCGAGGCCGGCCTGGTCCGGCAACGCGAACTGGTGCGCCTGGCGCGGGCCAACGGCATGCGCGTGATCGGTCCGGCCTCCCTTGGACTGGTGAATACGGATTCAGCCACCTCCATGAATGCCTCGGTGGCGCCGGGGATGCCCAAGCGCGGCGCCCTGGGACTCTTTAGCCAATCTGCCGCCATCGGGGTGCTGCTCTACGCGGCCTCGGTCCGCCGGGACGTCGGGATCTCCTCGATCGTTTCGGCAGGGAACAGGGCGGATGTCTCGGGCAACGACGCCATGCAGTTCTGGGAGGACGATCCGGCAACCAGCGTGGTGGGTCTGTACCTGGAATCCTTCGGCAACCCGCGCAAGTTCTCACGTATCGCCCGCAGGCTCTCGCACTCCAAGCCGGTGATCGTGGCCAAGTCCGATGTGATGGGCCTGCGCCTGCCCCCGGGACATGCCGTGCGCACCACACAGGCCCCGACCGCCGCGGTGGATGCGATGCTGCGCCAATCAGGGGTGATACGGGTGCGCACCAACGAGGAACTGATGGAGGTCGCACAGATCGTCGCAGCCCAACCGCTTCCCGGCGGAAGCGGGCTTGCGGTGCTTGCCAACTCCGTGGCCCTGGCCTCCGTGGTTTCCGACGCGGCCGAACAAAACCAGCTTGAGGTCATCGTCTCGGATTCCGACATCTCGTTGGACGATGGGGCCTCGCGGGCGCTGCCGCGCTTGGCCGCAGCCCTGGAACGGGCGTTGGAAAACCCCCTGGTGCACTGCGGGATCGTGACGCTATTGCCGGAGGCCGGACTCTCGACCATCGTGCTGGCCAAGGCCATCCGGAAAGCCGCGGCGGTGTGGGGCAAGCCGGTCATCGCGGTCTTCCCCGGGATCATTGACCCCGCGGCCACCGCCGACGGGCTTCTGGATGACGGGACGAGGCAAGACGGTAGCGGGTACGGGCTGCCCTGCTACTCCTCGCCGGGCATCGCGGTGAACGCACTGGCCGCGATCGTGCGCTATGCCCGCTGGGTTGCCCGCGAACAAGGCGAAATCATCGAACCCTTTGGTATCGATGTTCCAGCGGCAGCGCAGTTCATCGAGGATGCGCTGGGAACGGTCCACGGGGTGGAGCTGTTGCGCCTGTCCAAGGCGCAGGCAGCCACGCTGCTGGGCCACTACGGGATCCAGGTGCTGGAATCGGTGGGCTTCGATGACACCGAGGAGGCTGTCGCCGCCGCGCACCGGCTCGGCTGGCCCGTGGCCATCAAGGCACGCGACGAGCACCTTCGCCACCGTCTGGACTTGGGCGGTGTGCGGCTGAACATCATCGACGAGGTTTCGCTGCGTTCGAACCTCGAGCACATGGCCGAGGCGATGAGCCCCTATGCGGCCACCGAACTGGAGGTCCAGTCGATGGCACCGGCGGGGCAGGGGTGCGTGATCCGCGCGGTCGAGGACCCGCTGCTGGGGCCGGTTGTCTCCTTCGGGCTGGCCGGGGATGCGGTGAACCTGCTCGACGACTGGGCTCACGGAACCCCGCCGCTGACCGACACCGATCTCTCGGACCTGGTACATGCCCCGCGGGCCGCGGCCAGGCTGCGCGGATACCAGGGACTGCCCGGGGTGGACCTGGCCGCGTTGGAAGACCTGCTGAACCGTGTGGCGACGCTGAAGGACAACCATCCGGAGGTGTCCTTGGTGGAAATCAACCCGGTGATGGTAGCCACCTCCGGCACTACCGTGCTGGCGGTGGAAATCTGTCTGGGCAACGCCGAGCAGCGCACCGATTCGGCCCGGCGGGCCATGAGCCACTGAGCAGTCGGCGCGCTTGGGTAGACTAGGGGGCATGACCCCCCTTTCTTCGGCTGCGAGCCCTGACCTGCAAACCGACCTCATCCGTGCCGGGTTCTACCCCAAAATCGTTGAGGACATCATTGACGAAGCACTCGACGGACGCAAACCCGGGGCTCACCTGGTCCATCTGGAGACCCACTTCGACCAGCACGAGGTACACCGGCACATCACTGTTTTGGTGCTGGCCGAGGACATCCTGGTGGTCACCCACGTCGATGACCAGCAGCTGGATGAAAAGGGCAAGGAAATCATGGCCCAGATCTCCACCGAACTGGTCCAGCTTTCCAAGGTCACGACGGTGGCCACCAGCTATGTCTACCACCAGCCACAGAACTACAGCACCGGTGATCCGGTCAAGGAATTGACAGTGGGCATCGCCTGGGCCGGCGCCCAGCGGATCGACCTTGCCCCGGCAGGCTGCGCTGACGCCGCCTGCGACGCCGACCACGGCTACACCGGCACCGCCCAGCAGGAAGACCTCGTGCTGCGCGTCAGCGCCGAGGCGGACGGGGTCAACGCAGTCACTGCTGCGCGGGGCTTTGCCACCGCCATGCGACGTGCCTCGGCGCCCCGGGGCACCGAGACCCGGAGCCCTGCCTCCCAGGCGTCCGCGACCGAGGTCCGCGGCCGCGTCAGCTCCCGCTTCGGCCGCAACACCCACCAGGGCTAGGGCAGCAAGGGATCACCGCGCGTCGTGGCAACCAACAGCAAAAACATCCCGTCCACCGCCTTGCCGGCGGCACCACCCTACGGGCGCAAGACCATCGCCGAACTGCTGCCCAGTGCAGCCGCGGCCTTGGGTGTGCCCGGGTTCGATAACCCGCTCTCGCTGCCGGCTGCCAACCGCATCTGCGTGGTGATGGTCGACGGACTGGGCAAGGCTTTGCTGCGGGCACGCGGAGGCCACGCCCCGTTCCTGCGCAAGCTCATGGAGAACTCGCAGACCCTGATGGCCGCGTTCCCGTCAACCACCGCCGCCTCGCTGGCTTCTTTTGGCACCGGGCTTCCCCCGGGACAACACGGGCTGGTGGGGTACGACGCAGTGGATCCGGCACGGCGCCGCGTGGTCAACCAGCTTGGCGGGTGGCCCAAGGATCTTGACCCCGTGGCCTGGCAACCCCACGCCACGGTCTTTGAACGGGCCGCGGCACACGGGGTTCACACCGCCACCGTCAGCCTGGGCCATTTCAAGGACTCGGCTCTGACAAGCGCCGCATTGCGCGGCACCGAATTCATCCCCGCCGAATCCGCCCACGCCCGGGTGCGCACCACGTGCGAGACCCTGGCCGAACACCGCCGGGCATTGGTCTACTGCTACTTCAACGAATTGGACAAGGCCGGCCACCGGCACGGCAAGGGCTCGGTCCAGTGGGGAAACGCGTTGGAGGACCTGGACTCGGCAATGCGAACCCTGGCCTCCCGCGTCCCTGCCGGAACATTGCTGTTGCTGACCGCCGACCACGGGATGGTCGATATCGATGAAAAGTGGCGGATCGACTACTCCGAGTTCCCGGAGCTGGTGGACGAGGTCGAGCTGACCGCGGGGGAGCCGCGCGCCGTCCAGCTGCACTTCCGCCCCGGGTGCACCGCAGCCAAGCGCGAGGAGGTCGCACAGGCCTGGCGGGACCGCTTTGGCGCCAAGGCTTGGGTGCTTGGCCGCGAGGAAGCCATTGCCCACGGACTCTTTGGCGAGGTCGATGCATCGGTGCGCGAGCGCATCGGGGACCTGTTGGTCCTCGCGGCCGAGGACATTGCCTTCCTTGACGGGCGCCGGGTGAACCCCTCGGCGTTCTTGATGGTCGGCCAGCACGGGTCATTGACCCGGGTCGAGTGCGAGGTTCCCTTGTTGACCCTGGCACGTCCGGCAAACGCGAAATAACCACATAGCAAAGGCCCGGTCAAGGATGGGAAGGAATTCCGCCCTCGACCGGGCCTTTCGTTTCCTGTGGGCCGATGGGCCCGATGGTTCAGTCGTTGTTGTTGCGGCGCCCGAAGACGATTTCGTCCCAGCTGGGAACCGACGAGCGCCTGGCCTTTTTCTTGCCGCCGGTTTCCTCCTCACCGGAGGAATCCTCGCCTCCGGCTGCTGCCTCGGGGGCTGCCGGCTGGGGTGAAGGAACCAGTGAGATGGACGTGGTGCGCGTGCTGACGCCGTCATAGAGCCGGGGCAGGCCATCGTCCAAAGGTTCTGGGCCCGCTAACCGCGGGTCGTCCTCGGGGTGCGGCGAACGCGAAAGCATCGAGGCCAGCGCGTCGTCGCTTTCCTCGTCGATGCCCAGACGCTGTCCACGGCGTGCGCTGAGCACGTCCAGCAGTTGTTCGGAGTCGGCAACGGCGGACTCGTAATCCACGTCGTCGGCGTCGGCCTCGACATCAAAGGGGTGGTCCGCCACGGCGGTCAGGCGACGGGCACCGACAGGGGCATCGAGCGGTTCAAGCTCGCTGAGCACCTGGGCCCACCGGTTGGCGTTCTGCAAAGACTTGCGGTTTGGGTGGAACGACCATTTGGCCACGGAGTCCTCGTTGCCAGGATCCAGGGAGATGCTCGTGTCGGATTCGGGAAGCTCGAAGCGGGCAACGACCTCCCACGAGCCATCGGATGCACGCCATGCATCCCAGGTAACAGACTCGCTCTCGATGCCGAGGCTATGGATCCTGTAGGCAACCATTTCGCCTAGGTTCGCCGGTTCCTCGCCAAAGATGCTGCGGTATCCGTCATGGGTCTGCGGGGCCGAGACCTCGACGTTTCGGGCCTGCGAAGCAATGTACTCTCGCTCGGCCAAAACCGGGCCCTCGTAACGCATGATGCGTTCCAGCGGCATGCCGGACTCCGCCGCGACCTCGTCTGCGGTGGCGCCGGAGCGGATCCTGGTCTGGATCTCGCGGGGCGACAGCGGGGCTACCGGGGTCTCTGAACGATCGGCCCGGGCAGCTCGGGTCAATGCACTGCGAAGCGCTTCATCGATGGGCAGCTCAAAGCTGTTGCCATCCTTGCTGCTCAGCTGCAGGCTCTCACCGTTCTCGTGGATGCCCACCAGTCGGAGTTGACGCATGACTATCCTCCACAAACCGTCGTATTATGGGTAAAACTCTGCCACCTGCACCGCCAATTACCTAAGAGGTGCCTAGGTGTGGCGCGGCCGGGCTTCATGATATTTCCCACTGCCGGGCGCAAAGCCGGTAAAATGCTGGTCAGGTAACCCGGGATCGGGCCCGAAGATGCAATGATAAGCAGGCCGTGGACCGCCGGGCACAAAAATGACCGTTTCCACGTTGAATCATAGGCGCATCCAAACGCGTGGATTGGCCATGTGGCCAAGACCGGTTCCCATGGGGACCCAATACGAACAAGAGCTTGAACCAAGCGGAGTGTGAAGAAGCAACTATGGCAACCGATTACGATGCACCTCGAAGGCATGCCGGAAAAGAGGGGCAACCCGAGCCCGCTCCGGAACTGAAGGCGCAACGAAACACCAACGCCTCGAACCTGATCGACGAGGACGAGGGGGCACTGGCGGATAGCTACGAGCTGCCCGGTGCGGATCTCTCCGGCGAGGAACTCCAGGTAATGGTGCATTCGGCCCAGGCCGACGAGTTCACCTGTGCCTCGTGCTTCCTGGTGCGGCACCGTTCGCAAATCGCCCTGGAAAAGAACGGGGTGCTTTACTGCACCGACTGCGAAGGCTAGCCAACCAGCGAATGAGGCATTGCCCTTTCTGCGGATAAATTCCCGCAGGGGACCGTGGCGCCAACCAAAAAGCGCCCGCCAACCTTCAATTCCCGTTTCATAGCGGGTTCTTGAAGTTGGCGGGCGCTTTTTGCGATCCTGGCCGGGGAACTGCTAGGCCGATTCGGTCTCTGCACTGTTATCTGGGGAGGCGGGGGTGTCAGCTTCGTCGGACTGCGGCACCTCGCGGTATTGGACCATCAGGCCGCCCAGTGCCGCGGTAAGCTCCTCGGGGCGCCGGGTTGAAGTGATCCAGTAGGGGGTGGCATCGCGCTCATCGGTGATCTCGATGCGCACCACGGGATCGATCCAGCCACGCAGGCACATGAAGGCAATGCCGTTAAGGCCCGGGCCGCGCTGGTGGTAGGCTGCGGCGCCGCGGTAGCCGGTGACTTCGCCAACGAACTCCCGTTCGATGCTCGCCCGTCCCACGCGCACGTTGTGTTCGTCGATTTCGATGGTGGGGGTGCTCATGATCAGGGCGAAGGCGATCAGGCCAAGAGCAATCACGCCGGCGACGATACCCCAGCGGATACCGATCGGCATGAAGGCCACGGCGGCGGTGCCGCCCAGCCCCAGCGTGACGACCCAGATCCACCATGCGGGCCAGAGCTTCTCGCGGTAAGTGGTGGGGGAGGAATGCGGGGGTGAAGAGTTCTCGGCCATGTCTTCAAGCATAGGCGGTGGCGTGTGCCTTGCCTGCCATCGGCCAGGGATGCGAGGGACTAGAATCGGTGTAGAAGCCCCAAGGTCCGCAGAGCGGCCCGCGGAACAAACCTCAACCCCCGGGAGTGGAAAACACATGTCCGAATCCAGTGTCGATGTCGCCCTGAAAATGCTTGACCCGGAACTTCCTGTTCCGAGTTACGCCCATGAGGGGGATGCTGGAGCCGACCTGTGCGCCCGCGAGGACCTCACCTTGGCGCCCGGGGAGCGTGCGCTGGTTCCCACCGGCGTCGCCCTAGCGCTGCCCAACGGATTCGTCGGGCTGGTCCACCCCCGCTCCGGCCTTGCCACCAAGCACGGCTTGACCGTGGTCAATGCCCCGGGAACGGTCGATGCCGGGTACCGTGGTGAGTTGAAAGTCACGTTGTTGAACACGGATGCAACCACCCCGATCGTCCTGAAGCGCGGGGACCGCATCGCCCAGCTGGTGATCCAGAAGGTCGAACGGGCCCGTTTCATCCAGGTCCAGGAACTTGGCGACACTTCCCGCGGCGCCGGCGGATTTGGTTCGACCGGCGGATTCGAAGCCGTGCCCACCAGCCACTAGCCGCATCGGTCCGCACCCCGCGTTTCGCGCACCGACACAGCAAGAAAGCAACTTAGATGATTTTCAAGCGTAAGAAGAAGGCCGCCGAAGAGCCTCAGGCCGACCAGACGATCGCCGGGCTCAACGCGACGGCCTCCACCGAGGCAACGGCAACGCAGGCGGCAGCCAAGGCCCAGCCGGCCACCGAGGCCGAAGCCAAGGACGTTGCCGCGGAGGTACCCGCAACCGACCAGGCTCTGCGCGACACCTCGGAGGGACCCTTTGACGGTGACGACTTCGAGGACCACGACGGCTACCTGGATTTGGGGGCACTGCTGATCAAGCCGGTACCCGGTCTCCAGCTTCGCCTGGAAGTGGAGGAATCCACCCAGCGGGTCATTGCGGTGGCACTGGAAATCGGTGGCTCGCGGATGCAGCTGCAGGTTTTCGCGGCTCCCAAGACCGATAACCTGTGGCCGGGGATCTCCACCCAGATCGCCACCGGGATTGCCGACCAGGGAGGGGAAACAGAGACGGTTCCTGGGCGCTTCGGCAACGAACTGTTGGCCCGTGTGCCCCAAGAGGCACCCGATGGCCGCAAGGGCTATGTGGTCCTGCGCTTCCTGGGCGTCGATGGGCCGCGCTGGTTCCTGCGGGCCGTGATCGGCGGTGCTGCGTTGACCGACGCGGTCGAATCTAAGGCCATGGAAGACGCGCTGGCCCAAGTGGTCGTGGTTCGTGGCGACACCCCGATGCCCCCGACCGAACTGCTGGCCCTGACGGTGCCATCCGGGGCATTGGCCCGTACGGAGCCTGAACCCGAGGCGGACAAGCAAGGCGAAGACACCGAGCGTCCCGAACGCGGCCCGGAAATCACCTCGATCGGTTAACCCAAGGTGCCCAAGGACAAGCCGCTGAAGACCAAGCGCGGCCAGCAGCAACAGCAGCCGGTCTGGGCCCTCCAGGGCGTACCGGAGACCTCGGACCCCAGTGGTCTGCTGCGGATCTCCTCGCTGGCCGAGCTCCCGGTGCGTGGGCGCATCGCCCACCGCGGCTACGTCGAATCCATGACGATCCTTCCGCCGCAGCAGGCCCCGGCGTTCATCGTGACGATCGTTGACCGTCCGGCACCTCCGGGGGGAAGGCGCAGCGCCGTGCCGCACCTGCATCTGATCTTCGTGGGCCAACGCAGGGTCCCGGGAGTGGTGGCCGGATCCCGACTGCACTACGAAGGCATGGTCGCAACGATCGACTCGGTGCCCACGATCTTCAACCCGCGCTACGAGATCCTGCCCGAACGCGCGGCGGAAAAGTAGCACCGGCCACCAGCCGGGGCTTCCCACCCACAGCAAACGCCTCCAAGGACAAAGAATCAGCCATGAGCGAGCACAGCGAAGAAACACCCAACCCAGAGGACACCGGTCCCGACGCCCAAGACGTGGCACGGAGGATCGGCGCCAATGCGGGGATCGAGCGCCGCGGGGACGGACAGATCGATGTCCTGAAGACCGTCGGCGGGGGGCGTGGACTCATCGAGTCGCTGTTGCCCGGCCTGGTGTTCCTGGTCATCTTCACCGTGTGGCAGGAACTGAACGTGGCGTTGGTCGCCTCGGTGGCGGTGGCCGTCGTGTTCACCATTGCGCGCCTGGTACGCCGAGGAACCCTCACCCAGGCGCTCACCGGCCTGGTCGGGGTCGCGATTTGCGCGATTTTCTCCCGGGTCACCGGGGAAGCCAAGGACTACTACGTTCCCGGTTTTTACACCAACCTTGCCTATAGCGCGGCGTTGGTGATCTCCATCCTGGTTCGCTGGCCCCTGATGGGCGTGATCTTCGGGTTCATTCGCCAGGAAAACACCGAATGGCGTTCCAGCAAGACGCGCACCAAGCAGTACGCCTGGGCCACTTGGATCGTGGTGGCGGTCTTCGTCGGCCGCTTGGCCGTCCAGGTCCCGCTCTATTTTGCCGACAATGTTCCGGCGCTTGGCGCGGCACGCCTGGCGATGGGCGTGCCGCTCTACGCCGCGGGGCTGTGGGTCGCCTGGATGGTTTCCCGCCCGCTCGCCGCGCCAAAGACCAGCGAGGGGCTCTAACCCCAACGGTCGTTGGCTACTGGTTCTCGGGTTCGGAGTTGCGTAACACGGACCGCAACTGGTCCTCGGCCACGATCGTTGTCACGAAGAACAACTCGTCCCCACCCTCGATGACGTCATCGAGGCTTGGTGTCAGCGGGATGTCATCGCGTAGGATCGCCACCACGGTGGCATCGGCGGGCCACGGAACCGATCCGATGGTGCGCCCGATCAGCTTTGAATCATGGGGCACCGTGAATTCCACCATCGAGACAACCCCTGATTGCAGGGTCATCAGGCGCACCAGGTCACCGATCTCCACTGCTTCTTCGACCAGCGCGGTCATCAGGCGCGGCGTGCTCACCGCGACGTCCACGCCCCAGGCGTCATCGAACATCCAGTCGTTCTTCGGGTTGTTGACCCGGCCTACGGTGCGCCCGACGCCAAACTCGCTCTTGGCCAGCAAGGACACCACCAGGTTGACTTTGTCGTCCCCGGTGGCGGAGACCACCACATCGACCTCGGAGAGCTTGGCTTCCTTGAGCACCGAGAGTTCGCAGGCGTCCCCGAAGAGCCAGCGTGCGCCTTGGACCCCGGCACGGGCAACGACCTCGGGCTTTTCATCGATGAGCAGCACCTCGTGCCCGTTGATGATCAGCTCCTTGGCAATGGAACTTCCCACGGATCCCGCTCCGGCAATCATGACCTTCATTACTACACTCTATTCCGTGGTTGGCTTGGGCGCAGAGGACAGGGCCTTCTCGATGTCCTTGTCGGCATTGACCGGCATCATCGCATGGACGATGTCGCCCTGCTGCAGCCGCATCCCGGGAACCGGGAGCATGCCTTCGCCAAAGCGCGAGAGATAGGCGATGCGGATCGGTGCGGCGGCCTCGAGCTCTTCAAGTGCGCAACCGTACCAGTCCTCGTGGACGTTGACTTCGCCAAGGATCAGCCGGCCCGAGGCCTCGCGAAAGTCGCCGTGGAGCGAATGCTCCGGCAGGATCCTGCGCAACACCTGGTCCGAGCTCCAGCGCACTGCGGCGACCGTAGGGATGCCCAGCCGCTGGTAGATCTCCGCTCGACCGGGATCGTAGATCCGGGCCACGACGTGCGGGACATGGTAGGTTTCGCGGGCCACCCTGGTGGCCAGGATGTTCGAGTTGTCGCCGCTGGAAACTGCGGCAAAGGCGTAGGCCTCACTGATCTTGGCTCGTTCCAAGGTGTCGCGGTCGAACCCGACGCCGGAGACCTTGAGGCCGGAGAAGTTGCGGCGCAACCGGCGGAAGGCCCGGTCGTCCTGGTCGATGATCGCGACCGAGTGGCCGGCGTCGTCGAGCGTGTGGGCCAGGGTCACACCCACCCGACCGCAACCCATGATGACGAAGTGCGCCATAATCCATCCTTTGATTCCAGCCGGGGTGCCAGGGTTTTGCTTTACCTGCACGCTTCATCCGCCAGTCTTTCACGGTTCCCGGCCTCGATGCGTGATTCTTCACCCGGTGCCCGACGGTGTGGTGTATGACAGGGCGGGGCAAACCGGGCTAGTTTTGGAGCGTGCTTTCATTTCTCGCCGCGTTGAAGCGGATTCTGGTGGGGCGCCCCTTTAGGACCGAAAAACTAAAGCAGGCGCCGCTTCGCAAGCGTCTTGCCCTGCCCTTTTTCTCTGCCTCCGCGTTCTCCTCCATTGCCTACGCTCCGGATGAGGTGATCCTCACCCTTGCCTTGGCAGGACTGGGTGCCATGGCGTTCTCCCCGTCGGTCGGCCTGGCGATCATGGTCGTGATGCTGGTCATCATCGCCTCCTACCGGCAATCGGTGAAGGCCTATCCCTCCGGCGGAGGCGACTACGAGATCGCCTCGGTGAACCTCGGCCACCGCGCAGGGACCACGGTGGCGGCGGCCCTGCTGGTGGACTTCGTGCTCACCGTTGCCGTGTCGATTTCCTCTGCCTCGCACTACGTTGTTGCCGCCTTCCCCGCCCTGGATGGCAGCCAACCCTGGATGGCCACCGGCGGGGTGGTGATCCTCACGCTGCTGAACCTGCGCGGCCTGGGACGCTCCCGGCTGGGCAATGCCTTACCGGTCTACCTCTTTGTGGGCGTGGTGCTGGTGATGTTGGCCATGGGCGGGATCTTTGCCGCCACGGGGAACCTGGGCATGGCCCCGAGTGCGGGCTTCGAGGTCGTTCCTAACCCCAACTACCCGCACGGCCTCACCGGGCTGGCCGGGGTGTTGCTGGTGCTGCGTGCCTTCTCCACGGGTTCGGCGGCGCTGACCGGGGTGGAAGTTCCGATCTCCAACGTCCACAAGATGGCCGCCCCCAAGGCGCGCAACGCGGCGACCGTGTTGCTGCTGCTGGGATTGATCGCCGGCGCCTTGACCCTGGGGACCATGTACCTGGCGCGTGCGGTTGACGTCCACGTGGTGGAGGACCCGGCCACCGGGCTTCTGCTCAACGGCGGCCCGATCCCTGCCGACTACATCCAGAACCCCGTGTTGAGCCAGTTGGCCGAGGCGATCTTCGGTGGAAGCTCGATCGGGTTCTTGCTGGTGCTGGCACTGACCGTGGCGGTGCTGCTGATGGCCTCGCACACCTCCTTCAATTCCTTCCCCAACCTGGCCTCGCATCTGGCCACCGACGGCTACCTGCCCCGCCAGCTGCGCACCAGGGGTGACCGGCTGGGGTTCTCCAACGGCATTCTGGCCCTGGCGATAGCCGCCATCGTCCTAATCTGGGTATTCAACGCCCACGTCCCGACCCTGATCCAGCTCTATGTGGTGGGCGTCTTCGTGTCCTTCACGCTGAGCCAGCTGGGCATGATCAAGCACTGGGGCCGCGAGCTGGCCCAGGCCCCGGAAACCCGGGTACGGGCCAAGATTCACCGCTCCCGGTTGCTGAACATCGTGGGCTTCGGCCTCACCGCCGCGGTGCTGGTGATCGTGCTGGGCACCCGGCTGGTGCACGGGGCTTGGCTGGCCGTACTGGGCATCGCGGTGCTGTTCTTCATGATGGACGCACTGCACCGGCACTATGTGAAGGTTGATCGCGAACTGGCCATCGCGGATGACGAATCGGCCACCGCACTGCCCGCACGCGTCCACGCGCTGGTGCTGGTCTCCACGCTGCGCAAGCCGGTGTTGCGGGCGGTGGCCTTCGCCCGTGCGGCGCGGCCCTCGAAGATCGATGCGATCGTGGTGGATTCGGATTCCGAGCGCACTGCAGCGACCCTTGCACAATGGGAGGCATTGGGCATCCCCGTGCCGATCACCGTGCTGGCCTCTCCCTACCGGGAGATTTCGCCTCCGATCATCGAGTACATCCGCTCGATCAAACGCGATTCCCCGCGCGATTTGATTGTCGTTTACATCCCCGAGTACGTGGTAGGACGCTGGTGGGAACAACTGGTGCATAACCAGACCGCCATGCGAATCAAGAACCGCCTGCACTACGAGCCCGGTGTGGTGGTGGCCTCGGTGCCGTGGCGCCTGGACTCCTCGGACGTCACGACCTTCCTGGGACCCACCGAGCAGGGCTCGGCCGGGACAAGGCCCCTCAACACCTCAGCAACACCCGCGATCCCCAAGCCGAAAGACATTTCATGAGCACGCAAGAAAACATCCTGAAGGTGCGCCTGGACGCGCCTGCCCACGGCGGACACTGTGTGGGGCGCCACGAGGGAAGGGTGGTCTTCGTGCGCCACGGAATCCCCGGGGAACTGGTGTCCGTCGCCGTTCGTGATGACGGGGAAAAGGCCCGCTTCTGGCGCGGCGACGTGGTGGAAGTCCACGAACCGGCCGAAAGCCGTGTGACGCACTTCTGGCCCCAGGCCGATGCCCTGGCCGCCGCTGCCCGGGGCGTGCTGCCTGTCGGAGGCGCTGAATTCGGACATATTGCCCTGGAAGCGCAGCGCGAGATCAAGTCGCAGATCTTCATCGAGCAGATGCAGCGACTGAGCGGCCTGGACGCCGCCGAGCTCGGCTTCACCGGTGTCCGGGCACCGGCCGGTGAGTCCGAGGACGCTCTGGGGTGGCGCACGCGCACCGCCTTCGCCGTGGACTCCAAAGGCCGGCTGGCCATGAGCCCGTTTCGTTCAAACGAGCTCATCCCCGTCCAAGAGATGCCCCTGGCGCACCCACAGATCAACGAGCTCAAGCTCTGGGAACTCCCGTTGGCCGGCATCAGCCGCATCGAGGTCGCCGCCGGCTCGGGGGAAAACCCCGGGGCACTGGTGCTCTTCATCGAGGACGGAACCATCGCCGGTGCCGCCGGACGAGCGGCCAAGCGGCTGCCCGAGGGCACCAGCGCCGCAGCACTGACCCAGGTCCCCGGTTCTCTCACCGACGGGCGCGGCGCCCTGACCCGGCTGCGCGGGCGGACCTGGCTGGCGGAATCGGTGGCCGGGATGGACTACCGCGTCACCGGTGAGGGTTTCTGGCAGATCCACCGCCTGGCACCCGAGGCACTGGTGGCCCGGGTGATGGCACAGCTGGAGCCGGGCTACGGGGCACGGATTGCCGACCTTTACGCCGGTGCCGGGCTCTTCAGCGCGCCGCTGGCCGCGGCCGTGGGCGATGACGGGATGGTGCTTTCCATCGAGGGTGCACCTGGCACCAGCAAGGACGCGCTGAAGAACCTGCGTGAACACAAGCAGGCCGTTATCGTCCAGGGCAGGGTGGAAAAGGTGCTCGGCGCGCAGCTGCGCGAACGCAACACCACCCTTGATGCCATCGTCCTTGACCCCCCACGCACCGGTGCCGGGAAGCAAGTCGTTTCCGCCATGGGGAAGTCCGGGGCCAAGAAGATTTCCTATGTCTCCTGCGATCCGGCATCATTTGCTCGCGACAGCGCCGATCTGTTGCGGGCCGGGTACCGGCTGGATGCGGTCGAGGTCCTTGACCTTTATCCGCACACGCACCACATGGAGACCGTGGGGCTGTTCGTTCGCCACTGAGCGAGGATGTGACCCCGTTCGGCCTGCAAATGTCGGGCTGGCGGGGCACGAAGCGCGGCGTGGGGATAGACTGTTTCTAGCTCTGCCGCAATAAACACAAGTCGAACTCAGTTAGGACTGCCTAACTGGATTTCCTTGTGAGCGTGCAACGAAGATGAAAAATCCGGCGAGAGGAGTCCCAATGAGCAATGTGGACAGCTATGGTGCCAAGGGCGTACTGGACGTCAAGGGCAAAGAATATGAGATTTACCGGCTGAACGCCGTCGAAGGCGCCCAAAGCCTTCCGTACAGCCTCAAGGTTCTCTTGGAGAACCTGCTTCGCACCGAAGACGGTGCGAACATAACCGAGGACCACGTCAAGGCCGTGGGCCAGTGGGATCCGTCCGCGGAACCCAACACCGAGATCCAATTCACCCCGGCACGCGTCTTGATGCAGGACTTCACCGGTGTTCCGTGCATCGTGGACTTGGCAACGATGCGCGAGGCAGTCAAGGACCTGGGCGGGGATCCAACCCGCGTGAACCCCTTGGCTCCTGCCGAGATGGTCATTGACCACTCCGTGCAGATCGATGTGTTCGGCAATGCCGGTGCACTCGAGCGCAACATGGAGATCGAGTACCAGCGCAACGGGGAACGCTACCAGTTCCTGCGCTGGGGCCAGACGGCATTTGACGACTTCAAGGTCGTCCCCCCGGGAACCGGAATCGTGCACCAGGTCAACATCGAGTTCCTGGCACGCACCGTGATGACACGCGAGGTCGATGGCAAGCTGCGCGCCTACCCCGACACTTGCGTGGGCACCGACTCCCACACCACCATGGTCAACGGCATGGGAGTGCTGGGCTGGGGCGTTGGCGGTATCGAGGCCGAGGCAGCAATGCTCGGCCAGCCGGTCTCCATGCTTATCCCGCGCGTTGTCGGCTTCAAGCTCAAGGGTGCGATCGCCGCCGGCGCGACCGCGACCGACGTGGTGCTGACCATCACCGAGATCCTGCGTAAGCACGGTGTCGTGGGCAAGTTCGTGGAGTTCTACGGAGAAGGCGTGGCTCAGGTCCCGCTGGCCAACCGTGCGACCATCGGCAACATGTCCCCGGAGTTCGGGTCGACCGCCGCGATGTTCCCGATTGACGATGTCACCCTGGATTACCTGCGCCTGACCGGCCGTCCGGCCGAGAACGTCGACCTCGTGGAGGCCTACGCCAAGGAGCAGGGCCTGTGGCACGACCCGAGCCGGGAGATCCGTTTCTCTGAGTACCTGGAACTGGATCTCTCCACGGTGGTTCCCTCCATCGCCGGCCCGAAGCGTCCGCAGGATCGCATCGAGCTCTCCAGCGCCAAGGAGCAGTTCCGCAAGGACATCCACAACTACGCCGCAGGCGCCGCCGACGAGCTGAACATCGGTCGCCCCTCGACCTCCGTTGAGATCGCCAAGGAAGACGGCACCACGTTCTCCATCGACCACGGCCTGGTCTCGATCGCTTCGATCACCTCGTGCACCAACACCTCGAACCCCTCGGTCATGCTTGCCGCAGCTCTGCTGGCACGCAAGGCAGTGGAAAAGGGCCTGGTGTCCAAGCCATGGGTCAAGACCTCGGTCGCCCCGGGCTCGAAGGTCGTCACCGAGTACTACGAGAAATCCGGCCTCATGCCGTACCTGGAGAAGCTGGGCTTCTTCATCGTGGGCTATGGCTGCGCGACCTGCATCGGCAACTCCGGTCCGCTGGATGCGGAGATCTCTGAGGCCATCCAGGTCAACGATCTTGCCGCGACCGCAGTGCTCTCGGGCAACCGTAACTTCGAGGGCCGCATCAACCCGGACGTGAAGATGAACTACCTGGCCTCTCCGCCATTGGTCATCGCCTACGCACTGGCCGGCACCATGGACTTCGACTTCGAGAACGATTCCCTGGGCTCAGACGATGCGGGCAACGAGGTGTTCCTCAAGGACATCTGGCCTTCACCGACCGAGGTGCAGGAAACCATGGACGCCTCGATCGATGCGGACATGTTTGCCCGCGGCTACGAGGGTGTCTTTGACGGGGACGATCGCTGGAAGGCGCTTGACACCCCGGCAGGGAACACCTTCGAGTGGGCCGAGGATTCGACCTACGTTCGCAAGCCCCCGTACTTCGATGGCATGAAGGCAACCCCGGAGCCGGTGCAGGATATCTCCGGCGCCCGCGTGTTGCTCAAGCTGGGTGATTCGGTCACCACCGACCACATCTCCCCGGCCGGTTCCTTCAAGTCGGACTCCCCGGCAGGGCAGTACCTGCTGGCCAACGGCGTGGATCGCAAGGACTTCAACTCCTACGGCTCGCGCCGTGGCAACCACGAGGTCATGATCCGCGGCACGTTCGCGAACATCCGTATCCGCAACCAGATCCTGGACGGAGTCGAAGGTGGCTTCACCCGCGACTTCACCCAAGACGGCGCTCCGCAGTCCTTCGTCTACGATGCTGCGCAGAACTACAAGGCTGCCGGCACCCCGCTGGTGGTCCTGGGCGGCAAGGAATACGGTTCGGGATCCAGCCGTGACTGGGCAGCCAAGGGCACCGCGTTGCTGGGTGTCAAGGCCGTCATCACCGAGTCCTTTGAGCGTATCCACCGCTCGAACCTCATCGGCATGGGCGTTCTTCCGTTGCAGTTCCCGGCCGGCGAATCCGCCGACACCCTGGGCCTGACCGGCACCGAGACCTTCTCTGTCGAGGGAGTGACCGAACTCAACAACGGCACCACACCCAAGACCCTGAAGGTCACGGCCGTGGGCGAAGACGGCAAGAAGGTCTCCTTCGACGCCGACCTGCGCATCGATACCCCCGGCGAAGCCGATTACTACCGCAACGGCGGCATCTTGCAGTACGTCCTGCGCCAGATCTCCGCCAGCTAACCAGTTGGCATAGATCCACTTGAGCAAGGGGTGGGACAAGCCGGGGAAACCGGGCCTGGTCCGCCCCTTGCGGCATTTAACGAAACAGCCCTGTTAGCATCGTGGCCACGAGGGGTCCAACCTTGGTAGCACCAGCGAAACGGAGGCAGGGCGATGGATGGATTGCAGGGCTGGCACCTGGTGATCGTGGCGAACGTGGTCATCATTGCGGCGGTTGTGTTCCTGATGTACTGGTATTTCCGGGGCGCCCGCAAGCGCCGGGAACGCCGAAAACGTCCCCCGGTGGATCGCACCCGGGGTCGGAGATGAGTAATGCGGAGGGTGCTTCGGCACCGTTCGCACCGCTGCCCACCGTCGAGCCCTGTTCATGGCTGCGGAACCTGTTGTCCGATGAGTTCGGCGGGCCAAACACCGTGGTGCCCCGTGGATTTACTGCCTGCGCACGGATCCTGCATCCCATCGACCGTGACCGGCCTAGGGCACCGGATACCTAAGACACCGTGGATGCCTCCATGTGCCTGGATATCGAAAGGGAACCCGGTTCCTGGGCGGAACTTGCCGCAGCCACCTCCAGGCGGCGGGGTCCCTACACACAAAGCGCAGACATACTCCCTGCCCGGACCAACGTGCATGAGGAATGGTTCACTGCCGATGGCTGGCGCTATGGCCAAAGCGAAGAAGGGAACCTTGATCTGGATACCTTGGAGCGACTCGCAGCTGTGCTCTCACGCCACACCGGAACCCCGGAATCGGGTGTCGCGGCCATCTGGGAGGGCTGGGGCTCCGGGGTTTCTATGCCGTACTTCTCCTCGGAGGTGCAGGTGAGAGCCCACCGGCTCGGCAGGTTGCTCGGTGGCCTGCGGGCCGCCAGGAGCACGCCGGCGAAGCAACCGAAACCTGCGTGCCTGGAGTTGCCGGGCAGGACCCACCAATTTTACGCTGCAGGTATATCAGCATTCTCCGATCGCGGGTGGCCGTTGCAGGCTCCGTGGATTCTTCATGACTGGATATCCCAGTCACCGAGCCTCGTATGGCCCGATGACCGTGCATGGGTCATGGTCACGGAAGTGGACTACGACTCGACAATCATTGCCGGTAGCCAGGAACTGGTTACTGAGTTGCTTGAAACCGATCGCGTAGAGGCTTTCGCGGTGGGGGAGGACGTCGAGGAGTACCTGTGGGCTATTCCCGAGCGACGTTGGTCCCAACCACCGGGGGAGTGTCCCGGGCTTTGGCCTGCACGATGTCGCGGTCCAGCTGCGCCACCCTGGCTTCAAGATCGGAGCGCATAAATTCCATGCGCTCGCGATCATTGGCCAGCGAAGTCGGCGCTTTGCGCGGAACCCAGCATTCCATGGTGACGCCTTCAAGCTCCTGGACCCGTGTCTGGCCCATGATGATGACCCGATCGGCCGCGCTCAGCCGCTCCCCGGCCAATTCGGAGGGCAACTCGAACTGCATGTCGACACGATTTGCGGCCATCACCTCTGCGGCGAGCCCATTGCCGTGGTGGGCCGGTACCGGCCCCGCCGATTGCACGTGAACGGCTTCGCCAGCCCCCTGGCGAAAGAGCGCCGCGGCCATTTGCGGTTTGCCGCCGTTGGTATTGCAAACGAAAAGGACGTGCGGGCGCGGAAAATCACCGGGGGTATTCATGGGGGTCGTGCTCGTAGGCACGCAGGAAAGAAGAATGTTTAGGCGCCCATGATTACATGGAACGCCGAAAGGCCGGAGGGATCCGGATGCAAATGGTGCCGCGGGGACAAATACGGGGCGGTAGGATTGAATTGGTATTTGCCACTGCGAAAGGACTGCCACCGTGTCATTGCTTCGGACCATTAAAGGACCCCGGGATCTCCGAGGTTTGAACATGGTCGAAATGCACCAGCTGGCCGAAGAGATCCGGACGTTCCTGATCGGCAATGTGGCGCGCACCGGTGGCCACCTTGGACCCAACCTCGGCGTCGTGGAATTAACCCTCGGAATCCACAAGCTCTTCGATTCACCGCGTGACTCGATCATCTTTGACACCGGCCACCAGTCCTACGTCCACAAGCTGTTGACCGGTCGGCAAGACTTTTCCACGTTGCGCCAGCAGGGCGGGCTCTCGGGATATCCCGAACGCGTCGAATCCGTGCACGATATCGTGGAGTCATCGCATGCCTCCTCCTCGCTGTCCTGGGCCGACGGTATCTCTCGCGCCCGCAAGCTGACCGGAGAGGCCGATCGCTACGTGGTTGCGTTGGTCGGCGACGGCGCGTTGACCGGCGGCATGGCGTGGGAAGCGATTAACAACATCGCCGCGGACAAGGACCGTCGGGTGGTCATCGTGGTCAACGACAACGGACGCTCCTACGCTCCGACCGTGGGAGGTCTGGCCGACCAACTCGCCGGACTGCGCCAACGGCTTGACCAGTTCCGCACCCACCCGGCCTACGAGAACACCATTGACCGCCTCAAGGTGAGGCTGAAGGATTCAGGCGCGGTGGGCCAGTTCGCCTACAAGTCGCTGCATGCCACCAAGAAGGGCGTCAAGGACTGGTGGGCCCCCCAAGGCCTCTTCGAGGACCTGGGCATGAAATACATTGGTCCCATCGACGGACACAACCAAGCCGCGGTCGATGAGGCGTTGTTGCAGGCGCGGAACTTTGCCGGACCGGTCATCGTGCATGCCATGACCGAGAAAGGCCGCGGTTTTGCCCCGGCCCGCGCCGATGAAGCCGACCAGTTCCACGCCGTCGGAGTGATCGACCCGCAGACCGGCAAACCGATTTCCAAGGCCTCCGCACGTTCCTGGACCAGCGTCTTTGGCGAGGAAATCGCCGCAATCGCCGATGAACGCAACGACATCGTGGCGATCACCGGTGCCATGCTGCAGCCGGTGGGCCTCAAGGCGATGGCCGAACGGCACCCGACACGCGTGCTGGACGTGGGAATCGCCGAGCAGCACGCGATGACATCGGCAGCCGGGCTTGCCTTTGGCGGACTGCACCCCGTGGTGTGCATCTACGCCACCTTCCTGAACCGCGCGTTCGACCAGTTGCTTATGGACGTGGCACTGCACAAGGCGGGGGTCACGGTGGTGCTGGATCGGGCAGGGGTCACCGGACCCGACGGACCCAGCCATCACGGCATGTGGGACATGGCACTGATGCAGATCGTTCCCAACCTCCATCTTGCGGCTCCGCGCGATGCGGTGCGGCTGCGCGAGGAGCTGCGCGAGGCGGTGGCCATCAGTGACGCGCCCTCCGTCGTCCGTTTCTCCAAGGGCAGCGTGGGTGCCGAGATCGTGGCCGTCCAACGCCTGCACGACGGGGTGGACGTCCTGGTCAAGCTCGGTCCCGGGGAGGAACGCGACGTGCTGATCGTCTCGGTCGGCGCCATGAGCGAGATATGTCTTGACGTAGCTTCCCGGCTGAACGCGCAGGGCATCACCGTCACGGTGGTCGACCCGCGCTGGGTGCTGCCTGTTCCGCGTTCGATCATCGGTCTTGCGGCCCGGCACCGCATCGTGGTCTGCGTCGAGGACGGGGTCCGCGCAGGAGGCGTAGGCTCACGTATCCGACAGGAAATGCGCGCAGCCGGAGTGGACACCGCCTTGAACGAGGTTGGTCTGCCCACCGAGTTCCTGGCCCACGGAAGCCGCACCGAAGTCATGGACCGTGTCGGCCTCAGTGCCGACAGGATCGCCAACGACACCCTTGCCCAGGTGCTGGGCACCAAGGTACCCTTTGCCCGTCCGTTGCCAGGCGCCCAACTTCCCACCGGACAGATTCCCCAGCTGTGAGTGCTGCGCCGATCATTCCCGCGGACCTGCCGCGCGAACCCGCCGGAGCCGTTTTGGGGGACATGGTGGTGGCCCGGGCGTGGAAGTACGATGGCCAGCCGCACTGGGTGGTGCCCGGACGATACCTGGGCAACGACGGCCATGGCCACTGGATCTACCAGCCTGCAGGATCCCTTGTCGCCAGGCCCGGCCACGGGCACTGGGCGGAAACCGACGCCGTATGCCTGGTCCCTGCCTCGGGACACTGGATCGGCACCTTCTACGACCACACGGACGAGGACTTCCGTATCTACCTGGATTTGTCCACGAACATCGGTTGGCGCGAGCTGGCCCGCGGTGGCTGGGAAGCAAACTCGGTGGACATGGACCTCGATGTCATTGATTCGAGCTCTCGCGGGATCTTCCTCGATGACGAGGACGAATTCGCCGAACACGCCGCTGCCATGGGGTACCCCCCGGCGCTGGTGGACTGCATCGCTGCCGAAGCCCAAGAACTGCTCGGTGCTGTGCGACAGGGTGCGGAGCCCTTTGACGGCACCGCCACGGACTGGCTGATCCGGGGACGAACAAAGTTTTCACGCAACGCATCTCGCTAAGGAGCACCACCGCATGTCAATAGTCCGCACCTACCGCCGCGACGAAGACGGAACCATGAAGTTCCGCGAGGCCTGGTTCTCCACCTATGAAGGCGAAGCGCTTGGCCAATTCGTGGTGAACCATGGAACGGTCGGGCACCTGTCCACGACCGAGACGGCCAAAGACGTCAACGAGGAAACCGCCCAGGGCCTGCTGGCCGCGTTCACCGAACAATGCGAGGCCGACGGCTTCGCAACGATCACCGAGGCCGACCAGGGCTGGGTCATCGTGCAATACGCGCTGAAGACCCTGGAGGGAACCGATCGGGACAAGTATCTGGAAAGCACCGCCAAGGAAGCCCTTGTCGGCCACCTCGCCTGGCGTGGACTGGGCACCGTGGAGTCCTCGGACTACGGCCCGCGCAAACTGAACATCCGTGTGCTCTCCCCGGAGCCCAAAAAAGCCGTCTCGGCCATCAAGACCTGCCTGCGCGAAGCCAAGCTGGATTTCACCAAACTGTCAATCGCCATGGCACCTTTCGAGGATGTCGAGAAGCTCCGTCAGGCCTACCCCCTGCCGGCAAAGACCCCCTTCACCCTGGGCTAGCCAACGCTTCCGGTCGAGGGCGGTAAAACATCTTTCACCGCCCTCGGGTCCCTTCCGCTTAGAGATGGTCGCTAACCAGGAAAGCATCGGAGGTCGCGTCCGTATGCGGTTCCCGGGTCCACGGGCATATGGCTCCAAGCAGGCAAAAAACCCTGCGGGGTATGGTGGAGGGGATACCTAATTCGAAAGTAGGAGGTCTCGTGGAACTGTTGACAAGCAACGATATTGCAGCCTTGGCGGAGCCCGGGCAGGATCAGACCCATGTCTGCCTGTTCATGCCGACACATAGATTTGGACGGGGAGTGGAGGTGGACCAGGTTCGATTCAAGAATCTGGTCTCCGGTGTCGAAGCGACCCTTGAAAAGACGATGAAGCGGCCGGAGATCGACGCACTGCTCGCTCCGGCACGTGAGCTTCGCGATGATGCCATGGAATGGCAGTACATGAGCGATGGCCTGGCGATGCTGTTGGGCAAGGATTCGCACCGCACTTTCCGGGTGGCTGCGCCGATGCCCACGCTTGCCACCGTCGGTGACAAACCCGTCCTTGGCCCGATGCTGCGCCTGCTTTCCGGTGACGGAAACTTCCTCGTTCTGGCTCTGAGCCAGCGCGAGATCCGCTTGATGGAAGGCAGTCGAAACACGGTGGAGGACGTGCAACTCACCGATGTTCCCACCAGCCTGAAGGATTCCATCACCCCCAAGGAAGCCCGCTCGGACACCATGAGCAGGCCAGCGGCGAAGGCGGGCCGCGGCGCAGGTGCAGCCGTCTTCTACGGACATGGCGCCGGTGACCAGCACCTGAAGTCCCTTGAGGTGGAGCAATTCCTGCGCAATGTGTCTAACGGGCTTAAGGAAGTCCTGTCCGGACAGACCGTGCCGATGGTCTTGGTTGGCCTTGACCATCTCGTCTCGGCGTACCGCGAGGTCAACAACTACCCGAACGTCATTGACGGGTCGGTTGATCGCAACCCGGATCAGCTCTCCGCCGAGGAACTGCACAAGTTGGCTTGGCCGCTGATCGAAAGCCGGCTTCGCGCGGACCGCGCGAAGGTCATCGATCGGTTCAAGGAACTGAACGGAACCGGCCGCGTCTCCAGCGACCTGGCGACGATTGTCCAGGCAGCGGCCGAGGGCCGCGTGGAAACCCTGTTTGTCAAGGCGGATCCGTGGTGCTGGGAGCGTGTCGCCGATGAGGACGCACCAGTTGTCCAGCTCGGCGCCGACGAACGGTTCGCCGATTGCGAGCTCGTTGACGCGGCAGCCGTGGCAACTCTGAACACCAGCGGCAGGGTCTTCGCTACCTCCGAGACCGTGGCCCCCGGCAGCGAAGTCGCGGCAATCCTGCGGTACTAGGAAATCCGCGTGCCAATGCGGGCCCCGGGTAGTCGCTTGGTGCGGCAACCCGCGGCCCGCAGTTCGGGAAAACCGGTGGCGGGGCAGCCAGTGCACACAACGGATGAGATGGCGTGCAACACTGGCCCCATGGGCTCTTTCACGATATCAACAATCGCACGGCAACCGACGCCGAAGTCGTCGCGCTCTATGGGTCAGTTGGCTGGGTTGCCTACACCAACGATCCGGACCTGCTCTTTCAGGCGCTACGGTGCTCGGCATTCGTTGTTGCGGCACGGAACCAGGATGGAATGCTGATTGGTTTGGCCCGGACCGTTTCCGACGATGCGACGATCTGCTACCTGCAGGACATCTTGGTCCACCCGGAGGCCCAAGGCACCGGGGTGGGACGCGCCTTGTTCGACGAAGTGAAGCAGCGGTACGGGCATGTGCGCCATATGGTGCTCATCACCGATGACGAACCGCAACAGCGAGCCTTCTATGAAGCAATGGGGCTGCGTGAGGGATCAGATTTCGACTCCGGACCCGTGCGCGTGTTTGCCCGGTTCCGCTAGGAACGTGCAGGGCCAGAACCGGCGTCCCGGCGCGATAAACGCGTGGTGGTAGCCCCCCGCCCACCGCTGGCCGGCCCGTATCAGGATAGTGTGCGGGAGCCCTTCCCCCGGGGATTTGTTGTGTGGCGGGAATAGCTGGAGAATCGGTTCATGGTAGGCACTTTAAGGGAAGACGGTTTTGTGGTTCGAGTCGGGGGCCACTCCCGGGTTGAGATCATCCAATTTCTGCGCCGTGCGAACATCTTGCACAATGACCATGGCGAGACGCTGCTCGCTCATCCCGCGTTCGATGCGCCTGAGGCTCGAAGCCTACGGATCGTGGAACGAACGGTCCGCGACCTTGGCTTCGAGCACGGGTCGGTGCAGTCACGGGTCTTCACCACTGCGAGGAACCAGGGCCTTGAACTCTGCCCGCTGGTGACCGGCCCTTACCTGCGATTGGCGATGACGGAGCAGTCCAATGCACCGGACTCCGTATTGTCCGCAGGCCGGGCCCCGACCGGAGCAATCCACGTCGCCTCCGACCCGCCGAGCCAGGACGTGGAGTACCCCAAGGGATTCTACCTCCGTGTCGTTAACGGACAGAGGTGGCTAAGGGGTTACCGGTGTGATGACAAATACGAGTGGGCGCCAGAGCAGCGGCTCGCATTGGTGTTGCCAGCTAGCTAAGCGTGTAAGGGCCCATATTCGGATCATGAGCGAAGGGACAGTTGCGCTCATCCACCACATCGCCACGATGTGTTCGTAGGAGGAAGCACTTTCGAGACCCAAGCTTGAACAGATTACCCAGCGGTGGCCCAACTTCACCTGGACGGCCGACGATGACACCTTCGGCGCCAAATGGAACCAAATAGGGCAGACCTATTTCCTATAGGGCTCCAGCTGCGATAACGCTGTTCCAGGAGCCTTGCTGTTTTTCCAACGTACGTCGGATACTTTGCGACGGTGTAGGCGGCGTTAGCGCTATCAGAACCAAACCGAACAACGAGGAACGGCCTTGAGCGTGCCTCGATGCGAATCCGGAACCGGTTTTTGCCTTAAGGAACTCGCGCGCATGCTCAAGACAACGGCGTGCATGGTGTTTGTGGGGGGGATGTAAATCGGCCACCCGCGGAACAACGGTAGGGTAGGTGGCAAACAAGCTGAGCGAGCCAATCACCAAGCTGCCGCGCGTGGTTGCCGCGTATCCTGACTTGCGCCGCGACGCTGCTGACGTGGTGGACCCCAGGAGACCGCCAAACACCGATGCCCAAATGGGCACGATGACTCCTCTTGGGCAAAAGCGGCGGGGATCGAAAACGGCATCATGTAGGCGGCACCGGCCAAAGCGCTGATGATGGAAAGGGGGGGGCACAGCAACCGGTGACGGAGCAACCACACTGCGCCCGCGTCCACCTCCCGGTGGAGGTGAAGCTGCTGGGAAACCAGCCGTGCAGACGCAGGGGCGGAAGTTTCGGGGCAAGTCAATGGTGGCGGTGAACATCAAAGCACCCGGGGAAGCGCCAATGGGCGGGACCGTCAGGAACCTGGCAGCGGCATGGACCATTGGCTGGTCCGCGAGCGGCATCGGGTTGGACGCAAACGCCGTCGCCGGAAGCGGTATGGTTTTGAAGCCGCTGCCGTCAGCGACGTTGGAGACCGCGTTCCCCGCCCACAGCTTTCTGTAAACTGGTCCCAGCGCCATGGTGACCGGGGCTGCCGGGATGTCCGTGTCTTCCTGGTGATCACAGATTCACCGCGCTCCGGAAAGCCGGCGGCTCTTGGCGAAAGCCGGGTTATTTCAGGATCTGGCTGAACCCGTATTCGAACTCGCCATCGGAAGTGATTGAGAGCAGCGTCTTGTCTCCGGCACCGTGCGACGGGCAATGCACGCGGTAAAGAACGGCCTGCCCATCCATTGGTTCGTCGTCACACGGAACCGCTGTGTCGGCATTATCGCCTGAACCGACCAGGAACCGTGTCTGTGCAGGGGCCTCGATCGTCATTTCCACGAAACTTCCGGTCTCGCGCGTGACGGTTTTTTGGCTAAGGACATGTATGGACTCGGCGCTGAACGTTTTGCCCTCTCCTTTGGTTTGCCCGGGGGAACCGTCACCGGATGAGACTGCGGGTCTCGGAGGCTTGGAATCATCGGCCGAGGCCGACACATCACTTGGCGGCGCAAGGGCGTCCAGTGAAGTGCAAGCCGTCGCTGTCAACAGAACAGCGGAAATCACGAGCGCGTGCGCAAAACCGGCTGCCGGACCGTCGCTAATCATTCCCCAGGCCCTTTCTGGTTATCGTCAGGTGCTGCGGGGCCGCATCGCGTACGCAGGGTTTCGGTGCCTGGTCCGTTGAGTTCGTCGCAGTAGGCCCCGCGGCCGGCCATGGCCATGGCCAGTGCCAAGGTGCTGCCGGAGACCAGCGGACCGTTCCCGGAGGCAAAGGGCCCGTCGTTGGCCACCAACCGGAGTCCGGCGGCGGTGCTCTTGCTGTTCACCGCGAAGTCCCGACCCGCATAGAAAACGGCAACGGATGTAGCTGCTTCCATCGGTACGGTGTGCTCGATGCCCAGCGGACGACGGATATCCTGGGCATGGACGACCACTTCGCCCAGCCACGCCTGGACCGGTCCAAACGGCGCGGTGCTGCTGTTCACGACATGGCGAAACCGGGCGAGGGTATCGGCAGGGGAGGATCCGAGGTGTTCGGCCAGGCGCCGCTCGTTGTGCAGGTCGAAGTCGAAACGGGCCCCCAGCACGCTGGCAAACCAACGTGCCGGCCCGATGCTCGCCGCGGCGGTGAGGTGGACAAGGCTCCTCCGATCTGCGGCAGCACGTTGTCGGCGAGTCTAGCAAGCATACGGGGCAAAGAGATGAAAAAGGCGGTGCCACCTACTGTTCTCCCGGTAGGTGGCACCGCCCGACGCTGCGGCCCCGAAGGGCCCAGCACGGTTCAGGCTTAGTCGGTGCCCGAATCGAAGGCCGCGCGCTCCGAGGCGCGATCGGTGGCCAAGCCATCGGGGTCTACTGCCTCGGCGTCGACGATTGCGGAGGCGCCGCCGGCCTCGAGCTCGCCGACGAGCTTGACGGTCTTGTCGCCCAACAGGCCTTGGTTGGCGTACTGCTCCAGGCGTGAGCGGGAATCGGCGATGTCCAGGTTACGCATGGTGAGTTGGCCGATGCGGTCCAGCGGTCCGAAAGCGGAGTCGCCCACGCGTTCCATGGAGAGCTTGTCCGGGTGGTAGCTCAGGTTTGGCCCGGTGGTGTCCATGACCGTGTAGTCATCGCCGCGGCGCAGGCGTACGGTGACGGTGCCCGAGACGGCGGAGCCGACCCAGCGCTGCAGGGATTCGCGCAGCATCAGTGCCTGCGGGTCCAACCAGCGGCCTTCGTACATCAGGCGGCCCAAGCGGCGGCCCTCTGCGTGGTAGTTGGCAACGGTGTCTTCGTTGTGGATGGCGTTGAGCAGGCGCTCGTAGGCGATGTGCAGCAGCGCCATGGCCGGGGCCTCGTAGATGCCGCGGGACTTGGCCTCGATGATGCGGTTCTCGATCTGGTCGCTCATGCCCAGGCCGTGACGGCCGCCGATCTTGTTGGCTTCGTCGACCAAGGCCACGGCGTCGGCGAATTCGACACCGTTGATGGCGACGGGGCGGCCGGCCTCGAAGGTCACCGAGACGTCTTCGGTCTTGATGGCCACGGATTCGTCCCAGTAGCGCACTCCCATAATCGGCTGAACCGATTCCAGCGAGGTGTTGAGCAGTTCCAGGGTCTTGGCCTCGTGGGTGGCGCCCCAGATGTTGGCATCGGTGGAGTAGGCCTTTTCGGCGGAGTCGCGGTACGGGAAGTTGCGTTCGGTGAGCCATTCGCTCATTTCCGAACGACCACCGAGTTCGTGCACGAATTCCGGGTCGAGCCACGGCTTGTAGATGCGAAGCTTCGGGTTCGAGAGCAACCCGTAGCGGTAGAACCGCTCGATGTCGTTGCCCTTGTAGGTCGAACCGTCGCCCCAGACATCGACACCGTCTTCGCGCATGGCACGCACCAGCAGGGTGCCGGTCACGGCACGGCCCAGCGGGGTGGTGTTGAAGTAGGACTTTCCGCCTGAACGGATGTGGAAGGCGCCGCAGGCCAGGGCCACCAGCCCCTCTTCGACGAGGGCCGGCTTGCAGTCGACCAGGCGGGCGGCTTCGGCACCGTATTCCAGAGCGCGGCCGGGAACTTCATCGATGTTCGGCTCATCGTATTGGCCGAGGTCTCCGGTGTACGTGTAAGGGATGGCACCCTTTTCACGCATCCAGGCAACGGCGACGGAGGTATCAAGGCCACCGGAGAACGCGATACCTACGCGTTCACCAACGGGCAGGGAGGTGAGGACTTTAGACATACCCCCCATCTTAAGGGTTCGCGGGCGTTTAGGCAGAACCGGACCCGCAACGGCTCCGACACACTGTGGTGCGCGCCATGGTGCATGCTGGAAGTAGCGGGTATCAGGAACCCGCCGACCGTCGGCGCCGCCGTGGGCGCGCGGACGGGTTCTATGAAGCAGCAGGTGAAAGGACGAACACGCATGGACACCATGGAATACCGTCGATTGGGATCCTCGGGACTGGTGGTTTCCGCCGTGGGACTGGGATGTAACAACCTGGGCAGGGCAGGGACCGCAACGCAGGACCAAGCAGGAACCGACGCAATCATCAACGCCGCCCTGGAATCGGGGATCACCTTCTTTGACGTGGCAGACATGTACGGCAAGGAACCCGGGCTCTCCGAAACCATGCTGGGCAAGGCGCTGGGATCCCGCCGCGACGAGGTCGTGATCGGGACGAAATTCGGCCTGGACATGAATGGCGCCAACGGCAACGATTTTGGGGCCCGTGGGTCGCGCAGCTACATCATCCGTGCCGTTGAGGCTTCCCTGCGCCGCCTGGGAACGGACTACCTCGACCTCTACCAATTTCATACCCCGGACCCGCTCACCCCGGTTGCCGAGACCCTCGCGACCCTCGATGGCCTGGTCAGTGCCGGCAAGGTGCGCTACATTGGGCATTCGAACCATTCCGGGTGGCAGATCGCCGAAGCCGAGTTCACCGCCCGCATCCAGGGCACCGAACGCTTCATCTCCACGCAGAACCACTACAACCTGCTCGATCGACGGGCCGAGCTCGAAGCGGTACCGGCGGCCCAAGCGTATTCGTTGGGTCTGTTGCCCTACTTCCCCCTCGCGAACGGGCTCTTGACGGGCAAGTACTCTGGGGCCACCGCCCCCGTGGGCTCCCGGCTTACACATGCGCGACAGCACCTGATGGACACGGTGGATTTCTCCCAGTTGCGCAGCTTCTCCGACTTTGCCGCCGAGCGGGGGTTCACCGAACTTGAAATCGCCATTTCTTGGCTCGCGGCCCAGCCCGGCGTTTCAAGCGTCATAGCCGGGGCGACCCGCCCCGGGCAGATCGAGCAAAACGCGCGAGCGAACTCCTGGAAGCCGAGCAGCAAAGACTTGGCGGAACTGGACACCATCTTCCCCAGGACCCCAAGGATTGCCTTGTTCTGAGCCGTGACCGACCCAGACGCCACCGGGAAGAATGCTCCCGGGGTCGCGTGCCACGCGACCGGCTGGCATGGTGGCCGGGCCCACCTGCCGGTACAGTGGGCGTCTTTGACGACAGTGCCAAACAAGCCACGGGAGGACCATGCTGAAGGAGTTTGAACGTTGGGAAGTGCTGGTCCAGGAGGAACAGCGCGTTGGAGTGCTCTACCGTTCCCTTGAATCCAACGTCTTGCTCACCCGCATCCTCATCGAGGACGGGGTGGAACCGTACAAGGCAGAGTCCCGGGTCCACCTCGACGCCCCGGCCGAGACCTGGGAGGTGAGCTGGTACAAGGACCTGGGCCTGGACCAGGCCGCCTTGATGCGCCGTGAGGCCCAAGGACTGCCGGCGAGCTCAATGCCAAGCTTCGGGGACGTATTGATGCTGATGAAGGCCGTCGAGTCCCCGGAAAAAACCGTGGCGTACTGGAGGCTGAACGAGTCCGCCCCCGAGACCCACCAGCTGGCAAAGGCGCTCCCCGCCGAACCAAACGCCACGATCCAACGGGTCGGGCAAGCCGAGCAGTGGTCGGGCCGGAACGGAAGCGCGATCTTGACCCTCCGCTTCGAATCCCGGGTCGACGGGGTGTTGGTGGCAACCCATTGGATCAACAAGGACAACGAGTTGGTGCGGACCCAATGGGGCGAAAGCCTCAACAGCTATCGCGTTCCCGGTGATCCCAGCGAGGCGGGTTGGCTCTCGCTCTCGGGCCTGGGTGAGGGGACCGTCGAGTTCATGACCCGGGGCTTTGGCACCCAAACCTAGGGGTTTTCTAATAGCCGCGGGAGGATTCCGGCAGCGTTGTCGAGGACTCGAGTGTTGCAATGAACTGATCGCTCGTGGCGGGGGTGGAAAACATCGGGTAGTTGAAGCGCACCGAGGATTCACCTTCCTCAACGGAGTTTGCGGCAACGGCATCGGTGAGTGTCACGACCTTGAAGCCGCGCTCGTAGGCGGAGCGCATTGTCGATTCAACGCCGCGATTGGTCAGGAACCCGGCAAACACCACCTTGTTGATGCCCTTGGAACGCAGGATGAAATCCAGGTTGGTGCTGCCAAAGGCGTCCAGTCCGCGTTTGCCCTCGATCACGATATCCTTGGGCTCCGGGGCGAAGCGTTCATCGAAGTCTGCGCCCCATTGGCCCTTCACAAAGGCGGTCACGTCCACCACGCCCTTAAGGATCCCATAGGGGTGCGAAGAGATCTCGTTCTAGCCTGGAGCGATACTGATGGGGGAGTGGATCACCGTGGCCCCGTGTTCGCGAGCGGCCTCCAGGACCTTGGTGGCGTTCTCCATCGTGGAGTTTGCCGCCATGGAGCCCTTGACTGCATCGTGCAGGAATCCTCCGGGGAAGTGGAATCGTTCTGGAACTCGATGAACACCACCGCTGTGGACTCGTTGGTCCTGGGTGGGCAACTCCTTAAAGGCAGGCTGCGGGGGTGGACCCGTTGGTGACCCCGCCGCCCACGTACCTATTGCGCATCCGGCGGCAAGGGAAGAGCCACGCGCAGGGAAGCCGGCAGCCCTAGACGTAGATCAGGACGTCCTCGCCGTTGATCTCGGCCGCGAAACGTTCAAGGGCATCGCGTGCCGGACCGGCCATGGCCTTGCCGTCGGAGGGTTCGAAGGAAGAGCCGTGGCAGGGGCAGTAGAAGTCTTCGCCCTTGGGTGCCTTGGTGGTCACTGCGCACCCCTGGTGGGTGCAGATGGCGGTGTACGCCAATACCGATTCCTTGGTGGGGCGAAAGAGCAGGAAACCTGCCTCCTTGCCGGTGTCATCACCCCGGGTGCGCTTGGCCGCCACCGACAGGCGTGCGCCCACGGGCAGCTCCCTGGTGGTTGCAACGATGGTGGCCTCGCCTTCGGGCTCGGGCGGGGCCGACGGCTCGTTGTTCGGTGCGGCGGAGGACCCGTCGCCGCAGGCGGCCAAGGCCAGGGTGGCACTTGCCGCCACGGTGGTTCCGACAAAGGCGCGGCGGGTGCAGTCAGGGATAGGCAAACTCATGAAACCAATCATTCCATGCACGGGCGCAACCGCCCGGCAGCAGTGGGTGCGACGTCACTTACAGCGCTCCACGGATGCCGGCCGTCCCGGGGAATGCCTAGAGGAAGAGCGTGATCTCCTTGCCGTGGACCTGCGTTGCATAGCGCTCCAAGGACTTCGGGGCCGGCCCCTGGGTTACCGACCCGTCAAGCTTGGAGTACTCCGATCCGTGGCAGGGGCACTTGAACGTGGTCCCGCTTCCGGTGCCGACCTTGCACCCCTGGTGCGTACACACCGAAGTGTAAGCAAGCACGGTGGACTCGTCCGGTCGGTAAAGCAGGTAATTGTGGCCGTTGACGCTCACCGAAGCGCTGCCCTTGACCGGAAGCTTGTCCAGTTCCAGTGCGTCGAAGGCCTTGCCTGTCGGCTCGGGGACTTTCTGGCCATCCTTGCCGGATCCGCACGAAACCAAAGTCACTGAGACCCCGGCCATTAAGGAGGCCTCAAGAACCGTTCTGCGCGAGGGCGAGAGTTCGATGTGATGTCTCATATCCACAGTGTCGCGCACTTCGCTGCCAAGGTCGATGGGAGGGCTGCCGGGCAAGGTGAAGGCCGGGTGATCACCGAAGCCATCACCCGGCCTTCACGGATCGGTGAAACCGCGATCAGTGCTGGTGGAACTTCTTGCCGTTGACCCTCTCGGAGGCCCCGACCTGGTCGAGGTACGGGGTGATGCCGCCCAGGTGCATTGGCCAGCCGGCACCCATGATCATGCACAGGTCGATATCCTCGGGACCCGCAACCACACCCTCGGCGAGCATCAACCCGATTTCCTGGGCCAACGCATCTTGGGTGCGCACGAGCAGTTCCTGCCCCGTGCTCGGGTTGTTCCCGAACTCCAGCAGCTCCAAGGTGGAGGCAGGGATCTTTTGGCCGCCGTCGGGGGTGGGTGCCCACAAAGACTTGATGCCGTGCTCGATCAGCACCTGCTGGTTCTTCGAGACGTGGAAGCGCTCGCCGAATGCTCCGTGCAGCGACTCGGAGACGTGGTTGGCCACGGGGATGCCGACCATGGCCAGCAGCGTGAACGGGCTCATGGGAAGACCCATGGGCCGCAGCGCGCCGTCCGCGACCGAAGCATCTGTGCCTTCGTCGAAGGCGTTGGCGATCTCGCCCATCAAACGCAGCAGGATCCTGTTGACCACGAATGCGGCCTCGTCCTTGACCAGTACGCTGGTCTTGCGCAGCGCCTTGCCCAGGGCAAAAGCGGTGGCCAAGGTGACGTCGTCGGACTTCTCTGCCCGCGCGATCTCCAGCAACGGCATCTGCGCCACGGGGTTGAAGAAGTGGAAGCCAACAAGGCGCTCGGGGTGCGCCAGGTCCCGGCCCATCTCGGTGACCGAGAGCGAGGAGGTGTTGGTGGCAAGGATGCACTCGGTGGAGACCACGGCCTCCACCTCGGCAAAGACCTGCTTCTTGACGGCAAGTTCCTCAAAGACCGCCTCGATGACGAAGTCGGCATCGGCGAAGGCCTCCTTGGACACCGAGCCGGTGACCAGCGCCTTGGTTCGGTTTGCGGCGTCGGAGGAAATGCGTCCCTTGGCCAGCTGCTTATCGACCTCTGAGTGGATGTGGGCCAGCCCATTTTCCACGCGTGCGGCGTCGATGTCCGTGATGACCACCGGGACCTTGATGTTCTTGGCGAAAAGCAGCGCCAGCTGTCCGGCCATGAGACCTGCACCGACAACGCCGACCTTGGTGACCGGACGGGCCAGCTTCTTGTCCGGGGCGCCGGCGGGACGCTTGGAGCGCTTCTGCACCAGGTCCAGGAATGCGTAGACGGTGTTGTGGAAGGCGTTGGTCTGCATCAGTTCGGTCAGTGCCGCGATTTCCAGCACCGCCGATTCCTTTTGCGTGATCGAGGCTCCGGCCTCGAAGACCTCAAGCACCTTGGCCGGTGCCGGTGCGGCGTTGGAGATCTTGGCTTCCACGAACGCGCGGGCCTTGTTTGCCGCGGCGCTCCAGCGTGCTGCCACCTCCGGGTTGCCCACGGGCTCGGCGGCGTTGGGCCGCGGCACCTCGGCGCCGCCCAGGATGCGATCGGCCCAGAGCAGGGACTGCTCGAGGAAATCTGCGGGCTCGAAGATGGTGTCGGCAATGCCGAGCTTTGCGGCGGTGACACCGTTGATCGAGCGGTTGTTGTTCAGTGGGTTTTCGATCATCACCGTCATGGCGGCCTCGGGGCCGATCAGGCGCGGGAGCCGGTAGACCCCGCCCCAACCGGGTACCAGCCCGATGAAGGCCTCGGGCAGGCCGATGCCGTTGGCGCCGGTGGAAACGGTGCGGTAGGTGCACGCCAGCGCGATCTCCAGGCCGCCACCGAGGGCAACACCGTTGATGAACGCAAAGCTCGGTACGCCGAGATCTGCCAGCATGTCGTAGCAGGCGTGTCCCAGGGTGGCCATGGCCGCACCGTTTTCAGCCGAGGCAAGGGACTTGACGCCGTTGAGGTCAGCGCCGGCCACCAGGAAATGCGGCTTTCCGGTGAGGGCCAGGCCCTGGATCTCGCCGTTGGCGGCACGCTGCTTTTGCTCTGTGAGCACGGCGTGGAGTTCCAGCAGGGTGTTGGGGCCCAGCGTGGTGGGCTTGGTGTGGTCAAACCCGTTGTCAAGGGTCAGTAGCGCGATCTTCTTCCCGCTGGGCAACACGGTGTCCTTGATCAGCGAGTGGGTGATGATCTCGTTGGGGACCAACGCTGCGAGGGAAGCGAAATGTTCAATGGTGCTCTGGTTCATGGCCTTAGGCATCCTTTCCGAAGTCTGCATGGTGCGGGTTTTCCCAGATGACGGTGCCGCCCATGCCCAGACCGATGCACATGGTGGTCAGGCCGTAGCGGACGCTGGGATCCTGCTCGAACTGGCGGGCCAGCTGGGTCATCAGGCGTACGCCCGAGGACGCCAGTGGGTGGCCCACGGCGATGGCGCCGCCGTAGCGGTTCACCCGCTCGTCGGTGTCCTTGATGCCGTAGTGGTCAAGGAAGGAGAGCACTTGGACGGCGAATGCCTCGTTGATCTCGAACAGCCCGACGTCTTCGATGCCAAGTCCGGCCTGGGCCAGTGCTTTCTCGGTGGCCGGGACCGGTCCGATGCCCATGACCGAGGGGTCGACCCCGGCGAAGGCGTAGGAGACCAGGCGCATCTTCACGTTCAGCCCAAGTTCCACCGCGGCCTCGGCGCTGGCCAGCACCGCTGCGGTCGCCCCGTCGTTCAGCCCGGCGGCGTTGCCTGCGGTGACCCGGCCGTGGGCGCGGAAGGGGGTGCGCAGCTCCGCCAAGGATTCCACGGTGGTGCCCGGACGCGGTGGTTCGTCGACGGTGTTCAGTGCGAAGCCCTCGCCGGGCCGGCGTGCCGCCACCGGAACGAGGTCCGGCTGGATGTCCCCGGAAGCGTATGCCGCTGCGAGCTTGGCCTGAGAGGCAGCCGCGTAGGCATCGGTGCGGTCCTTGGTGATCTCGGGGAAGCGGTCGTGGAGGTTTTCGGCGGTGTTTCCCATATTCAGTGCCGCGGGATCCACCAGGCGTTCGGACATGAAGCGCGGGTTCGGGTCGGCGCCTTCGCTCATCGGGTGGTTGCCCATGTGTTCGACACCGCCGGCGATGACCACGTCATAGGCACCAAAGGCGATGGACCCGGCAGTGGTTGTCACCGCCGTCATGGCTCCGGCGCACATCCTGTCGATGGCGAAGCCGGGGACCGACTGGGGCAGGCCGGCCAGCAGGGCGGCGGTGCGTCCGATGGTCAGGCCCTGGTCGCCGGTCTGTGTGGTGGCGGCGATGGCCACCTCGTCGACCCGTTCGGCAGGCAGCGACGGATTGCGGCGCATCAGATCGCGGATGCACTTCACGACGAGGTCGTCGGCGCGCGTGCCGTGGTAGATGCCCTTGTCTCCGGCCTTGCCGAAGGGGGTGCGGACACCGTCGACGAAGACGACGTCGCGGACCTTGCGCGCATTGCGCGTGTTCACTGGCTGGGGGCTCACCGGTACTCCTTGTGATCGGGATGGGGATGTGATCCAACCCATACGCTACTGGTGAGTAACTTATAGTGCAAGCGGAGCCACGCCCGGTGACCGGAATTCCTGCCCGTGGCGCGGTTAACGCTCGGCCAGTTCCTCCGGGTCAAGCAGTGCCACGGTGAGCAACGGACCCACCAACTCGACCTGCCACCGGCGGGCACCGAGTGAGCGCAACGTTTCGGAGACGGTGTCGAGGTCGATCTCCTCCGGCGGGCTCCAGCACAGCCGGCGCAGGGTGTCCGGGGTCAGCAGGTTTTCCGTGGGGATGTTCAACGACTCTGCGACACGGGCAACCCGTGCCCGTGCAGTGGCCAGGCGGGCGGCTGCCACCGGGTCCTTGTCGGCCCAGACCTTGGGCGGGGGAGGGGAGTTCGAGGGCACCTGGTTCGGCGGCAGGTCCTCGGTTGCGGCGGCGTCCTGGAGCGCGCGAAGCCACTTTGGGGCATCCTTTGCTGCCGAGCGGCCATGGAAACCTGGTGTCTTCAGCAGGGCTGGAACGCTCTTGGGCATGGCCTTGGCCGCGACAACCAGCGAGGAGTCAGGGATGAGCCGGCCCGGTGCCACGTCGCGGGTCTGGGCCAGGGACTCGCGGGTTTCCCATAGAGCGCGCACTGCGGCGAGGGTCCGGCGGTCACGGATCTGGTGCAGGCCAGAGGTACGGCGCCAGGGATCAACGCGCGGCAGTGCAGGAGGCGCGGTTCGCACGGCCTCGAATTCCTGCTCGGCGTACTCTAGCTTGCCGTCGGCTTCGAGCAGATTGATCAGTTCGATGCGCAGCTCATCGAGTACCTCGACGTCGAGCGCGGCGTAGCGCAGCCACGGCTCGGGCAGCGGGCGGGTGGACCAGTCAGCGGCCGAATGCTCCTTGGCAAGACGCAGCCCCAACAGCGACTCCACGGCCGGGCCCAGCCCAACGCGCGGCAACCCGGCAATACGGGCAGCAAGCTCGGTGTCGAAGAGCCGGGCGGGGGACATGCCAAGCTCGCGCAGGCAGGGAAGATCCTGGGAGGCGGCGTGCAGGATCCAGATCTCCTCACCGATGGCCTCCTGGATCTCGTCCAGGTTGGTGAAGGGGACCGGGTCGATCAGCCAACTGCCGGCCCCGGCACGGCGAAGCTGGATCAGGAAGGCACGTTGGCCATAGCGGAAACCCGATGCCCGTTCTGCGTCCACGGCCACGGGGCCGTTTCCGGCGGCAATGGCCCGTGCTGCGCGTTGCAAGCCCGGGACGGTTGTGATGACCTCGGGAACCCCGTCCCGCGGGGTGTCCAGCAGGATCGGTTCCGGTTGCTCCTGTTGCGGCTCAGCGGTCGGTGCCGGGTCCGTTTCCGGTGCGGCCGACGCGTGTTCGGCAGGGTTGCTGGTGGGCTTCGGTGCGTGTTCAATACGGGTCATGATGTACCGATTCTAATACCTGTCACCTGGACAGCGGGCGGCGCTCCGGTGCCCGGGCGTGGTTACGGGAAGGGCAGCCGGCGGAAAAGCAAAAAATCCGTTGTTGCCGCCGTGTTCAGATACAGCGGCTTCAGGAGTTGCGCAGGGACCAGGAACGACCACGTCGCAGGGACTTGGCAAGCCTGTCGACCGCGTGAGCGGATTCGGCTGTTCGAACATCGGAAAGGACCCCATCCCACGGTATAAGGTGAGAGTTTTTGCAGCGGACCCATGAAGGCCGCGAGTATCGGTGATGACGGGGAACTGCTCCTCAAGCCAATCGGCAGCATGGCTTCGCTGAGCGTCATTCTCGGAAAGGGCAACGGCACGGCCTTCAGAGATTGCGGAAAGGATTTAATGACGGATAAATCCCATGGTCCATCGCTCGCTCGCCATGGACCGTTCCTACGGACTACGCGGAGCCACCATGCGTCCGGGCATGGATTACCCCATGCATTGCGACGTACAAACAATTGCGTGCCGAGAAGTCGTGGTCGCAGCATTCATCGTGTTTTCCGGGGTGCGGTTCAGCACCGGGAATGTAGGGTGGCCACATGGCCCCGTCACTGACTGGTAGGCAACGTATGGCGCTATATGACACCGCAAACACGTGGGCGATGGATGACGAGTTCTTCCTGGGGTTTATCAACGAACGCCCTGCCAGCCGTGTACTTGGCTTGGGATGCGGTACGGGTCGGTCGACGCTGGCGGTCGCGGCTGCCGGCCATTGCGTTGTCGGCATCGATCCAGATTCCGAGGCACTTGCCGCTGCCCGAGGCAAACCCGAAGCAGGGAACGTGGACTGGGTTTCCGGAACCTCCGCGCAGATCCCTGAAGGGGAACTTTTCGACGTAGCAATCACGACCTCCCACGTGGCCCAGGCACTCAGCGATGATGTTGCCTGGGCGCGGACCCTTGGAGATCTCCACCGGACGCTCCTGCCCGGGGGGCGGTTGGTGGTCGACTCTCGAGATCCGGTGGCCCGGGCATGGGAGCGTTGGACTCCGGTCAATACACTCGGCACATGTACCCTGCTTGACGGTATTACGCTCGAGACCTGGATCGAATGCACTGAGCTGGAAGACGGATGCATAACGATGACCGGGCACCGCAGGCTTCGGAGGAATATCGAGGAAACCTACACCTCGGTCCTTGCCTTCCGAAGCGAGGCGCAGCTGCGTGAGGACATCGCAACAGCGGGGGTTCAGCATTGAACGAGTGAACGGCGGATGGAATGGAGAAGCCGTGGGCAGCCAACAGGGCGAGCTAATAGTCATCGCCGGGAAATGAAAAAGCAAGTCTGCCACACCGGAGTGTTGCCCCGACTGTCCAGCCAAAGGTTCCATTTTGGGACGCCACCGCTGTGGGGTAGCGGCTGATCTCGGTTGGTCACTCGAACGGTGCTGACTAAACACTCAGGCTTGGAGCGTCTCAACGAATCGGGCGACCAACAGGCCTATTTGTATCAAATTACGATTGAAGGGAGATCAAATGGTCGCTAATCTGGCAGTGAGTTTAATCGGCATAGTAATCGCGATTGGAACGTTGGCAATATTCCTAGGAGCAATTCTAAGTGTCGCCAAAGCAACTTGCCGCATAACCACAAACTTGTATGGTAGGAGCTATCTTCCTGCTTCCAATCGCCGCGCCCCTATATCGGATATTGGTTGAAAGAATTACGACACGGGATTCCAGGTTCGCCTCGTTTGTGTTTCCGGAACCGGTCACTCTCGGCGCAGTGGCAGTTGATTGGTTCCGGTTTCCCGGCCGTCGGAACTGTGCCGAAGGTACCCTATAAGGCATGAGCATCAACGTACAATCAACTGTCACCTTTGACAGCCAATTTGCCCGTGAACTTCCCGAGCTGGCCCATCCTTGGCAAGCGGACCAAGCCCCGGACCCTCGGCTGCTCGTTCTTAACGAGCAGCTGGCCATGGAACTGGGCTTTGACCCCGAGTCCCTGCGACACATCGAAGGTGTGCGACTGCTGATAGGCAACGCGCTACCCAGTGGTGCCACTCCCGTTGCCCAGGGCTATGCCGGCCATCAATTCGGCTCATATTCGCCGCGTCTGGGTGACGGCCGGGCTCTCCTGCTCGGTGAGGTTGCCGATGCCGAGGGCCGGCTTCGGGACATTCATCTCAAGGGTTCCGGACGCACGCCTTTTGCTCGCGGTGGTGACGGGCTCGCCACCGTCGGTCCAATGCTTCGTGAATACGTGGTCAGTGAGGCGATGCATGCGTTGGGTATTCCCACCACCCGCTCCCTGGCCGTGGTGGCGACAGGACGGTCGGTTAGCCGTGAAACCATGCTTCCCGGTGCAGTGCTTACCCGGGTGGCAACCAGCCATTTGAGGGTCGGCAGTTTTCAGTATGCCCGGGCAATGAACGACGAGGACCTGTTGCGTCGCCTCGCCGACCATGCGATGGCACGCCACTATCCCGACGCCGCGGAGACGGAGAACCCTTATCTTGCCCTGTTCGACGCGGTGGTTGCGGCCCAGGCATCGCTGGTTGCCCGGTGGATGCTGGTGGGTTTCATCCACGGCGTCATGAATACAGACAACACGACCATCTCGGCAGAGACGATCGACTACGGGCCGTGCGCATTCATGGACGCTTTCGACCCAGCTGCGGTATACAGCTCGATTGACGAAACCGGCCGCTATGCATACGGCAACCAGCCCGTGGTGGTGCAGTGGAATCTAGCCCGTCTTGCAGAGGCACTCTTACCGCTCTTCCACGAGGACCAGGAACAGGGCGTTGCACTTGCACAGGAATCGCTCGGCACCTTCAACAGCCAGTACAGCGCCGAGTGGCTGGCCGGAATGAAGACCAAGCTCGGCCTGGACTGCGGAATCGACGATGAAACAGCTACGTCATTGACCGCGGAACTCTCGGCTCTCCTGCAAGAAAGCCACGTGGACTACACATCCTTCTTCCGGAATCTGGGCACGGCCGCGCGAGGTGACGCCGAGTCCGCGCGGTCCATGTTCTCCGGTCCGTCCACTTTCGATGCCTGGATGGAGCGCTGGCGGGCACTGGTTCCGGACGCGGATTTGATGGACCGGACCAACCCTATTTACATCCCGCGGAACCACCTCGTGGAGCAGGCTCTCGCTGCCGCCGTCGAGGGTGACATGAAACCGTTCTCGCAGCTCTTGGATGCGGTCACCGAACCCTACCAAAAGCGTTCCGGCCTTGGCCGATACGCGGCCCCGGCGCCGGAAGGCTTCGGTCCCTACCGGACATTCTGCGGAACCTGAGCCCCCTTGGGTCCATAGTGTTCCTGCCCGCGGCAATCGATTCCTGCCGGGGCAGGGAACCGTCGCGTTGCCCTCAAGAAGTGTTCAGCTTCCACTTGGCGTACATTGTGGAATAAGTCGGTGCAGTCCGTGATCGCGGCGAACCCGAACGCTTGCACGACGCCGGTGGTGACGTACCAGATTCATCGCCGGCGGTTTCCTGGCAGCTGTCGTGTCCCGGGATGATTGCGAGTGACGAGGTTGATCCGCTCGTCGTTCTCAGCCCGACTGCCGCGGAAATGCGCTGTGACCGATGGCTGTTCAGGAGCCGGCACGGAGAACCCGGTGCCCCGCAGACCACTCTCATCCATGCCACTTGGGCGTCGAACCTCCGAGGAATGCGCTGGGCGGCCCTAGGAAAGCCGGCGATGCGGCAGGGCCGTGACACCGCTGGGCAAAGGAGGCAATCCGGCGAAGGTGCAGACCATGTCGGCCCATGCCTCAAGATGTGTGGAGATATCGTGGTCCCCGGGGGTCCAGGAGGCCCGCAATTCGATGTCGATGGTTTCGCTGCGCTCGGACAGGGTGCCGTAGCTTTCGGAGAGGACCCGGGTGGTGGTCCCGCCGGCCTGCCGGTAGCTGGCGTTTGATTCGTTCAGTGCGTCAAGCAACCAGGTCCAGGCAACCGAACCCAGCATCGTGTCGTTGCCCATTTCCGGTTCCATGCGGGCGCGGATGTAGGTGACGATACGGAAGGTCCCGTCCCAGAGGGCTGATCCCGCAGGGTCGTGCAGCAACACGAACCGGCCGGTGGCCAGTTCCTCCGCTGGTTGCGCGGATTCCGCAGCGGCTTTGCGTCCCAAGCGTTCGTGGACATCGGCGGAAAGGGCCAGTGCATAGGGTGCAAGCCGTGCCGGCGCGGGGATCTCCTGGAGGTGGATCTCGCGTCGGCAGCTGGAACGTCGAACGGCCGCCAGTGCGTCGAGAAACGCTGGCGGCACTGCTTGGACGGGTCCGTTTGAAGTCACATGGCGAGTCTAAAGTGTGCTCGTGGCCACTGTGCTTGCGGCACGCCGACAGGGCTGGTGCGTGTTAAGCCCCGGCCCTGTCGGCGTGGCCGGGGAAGGCCTACTGTGCAGCAAGTTCCTGTTTGAGCGCGGCGATGAAGGAATCGACGTCCTCCTCGGTGGTGTCAAAGGAGCACATCCAGCGCACTTCCCCGGCACTGCGGTCCCAGTCGTAGAAGCGGAAGCGTTCACGCAACCTGTCGGCAACGGCGTTGGGCAATGATGCGAACACGCCGTTGGACTGCGTGGGGTAGACAAGGTCCACCCCGTCGGTTTCCTGGACCGCGGTGGAGAGCTTGGCTGCCATGGCGTTGGAATGCGAGGCCGATCTCAGCCACAGGTCGGTGCCGTAGAGCGCGAGCAACTGGGCGGAGACGAACCGCATCTTCGAGCCCAGCTGCATGTTCATCTTGCGCAGGTACTTCATCGACTCCGCCGGGCCCTCGGAAAGGGCCACGATCCCTTCACCGGACATGATGCCGTTCTTGGTGCCCCCAAGGGAGAGGATGTCGATTCCGGTACCCGTTGTCATTTCGCCCAGCCCCACGCCCAGTGACGCGGCGGCGTTGGAGATCCGTGCCCCGTCCATGTGGACGCGCATTCCAAGGCCGTGTGCGTGCTCGGTGATGGCCCGCAGCTCCTTCAGCGTGTATAACGTGCCCAGCTCGGTGGACTGAGTGATGGAGACGGCCAGCGGCTGGGCGCGGTGCTCGTCGCCCCAGCCCCAGGCTTCCATGTCGATGAGCTCGGGGGTGAGCTTGCCGTCGGGGGCGGGGACCGGCAGCAGTTTCATGCCTCCGACGCGTTCCGGTGCGCCGTTCTCATCGACGTTGATGTGGGCGCTTGCCGCGCAAACGACGGCACCCCAGCGCGGCAGCAACGACTGCAGTGCGATGACGTTGGCGCTGGTGCCGTTGAACACCGGGAAGATTGTTGCACCGTCCCCGAAATGTCCGGCGATGACGCGTTCAAGTTCCTGGGTGTACTGGTCTTCGCCGTAGGCGACCTGGTGCCCGCCGTTGGCGTCGGCCAGGGCCGCCAGGACCTCTGGGTGGACGCCCGAGTAGTTGTCCGAGGCAAAACCGCGTACGGAGGGATCATGGATCGAAGAGGTCATGGGTGGTGTGTCCTAACTGTGGAGGTGGACGGTGTGAAGGGCGTGCACGCGCGGCAACGGGGCCGCACATGGAAATCTACAGGGTCGGCAGGTGGATCCGTGCGCCGTTGAGCTGCGCGGCGTCGGCGGTGAACAGTGACACAGCAGCATCGCCCAGCGCGGTGACGTCTGTGAACCCGGCGGTCTTGGACTCTGGTTTCGCCGCACGTGTTGCCTCGTCCGTGAAGGCCTTGATGACCCAGCACACCGCGGCGGCCCGTTGGGGGACCGGGTCGGTCTTGTTTGCGGACTGGGCGGTGCGCAGCTCCGCGGCGACCGAACGCATCCAGGCCTCGGCGCCGGCCTTGGCCGATGAGTAGTTGGCGTTGGAGCCGGTGGGTGAATCAACTGCGGTGGCCGAGACGATGGCAACGCGGCCACGGCCAGAGGCCACCAGATCGTCGCGGAACACCCGTGTGGTGTTGCGCAAGGTGGTGATGACCTGGGTGTGCAGGAACTCGGCGTCTTGGTCGCTCTGCCCGGACAGTCCCTTGCCGCCGCGCCAGCCCCCGACCAGGTGCAGCAACCCGTCGATGGGACCGCGCTCGTTGTCGATGAGCTGGTGCAGCTCGGTGACCGCTGCGTGGTTGGCCAGATCCACCTCGTAGCGTCCGTGGACGAAAGGCAGGCGTTCGGCGAGCCGCTGGGCATTGGAGCCGGCCGCCAACACCGTCGCTCCGGCCTTGCACAATGCGTGTGCCGTCGCGACTCCCGAGGCGGAAGTCGCCCCGGCAATCAGTACCGTCAGATCCGCCAAGTCAGCCATGAACCGATTCTAGCCTTCGTCCTTGTTGTGCCAAATGCCCTCGATGTCCGAGGCGCCCGTGATGCCGATGGTGGATTCAATGACAGGGCGCAGTTTCTTGCTCAGTGCCTCGTAGAACATCGACAGCGGGAACTCGTCGTCAAGGACCTGGTTGGTCATTTCACGCAGCGGTTCTGTGACCGGCAAGGCGTCCGGGCCCTTGGCCCAAACCGAGGCAGGGTGCGGGGTCAGCGTTTGCGAAACCAGGTCGTAGGCGGCTAGCCAGTGGGAGATCTTCGGGCGGTCGATCGAGCGCCAGTACAACTCATCGATGGCGTCTCCCAGTGCCGAAACGACCTCAGGGACCTGCTCCCAGTCGACGGTCAACTTGGTGTCGGTCCAGTGCAGCACGTGGTGCTGGTGCATCCAGGCGAAGAGCATCTGCCCGCCGAGCCCGTCGTAGTTGCGGGTGCGTGAACCGGTGATGGCGAAGCGGAAGATCCTATCGAAGATCACCGCGTACTGGACCAGCTTGGCGTGCTGGCGGGTACTGGGATCGGCGGTGGCATCGGACTGGATCTTGACGCATTCGCGGAATGCCGTGAGGTCGCAGCGCAGCTCCTCCAGCGAGTAGAGGAAGTAAGGCATGCGCTGCTTGATCATGAACGGGTCGAAGGGCAGGTCCCCGCGCATGTGGGTCCGGTCGTGGATCAGGTCCCACATCACGAAGGTCTCTTCGGTGAGGCCCTGGTCATCGAGCATGGCTGCGGCGTCTGCCGGCAATTTGAGGTTCGTGATCTGCGCTGCCGCTTTCAGCACCTTGCGGAAGCGTGCGGCCTCGCGGTCCTGGAAAATGGCGCCCCAGGTGAATGACGGGGTTTCCCGGATGGACACCGACTCGGGGAAAAGCACCGCGGAGTTGGTGTCATAACCCGGGGTGAAGTCCAGGAAGCGCAGCGGAACAAAAAGCTTGTTGGAGTAGTCCCCGGCTTCGAGTGCTGCGATGAAATCGGGCCAGATGACCTCCACGAGCACCGCCTCGAGCAGGCGGTCGGTTGATCCGTTCTGCGTGTACATCGGGAACAGCGCCAGATGGCGCAGGCCATCTTCTCGCGCAAGCTGGGGCTGGAAGGCGAGCAGCGCATCAAGGAAATCGGGGATGCCGAACCCGGTTTCTTCCCAGCGGGTCAGATCGGTGCCCAGCGCTTTGAAGTAGTCCGCGTCGTGCGGGAACTGTGGGGCCAAGGTCCGCAGCGCCTCGGTGATGCTGGTCAGCAGCTCGGTGGCACGCTTTTTGTCGGCCGCCTCGGGAACAGAGCCGTCCTGGACCTGGAGCCCCTGGAATGCGGTGGCTGCGGTCTTCAGTGCAAGCCAAGGCTCGGAGGAGACGAGCTCGTGGTTGGACAATGGCTTTGGAAGAGTTGCCTGTGACATTTTGGATACCCCTTTCGGTACGGCTGGACACGCAATGGTGGTTGGTGTCGTTCTGGCTTTCCAGCGTACAGAGGCGTCAACGTTGCTGACTGAAAACTGCTCTGAGCATTAGCAACACTGTCGCCTGGGGCGATACGTGTGGCGGCAAGGCCTACCCGCGGGGAATGCTTGGTTCCCCGCGGCCGCAAGCCGACGCCGGGGGCAGGACCAAAACCTGCCTCTGGTCAGGCTGTCTTCAGCCTCAATGACACCGAATTCATGCAGTAACGCTGGTCGGTGGGGGTGTTGAAGCCTTCGCCCTCAAAAACGTGGCCCATATGTGAATCGCAGGCGGCACAAAGCACCTCGATGCGAACCGCACCCATGGAGGCATCGCGGATGTACTTCACCCGGTCCTCGGCCAGCGGGGCGAAGAACGAAGGCCAACCGCAGCTTGCATCGAACTTGGCGCTTGAGGTAAAGAGCTCGGAACCGCAGGCGCGGCATTCATAGATCCCCTCGGTGGTGGTGTCCCAATACTCCCCGGTGAAGGGGCGCTCGGTACCCGCCTTGCGAAGGACCTTGTATTCTTCCCGGGTCAGTTCCCTGCGCCACTGGTCATCGCTCTTGGCGACCTGGGGAGAGGACGGCGTGCTGGATTCTTCTGGTGTCTGGTTTGCATTCACATAACGCACAACACTCCAGGCCCCGCGGTCATTCCCGATTTTTCGGGAAAAGCACGGGTCTTCTCGGGCGCCCGGAGCAGTGCGGGTAACTTTTTGGGCCTTCAAAACGCGAACCTGGCCCCGTTGTTTGCAATGATGGTAGGCATGAAGGAAAACCTCTCCCCGAAGTCCCGCCCTGCACCCTCGGCAGGCAAAGGCCTGAGCTGGGCGCTGCTGGGCGTGGGCGTCGGCGCGGCGGCCGGATCCTTATTTGCCGGCAGCGTCTCGGCGCTGGGCGCCTATTTCGCCCGACGTGTGGTCACCCCCGATGCCGTGCCGGACCAAAGCCTGGAAATCCTCGCACTGGTGCCCACCTCGGAGGGCCACGACGTGATCCTCCCGGCGAACAAGGATTCCACGGCACCGGGGAGGTATTCTCTGCTTTTCACGTCCGACACCGGCCATGCACGCCTGGGCGAGCCCAAGGGCTACCGGCTCGGGGACGGAACCGTGACCCGGGCCGTGGAGAAGGTCTACTACGGGGAGATCTCCACCGCAGTGCGCGGCAGGCTCTCCGGGCTCGTCTATGACTCGCCCGCGGACCTGGGCCTCATCCACAAGGACGTGGAGATCCCGATCATGGGCGGCATGGCCCCGGCCTGGCACGTTCCCGGGGACTCCCGTGCGACGATATGGGCCATCTGCGTCCACGGCCGAGGTGCCACCCGCAAGGAGACGTTGCGCGCACTGCCGGTGCTCAAGCGCCTCGGACTCAGCTCACTGCTGGTTTCCTACCGTAACGACGGTGTCGCCCCCGCGGCGATCGATGGCCGCTATGGGCTCGGGGCCACCGAATGGCCCGACATCGAAGCGGCCATCGACTACGCGTTGGGCCAGGGCGCGCAGGAGATCCTGCTCTTCGGCTGGTCGATGGGTGGAGCGATCGTGCTGCAAGTGGCCGACAAGTCGCGCCATGCACGCAGGATCAGCGCATTGGTGCTTGATGGTCCGGTGATCAACTGGATCGACGTGCTCTCGCACCAGGCCAAGGCAAACCGGCTTCCCGAGGCTGTGGGCAAGCTGGGCCAATGGTTGCTGGGCAACAAGGCCGGGCGCTGGATGACGGGGCTTGCCGCACCGTTGGACCTGAAGATCCTGAACTGGGTGGAGCGCTACGACCAGCTGCGCTTTCCCGCCCTGATCCTGCACAGCGAGGACGACGACTTCGTGCCGATCGGGCCCTCTGAGCAGCTGGCGGCACTGAACCCGCAAATGGTGGCGCTGTGCCGCTTCAGCAGGGCCGGGCATACCCGTGAATGGAACGTCGACCCACAGCGCTGGGAAGCCGAGATCACCGCATTTATCAACGGTGTCGTCAACGCCCCGCGTCCGGGAGACGATGCGGCCGGGCACATCTAGCGGCTGGCGATGGGTGCGAACAGGGCCCCGGTCAAACGTTGCAGGTCGGCCGGTGCCAGTTCAATCTCCAACCCTCGGTGTCCACCGGAAACGTAGATCTTCCCCATTTCCATTGCACTGGCATCGATCACCGTGCGCGAGGGATTGCGCTGGCCCAACGGTGAAATCCCGCCACGCACGTATCCGGTGCGTCGCTCAGCTGCAGCGGGATCGGCCATCTCGACCTTCTTCAATCCCAACGCCGCGGCCATGGACTTCAAATCAAGGGACCGGTCCACCGGCACGATGCCCACTGCCAGCGCGGCCGCCCCGGCTTCGCCCGTTGCCACCAGCAATGTCTTGAATACCATGCCGGGTTCGACACCCAGGAGCTCGGCGGCCTCCAGTCCGTAACTACCCGCCGAGGGCGCGTGGAAATAGATGTGCACCTTGTAGGGGACCGACTCTCGATCCAGCAACACCGTCGCCGGGGTGCCGGTGGAATGTGCGTGCTTCTTGCTGGCCATTGGATGGAGGGACCTTTCGCTGTTCTCCGGGGGTGTTAACGGGAAATGGGCGCCGGCCGAAGCCGGCGCCCAAGGCATCGAAGTGGTTTCGTCCCTAGCCTTCGGCCGCGGCGAGACGCTCGCTGACCTGTCGTTTGATCCGCCCCAGCATCGCGCTCATGCCCCGTAGCCGCAAGGGCGTCAGCGCCCGGGTCAGGCCCAACTGGTTGGGCATGTCATCGGGGACGGCAAGGACCTGTGCGGCCGGCAATCCATCAAGCCCCTCATGCAGCACCGAGGCGAACCCGCGGGTGGTCGGTGCCTCTGGCGGAGCCGAGAAGAAGAGCGAAACCTTGTGTTCCCCGGCCGGCTCGACCTCGATGGCCAGGAACAGCGGGGTCTGGCATTCCACAACCTGCTCCAGCAGGTCCGGGTGTTCGGCGAAGCGCGCCGGGAGCTCGGGAAGCTCGTCGGAGAAGTCAAGGAGCATCTCCAGGCGTTCGGGTTCGGTGACGGACTGGAAGTCCTCGACGATCTCGATCAGTGCCTGTGGCATTTCATTCATGCGCCTAGGCCCCGAATCCCGCAGGAACGGCACCGGGCTCGGCGCCCTTCACGATCGGCACGCGGACCGCGTTGCCCCATTCGGTCCAGGAACCGTCGTAGTTGCGCACGTTTTCGAATCCGAGCAGGAACTGCAAGGCAAACCAGGTGTGGCTGGAACGCTCGCCAATGCGGCAATAGGCAATGATGTCATCACCCGGGGCCAGCCCGGCCTCGTCGAGGTAGATGGCTTCGAGTTCGGCACGCGGCTTGAATGTTCCGTCTTCGGCTGCGGCGCGGGCCCACGGCACGGAGGCCGCCGAGGGGATGTGGCCGCCGCGAAGCGCACCTTCCTCCGGGTAGGAAGGCATGTGCGTGCGTTCGCCGGTGTATTCCTCGGGGGACCGCACATCGATCATTGGCTTGCCAAAGTGCTCAAGCACCTCGGGCAGGAAGGCGCGGATGACAGAATCGTCGCGTTCGATGACCGGGTAGCTGGCAGGGGTGATGGCTGGCTTCTCGCGGGTGACCTCGCGGCCCTCGGCGATCCACTTGTCACGGCCGCCATTGAGCAACCGGACATCCTCGTGGCCGAACAAGGTGAAGACCCACAGTGCGTAGGCCGCCCACCAGTTGGACTTGTCGCCGTAAACCACGACGGTCGAATCGCGGCTGATGCCCTTGGCGGCCATCAATGCGGCGAAGCCCTCGCCATCGACGTAATCACGGGTGTCCTCGTCATTGAGCTCGGTGTGCCAGTCGACCTTGACCGCTCCGGGGATGTGGCCGCTGTCGTAGAGCAGGATGTCTTCGTTTGATTCGACAATGACAAGTCCCGGGGTGGACAGGTTGTCCGCCAGCCACTGCGTGGACACCAGCCGTTCGGGGTGGGCGTAGTCGGCGAATGCTGGATTGGAGTCGATGGGCAGGCTCATGGTTGATTGACCTCGCAACAAAAAATGGGGGAATGGTTCTGCTTCCAGCCTAGCCACAGGGAGGGCTTCGGGTCGCGCGGGAAAGTCGTCAGAGGCCATATTTCGCTTCAAGCGTCCACGAATACGCTATAAGCCCCCGATGCGGAACATCACATTTAGGGGATGCCCGACGCATGGGCATAAAATGGCGGGGGCGCATCTTTGCGCCAGAACACGCCAGTCACCGCCTTCCAAAGCTTTAAGGACCGTCCAGCCGTATGGCCACGATTACCCATCTTTCCCAACGGACCCCCACGGTCTCGATTGACGAGTTGCTTGCCGATTTCCATCCCTCGTACCGTTTCGGCGAGGTCTCCTTCGACACCTACCGGCCCGATCCGGCCTGGCCGACGCAGGCAGAGGCAGTGACCAAGCTCAAGGCGTTTGCCGCGACCATCGGCAATTCCAAGGGCGGCTTCTTCTCAACGCTGTTCGGCAAGAAGACGGTGGAGAAATCCGGCATCTACCTCGATGGCGGATTCGGTGTAGGCAAGACCCACTTGCTTGCCGCGTTGTGGCACCTGGCACCGGGTCGTAAGGCCTTTGGCACGTTCGTCGAGTACACGAACCTTGTCGGGGCCTTGTCCTTCCGCCAGGCGGTGGAGGTTCTGAGCACCTACTCGCTGGTGTGCATCGATGAATTCGAGCTCGACGACCCGGGAGACACCGTCTTGATGTCCCGGTTGATGCGTGAGCTCTCCGACGCCGGGGTCAAGCTTGCGGCAACCTCAAACACCCTTCCCGGGGCCCTGGGCGAGGGGCGTTTCGCCGCCGTGGACTTCCAACGCGAAATCAAGGTCCTCTCCGAACAGTTCGACGTGCACCGTGTCGACGGTGTGGATTTCCGCCACCGTGGGCTGCCCGACGCACCGAGGCCACTGGGCGATGGCGCCATCGAGGAGTTTGCCGTTGAACGCTACGGGGACAAGACCTACGCGATCGACGAATTCCCCGATCTGGTCGCGCACTTGTCTAAGGTCCACCCCAGCCGCTACCGCGCCATGCTGGCCGACGTCGATGTCCTGGTGCTGCACAACGTGGATACGATCACCGAACAGGGGGTTGCGCTGCGGTTCGTCGTGATGGCCGACCGCCTCTACGACAAGGATGTGCCGATCGTCGCCTCGGGCAAGCCGTTCAGTGAACTCTTCACCGCGGAAATGATGGCCGGGGGATACCAGAAGAAGTACTTCCGCGCGGTCTCGCGCCTCACGGCGCTGGCCCGCGAGGGACAGGCCGGCGAGCCCGAGCTGTAACTACGACGAGAAGGCCGTGCCACGATCTCCGGCCCTCCACGAACCCAACGGTTCCGGTGGGGCGGAGGCTCGTGGCACGGCCTTTTTCATGCTTGCGTGGACTCCGGGGGGCTAGTGCCGTTTGCGCTCGATCAGCAGACGCAGGGCCAGCCCGGCGACCAGTGCCCAGAAGGCTCCGCCGATGCCTGCGAAGCTCAGGCCAGAGCCGGCAACCAGGAACGCAACAAGCGAGCTCATGCGACTAGTGGGATCGGAGAGGGCCGAGGACGCCGAAGCGCCCAGGGTGCCCAGCAGGGCAAGTCCCGCCGCGGCTTCGAGCAGACCGTCCGGACTTGCGGTGGCCAAGGCCGTGATGGCCGCGGACGCCAAACCCAGGATGATGTAGAAGCCGCCTGAAGACACCGCTGCGATCCACCGCCTGGAGCGGTCCTCGCCGGCTTCATCCCCGGCGGCGAGTGCTGCGGAGATGGCAGCGAGGTTGATGGCGTGTCCGCCGAAAAGTGCTGCCAATGAGCTGCCGATGCCGGTGGAAAGCATGGAGGCGCGCCAGGGGGTCTCGTAGTTGAAGCTGGCAAGCACGGCCACACCGGGGACGTTTTGCGAGGCCATGGTGACAACGAACAGGGGCAGGGTGATTGCCATGAAGGCCTCGAGGCTGAAGGCCGGGGCGGTGAATTGCAGCGTGGGCAGCAGTTCACCCATGACGCCGGAGGCACCTGCCTGTGCCATGGAGAACCCGGCGATGCCCAGGGCCGCGGCCATGGCGGCCGGAACCGCCCAGCGCGGGCTCAGGCGCAGGAAGAGAAGCCAGACCGCGATGACCGGTGCGACGTAGAGCGGGATGGTGGACAACGCCACGAAGGGAGCCAGACAGAGCTTGAGCAGCACGCCGGCAAGCATCGCCTGGGCCAGCGAAACGGGGATTGCGGCCAGAAGCCGGCCCAGCCACGGGATGGCCCCGGTGGCGGCAATCAGCACACCGGTCATGACGAATGCCCCAACGGCCTCGTTCCAGCCGAAATTCAGGCCCGCGGCGCCGGCCAGCAACGCTGCACCCGGGGTGGACCATGCGGTTGTGATGGGACGTTTGGTGAACAGCGCCAACGCGATGGCACAGATGGCCAGCGCAATGGTGAGGGCGAACAGGCCAGAGGCGGCTTGGGCGTCGGTGGCGCCCACCGCCTTGAGTCCGGCCAACACGACGGCAAAGGAGGAGGTGTATCCGACCAGTGCCGTGACCAGTCCGGCCATGATCGGTTGCGTCCGCGAGGGTTTCAGCGCAGGGCGGGGTAGAGCTGTCGATGTCAAAACGTTGTTTTCCTTGCAAACGACGGGTGCCGGTTCCGCCTCACGGCGGGACCGGCACCCGTTTGTCGTGCCTAGGGCAAATGTCCTAGGGAACCTGGCTGAAGCCTAGACGGTTGGTGTCCCGCCTTCCTCATTCTTGTTGAGGAGGTTTTTGGCTCCGTCCTGGACCTTATCGACGCGCTCGGAGAACTTTCCGCCGGTCTTTTCGTCGATGAAGTCTCCCGCACTGTCGATGGCGCCATCGAGCTTCTCCGCGTTGTCGTGGATCAACTCCGATGCCTTTTCCTTCAGTCCATCGGCCTTGCCCTTCAGCTCGTCAAAAACAGACAAAGGGACCTCCTCTCGATAATGGGGACCATGATCGTCCCGTCTGTGAATCATCTTATGACGAGTCAGTGGCGATTCAAGCACATTTGACGGAAGTATCATCCGGGATTGCCGAGCGGCCGGTTCTTGTGCCCAACGCACAACACGCGAGGAGCGGGTTTGGTTTAAAAGGAATAGGGTGTGTGGTTAGAAGAAACCACACACCCTATATCTCGGAGTGGACAACGAGGTTCGAACTCGCGACCTCGACCTTGGCAAGGTCGCGCTCTACCAGCTGAGCTATGTCCACATGAGCATCGATACTATCAGTATAGATCGTCGTGGGCGATACTGGGATCGAACCAGTGACCTCTTCCGTGTCAGGGAAGCGCGCTACCGCTGCGCCAATCGCCCATTTGGGTACTGCACCTGAACTATAGCGTGGATATCGAATGCGCGAAACCGTTACGCATCGGTTACCCCTTGTCCAGGATCCTGCCGTGTCCGCCAAGATGGAAGACGCAAAGAATATGGACCCCATCTTCCGTGGAATCGAGGTCCGGATCTTCAGAGTGGACAACGAGGTTCGAACTCGCGACCTCGACCTTGGCAAGGTCGCGCTCTACCAGCTGAGCTATGTCCACGTGAAAAACCACTGCACGGAGGTGCGGGTTTTTCGTGGGCGATACTGGGATCGAACCAGTGACCTCTTCCGTGTCAGGGAAGCGCGCTACCGCTGCGCCAATCGCCCATGCTTCTGCATGTTTTACTACGAGGTGGGGACGGGATTCGAACCCGCGTAAACGGCTTTGCAGGCCGGTGCCTCGCCTCTCGGCCACCCCACCATAACCAATCGGTAACTACCTCTTGGCTTGACCGGCGAACCGGTCTGGTGAATTTAATGCGAGTGGACAACGAGGTTCGAACTCGCGACCTCGACCTTGGCAAGGTCGCGCTCTACCAGCTGAGCTATGTCCACATGAAAGATGCGCAATCCCCGGGAAAGTTTCCGTTCCAATTGGCTGCGTTCCAACGAGTAAAAACTCTATACGAACATTCCCTAAAGTTCCAAATCGGGGCGATCATGGCCCGTCTCATGGTGAAGATCCTTGTGATCCCGGATTTTCTGACTGGCCCGGGATTCGCGGAAATGGGCAAAACGTCGCCGGAGCATGGAAAAATCTTGGTATGACTTCCCCAGCATTGGCCCAGCAAACCGACTTTGGGCGCATGTACGCCAGAAAAATCGGCGAACTTCCCGAGGTTCCTTCCATCACCACCGTCATCGGGGTTGAAAAGATGGACCTCGATGGCTGGATCGGCCACATGGCGGCCACGGCAGTGGTGCAAGACCCCAGGCTCGGTGAGGCCACCGGAAACTCCGCCAAACTCAAGGCACTGGCGCGCCAGGCGTCCAAGGCCGCAGCCGATTACCGTGATGCGGCGGCCACACGCGGTGACCGCGTGCATGAATACTGCGAGCAAATCGCACTCAGGGCACTGGGCAAGCCGCACCAAGCGGCCCAGGCACGTGATGCGCTGGCTCAAAACAACGAGGAAGCCTACGCCGGGCGCTTCGATGAATGGTGGGAAAGCTACCAGGTGCAACCCCTGGCGGCGGAGGTGACTGTCTGGAACGCGAGCGTCGGATATGCCGGCACCCTTGATCTGGTGGCAACCATTGGCGGTCGGTTGTGCCTGATCGACTACAAAACCCGCGGAACCGGCCGGGATGGACGGGTCAAACCGCTGGACCCAAAGGTGGTCATGCAGCTTGCCGCTGGCGCCAAGGCGGAGGAAATGGTTGTTGATCCCGCCAGCGGGACATGGGAACCATGGAAATACTCACAAGACCCGATGCTGTTGGGGGTGGCAATCGGCCAGACCGAGGTGCAGACGGTGATGGCTAATGCAGAGGTCCTGCCCGCGTACTGGTCGAAGTTCTGGTCCTTGCGCCAGGTCTGGGGCGCCACCCAACGGGTCAGCGAAGCGGGAGTTGCCCTGCGTGAAGTGGGGCCGCCACCGCCACCGGGGGCATCGGGCGATCGGTAGACTGTTCGGCAGGGGTGTTTAGGCGCGCACCTTGGTGTCGCGCCCACCCCCTTCATCCACAGCACATTGCCGGAATTTGAACCGGCCGAAGGGAGAGCGGACGCATGGCCGTTTTGGGCATCCGCATCGTTGGCGATCCGATCCTACGAACCCGCGCAGACGAGGTCACCGATTTCGGGCCCGAACTGCGCAAGCTCGTCGCCGACATGGACGAAACCATGGAGAATGTCGAGGGCGCCGGCCTCGCCGCACCCCAGGTCGGAGTCTCGCTCAGGGTCTTTACCTACCAGATCGCAGGCAAGCGCGGGCACCTGATTAACCCGGTGCTTGAACTGGGCGAGGCGGAACAGAACAACGCGACCGAAGGCTGCCTGTCCATCCCGGGTCTTGGCTACCCGGTGCACCGGCGCCAATGGACCCGCGCGTCCGGCGTGGACGTGGACGGAAATCCGGTGGTCGTGGAGGGCGAGGGGTTCCTGGCCCGTTGCCTTCAACACGAAACCGACCACCTGGACGGGATCCTGTACATCGACAGGCTCACGGGCGAAACGAAAAAAGATGCGTTCCGCAAACTGCGCGACTCCAACTACAACTCGGTCGCCAACAGCACGGTCACCAAGCGCAGCTCGGCGGTGGGATCGAGCTTCGGCGCCGGTTTGAGCTTCGGGCGCCAGGCATGAGGGTCCTCTTCGCCGGAACCCCCCAGGTCGCAGTGGCATCTCTTGACCAACTGGTCAAGGATGGCCTCGACGTCGTGGCGGTGCTGACCCGCGAGGACGCACCGGTGGGACGCAAACGGGTCTTGACCCCGTCTCCGGTTGCGGCACGCGCGGCCGAACTGGGCATTGAGGTCATCCACGCCAACCGCATCGACGAACCGGTCCAGGAACGCATTGCCGCACTGGAAACCGACATCGCCGCGATCGTCGCCTACGGCGGACTGGTCCCGGAAAAGGCGCTGGGCATTCCACGCCTGGGCTGGATCAACCTCCACTTCTCGCTGTTGCCGACATGGCGCGGTGCCGCCCCGGTGCAGCACTCGATCATGGCAGGGGACGATGTGACCGGGGCCGTTACCTTCCAACTGGAAAAGGGCCTGGACACCGGGCCGGTCTTCGGCACCCTAACCGAGGCCATCGACGCGGGGGACACCGCCGGGGACCTTTTGGGAAGGCTCGCTCTCTCGGGAGCGGTCTTGCTCTCCCAGACCCTGGCGGGCCTGGAGTCCGGTGCCCTGGTCGGCATCGGCCAAGAAGGGCAAAGCAGCTACGCACACAAGCTCACCCTGGCCGACGGCAAGATCGACTGGAGCGCCCCGGCACTGGCCATCCGCAGGCGCATCAACGGAACCACCCCGGACCCCGGGGCCTGGGCCGAACTGGACGGACAGAGGTTCAAGATCGGGCCGTTGCTCCCGGCAACCGATGTAGATTTCCTGGCCCCGGGCCAGGTGCAGCTCACTCCCGGCAAGCAGCCGCGCGTCGTGGTGGGTACCGGCTCGCACGGCGTGGAACTTGTCATGGTGCAACCACCGGGCAAAAAGATGATGAATGCAGCAGATTGGGCGCGAGGGATTCTCGCCTCCGGAACAGTGGATGAGGTGAAATTCGCATGAGCGAATTCGGACAGGGACGTTCAGAGCGACCCAAGGGCAACGAATCCAGCCGCGACGGTGGCCAACCGCGCCGCGACGACGCCGGGCGCACCCGAAACCGCGGGGGAGCGGGCCCGCGCCAATTCAGCGCCTCGGCACCCTCTGCCCGCGGCCGCAAGGCAGACCAGGCACGACTGACCGCCTACGAGGTCTTGCGCGCCGTAGCCGAACACGACGCCTACGCGAACCTGGTGCTCCCCGCCCGGATCCGCGAGCACCACCTTGACCGGCGCGACGCAGGATTCGCCACCGAACTCACTTACGGTGCACTTCGCGGACAGGGTCTGTACGACGCGATCCTCTCCCGCTGCGTGGACCGTCCGCTGGACCAACTCGATCCGCCGGTGCTCGACGCCTTGCGTCTGGGCGCCCACCAGCTGCTGGCCATGCGTGTGCCCAACCATGCGGCACTGGATGAGACCGTGTCCCTGGCGCGCATGGTCATTGGTGCCGGTGCCTCCGGGCTCATCAACGCCGTGCTGCGCAAGGTCGCGTTGAAGGACCTCGAAACCTGGAGCGAAGAGCTCGTGGCCGGAATCACCGACGAGAGCGCGGCCGCAGCCCTGGTGCACTCCCACCCCGAGTGGATCGTCCGCGCACTACGTCAGGCACTTGTCGCCCACGGCCGCGATGCCTCGGAAATCACCGAGCTGCTGGTTGCAGACAACCTGGCCCCGGTGGTGAACTTGGTGGCGCTTCCCGGCGTCGGTTCGCTTCACGAGGCCCTTGACCAAGGTGCCGAACCCGGGACCCTTGTCGCCGATTCGGCGTACTACCAGGGCGGGGATATCGCCCGCCTGGCCTCGGTGCGCGAGGGAAGCACCCGGGTCCAAGACGCCGGATCCCAGCTGGTCGCACGCGCCTTGGCCATGGTTCCGCTGCCCGAGGGCGGGGAAGACACCTACTGGTTGGATCTCTGCGCCGGACCCGGCGGCAAGGCCGCACTCCTGGCAGCACTGGCCGCCGGCCAAGGCGCCAAGCTCACCGCCAACGAGCCTGCCCAGCACCGTGCCGAACTGGTTTCCAAGGCACTAGTCGCCATCGATCCGGAGACTTGGATGATCTCGGTGCGCGACGGTCGCGAATACGCGGATGCCCAATACTCGGGGGGCTATGACAGGGTCATGGTCGACGCGCCGTGCTCGGGACTCGGTGCGCTGCGCCGCCGACCCGAATCGCGGTGGCGCAAGAGCCCGCGCGATGTTGCGGAGCTGACCATCCTGCAGGGCGAACTGCTCGATGCGGCGCTCAGCGCCGTGCGCGTGGGAGGAGTGGTCGCCTACGTGACCTGTTCCCCGCACCCTGCCGAGACGGTGGCGGTCGTCGATGACCTTCTGGCCCGGAACAAGAACGCCCGCTTGCTGGACACCGGGGCTGCGCTGGAAGCCGCTGCGCTTCCGGGCCTGGCATCCGCAGCCCGTGAATTGGGCACCGGCAGCACCATCCAGTTGTGGCCGCACGTCCACCGCACGGACGCCATGTTCATGGCCCTTTTCACCCGCACCGCCTAACCCCGCAGCCTCGTGCGGCACCGCCGCACACCTTTCCAGACAGGAGCAAGAAAACACCATGCGTACCTGCCAGATCAACCCCTCGATCCTCTCCGCGGACTTCACCAACCTTCAGCGTGAGCTGACCCGGATCCACACGGCCGACGCGGTCCACGTCGATGTCATGGACAACCACTTCGTGCCCAACCTGACCATCGGCCTACCGGTGGTCAAGCGGCTGGCGGAGGTCAGCGAGCTGCCCCTGGACGTTCACCTGATGATCAGCGACGTCGACCGCTGGGCCCCGGGCTATGCCGAGGCAGGCGCTGCTTCGGTGAGCTTCCATGCCGAGGCCTCAGCTGCGCCGATCAAGTTGGCCAGGGATCTGCGCGCCGCGGGCTCCCGGGCCTGCATGGCGCTGCGGCCGGCGACGCCCATCGAGCCCTACCTGGACATGCTCCCCGAGCTGGACATGGTGTTGCTGATGAGTGTGGAGCCGGGATTCGGCGGGCAGGCCTTCCTCGACGTGGTCCTGCCCAAGATCCGGCGGACACGCAGGGCGATCGAGGGAACCGGGCTGCCCATCGCGATCCAGGTCGATGGCGGGATCACCCGTGAGACGATCCTGCGTGCTGCCGAGGCGGGGGCCGATGTCTTCGTGGCGGGCTCCTCGGTCTACGGCACGCAGGATCCGGCAGAAGCGGTGGTCACATTACGGAACCTGGCCGCTTCCACGACGGTTTCCGTGTAATACTGGGTTCTACAACTACACAACGTGCTCCGGGGTCGGTGTAAGTCCGAACCGGCGGTTATAGTCCGCGACCCAAGCCACAGGATCCCTTACGGAATCCGAAGCTTGGTTGAACTGGTGAAATTCCGGTACCGACAGTTAAAGTCTGGATGGGAGAAGCACGTACACGCAACACCAGCGCTCTCGCAAGGCTGTATGGCGGGCGAGAAGGAAATCCCAGTGATTCCCTGGCTCACACCGCCTTGCACTGCGGGTTGGCCATGAAGGGTGTGACCGTCGTATTGAACCCCCCGGAGCCGCCGCGGCTTGACAGGAGGACGATGGATTTTCTGCGGTGGCTCATTGAAGCTTTCAATTCTTACATCACCGTGGGCAGCAGCGCGCTGCTTGTCCGCGAGGTGGTCGGCAACGTCTTCGGGCTCGCCTCTGCCTTGGGCGGGATCCGCCGCAAGGTCTGGGCCTGGCCCGTGGGCATCATCGGCAACATCGCGCTGCTGACGGTCTTTTTGGGCAGCATCTTCGGCCATGACGAGACGGCGAACCTGCTGGGCCAGGCCGGACGCCAAATCATGTTCATTGCCGTGTCCTTCTACGGCTGGCGACGCTGGAAGGCCAGTCGGGCTACCGGTGCGAGCGCCGTGACCCCGCGATGGGCCACCGGCACCGAACGCATCTCACTGGCAGTGGTCCTTGTCGTGGGAACGGTCGCGCTGACCCCGATCTTCGGGGCACTGGGATCTTACGAACCGGTGTGGGCCGACGCCTGGACCTTCGTCGGCTCGATGCTCGCCACCTATGGCATGGCCAAAGGGCTTGTCGAATTCTGGCTGATCTGGGTGATTGTCGATGTGGTCGGGGTTCCGCTGCTCTTCAGCGCCGGATACTACGCCAGTGCCTTCATGTACCTGTTCTACGGCTGTTTCACCCTTGCCGGCTTCTTCATCTGGTCCAATGCCAAGAACGATTCCAAGCCCAGCATTGAAACCGAAATGCCCGATCCCACGGTCAAGGTGAACGCCTGATGGAGACCTCACGTGCCACCGCGGCCATGCGGCTATCCCTGGAACTGGCCCGCCGGGGCGTACGAGGCTCCAACCCGCTGGTCGGCGCCGTCATCATCGACTCGGCCGGCACGATCCTGGGAACCGGCCACCACCGGGGAGCGGGCACCGCGCATGCCGAAGCCGATGCCCTGAACCGCCTCGGAACCCTCGAGAAGGACATCGCCCGCAACGCCACCATGGTGGTGAACCTCGAGCCGTGCAACCACACCGGACGCACGGGGCCCTGCACCGGGGCCATCATTGATTCCGGGATCGGGAACGTCATATTTGCTTCCGACGACGGAGGCACGAAATCCGGTGGGGGAGCACAAACGCTGCGTGCGGCCGGAGTCAATGTCAGCAACGGTTTGCTCCGGAGCGAGGCGACCGAACTGAACCACCGCTGGTTCGCCGCCCGCAACCAGGGCAGGCCCTTCACCACCTTGCACCTGGCGCAGACCCTCGACGGGCGGATTGCCGCCAAGGACGGATCCAGCCAGTGGATCACTTCGCCGGCCTCGTTGTTCCACGCCCACCAGGTCCGTGCCCGCGTCGGCGCGATCGTGGTGGGCACCGGCACCGTGCTGGCCGATGACCCTCGGCTGAACGCACGCAACGAGCATGGCGAACCCTTCGAGCACCAGCCTCGCCGCGTAGTCATGGGACTGCGCGAGATCCCCGTCGACGCGGCGCTTAAGGCCGACGGAAATTACGAACAGGTGCGCACCCGGGACCCGCACGAGGTGCTGGCGCTCATTGCTTCTCGCGGCATCGGCCACGTATTGCTCGAAGGCGGCGCCTCGATCGCCACGGCGTTCCTGGCTGCGGACCTGGTTGATGAGATATTCCTCTACCAGGCACCCATCTTCCTTGGCGCCGGCCGCAGCTCCATCGGCGACATGGGCATCGAGACCCTGGCCCAGGCCCGCACCTTCCGACTGGATCCCTTGGACGGCGAAGCAGTACGCATCCTGGGCCCCGACACCCTCACCCACCTTGAACCGGCGCCTGCGGGCACCGGAAGAACCTAAGGACCCCACACATGTTCACCGGAATCATCAGCGGCATGGGCCGCATCGAGTCCATTGCGCCAACCCCGGAAACCGATTCGGTCATCTTGCACATCAGTGCCCCGAGCCACACCCGGGACCTGGAACCGGGCGGGTCCATCGCGGTCAACGGCGTCTGCCTCACCGCCACCTCCATCAGCGGGGACACCCTGTCCCTCGACGTCATGGGCGAGACACTGAACCACACCACCATCGGTGCCCTAGCCGCGGGCGAATCGATCAACCTTGAGCGCTGCGTAAAGGCTGGCGGCCGGCTTGACGGCCACGTCGTCCAAGGCCACGTCGACGGAGTCGGGCACCTGCTCGAGCATGAATCCCTTGGAGCTTGGGACCGTTTCCGCTTCCAGGTCCCCTACGGGCTCGCCAAATACGTGGCCAAAAAGGGGTCCATCGCCATCGACGGGGTGTCCTTGACTGTCACCGAGGTCTCCGATGCCCACCAGAACGAGCAATGGTTCGAGGTCGGCATCATCCCCACGACGCTTCGCGAAACGACCCTGGGCCAACGCGAGCCGGGATCCGCTGTCAACCTCGAGGTTGACGTCATGGCCAAGTACGCCGAACGCCTGGCTTCCTTCAACACCACCGAAAGCAGCGCATCATGAGCAACGATTCCATCCGCCTCGATTCGATCCAGGCCGCCATCGGCGCCATGGCTGCGGGACAGGCCGTCGTGGTGGTCGATGACGCGGACCGCGAGAACGAGGGCGACATCATCTTCGCTGCCGAGTTCGCCACCCCGGAACTCATGGGCTGGACCATCCGGCACTCCTCGGGCGTTGTCTGCACCCCGATGTCCGGTGAGCGCGCCGACGCCATGGGCTTGCCGCCGATGGTGGTGAACAACCAAGACGCCAAGGGCACCGCCTACACGGTCTCCTGCGATGCGGCCCACGGGACATCGACCGGCATCAGCGCCGCGGATCGGGCGCTGACCTCCCGGATCCTGGCGGATCCGGCCTCCGGACCCGAACTGATCAACCGTCCCGGGCACATCTTCCCGCTGCGTGCCGTCGAAGGCGGGGTGCTGGTGCGTCGCGGACACACCGAGGCCAGCGTCGACTTGTGCAAGGCGGCAGGGCTGGAACCTGTCGGGGTCATCGCCGAACTGGTCCACGATGACGGCTCCATGATGCGCCTTCCGGCGTTGCGCGAATTCGCCGACCTGTGGAACATTCCGCTGGTCAGCATCGAGGACCTTGCCGCTTGGCGTGCCACCTCGGATGCCGAGCCGGCCGTGGCAACCAGTGCATCAGCCGTGCAGGGCGGCCCGGAGGTGCGGATCCCGACCCCGCACGGGGAATTCATGGTCCGTGCCTGGCGAGAACGCGGCAACGGGATCGAGCATCTTTCGCTGTCTTCGGCCGGACCCGACGGAAAGATGCCCAGCGAACCGCTGGTGCGCGTGCACTCCGAGTGCCTGACCGGCGACGTGCTGGGCTCCTACCGCTGCGATTGCGGAGAGCAATTGGACGCCGGGCTGCAAGCCATCAACGAATACGGTGGTGTGCTCATCTACCTGCGCGGCCACGAGGGCCGCGGCATCGGACTGGCCAACAAGATCCGGGCCTATGCACTTCAGGACGGCGGCGCCAACACCGTGGCCGCCAATGAACAGCTGGGATTGCCGGTTGATGCGCGAAACTACGACGCAGCCGCAGCGATCCTCAATTCCCTTTCGATCCGCCGGATCCGGTTGATCACTAACAACCCGCTGAAGGAGCAATGGCTCGAGCATGCCGGGATCTCGGTCTCCGAGCGGGTTCCCACCCGGGTCGCGGCCCGGCCGGAGAACCTTGAATACCTGCGGACCAAGCAAGAACTGTTGCATCATTCATTGCAACTGCCAACCACCGAAACCACCACACCAGGAGTGAAATCATGAGCGGACACGGAGCACCTCCCACCGGGGCCAACGAACTAGCGGCAGCCGGCGAGGCAGGATTGCGGGCGGTGATCGTTGCCGCCAGCTGGCACACGGTCATCATGGACGGGCTGGTGGACGGCGCCTTGCGCGCAGCGGGGGACGCCGGGATCAATACCCCGGAGGTCATCCGCGTGCCGGGCACCTTCGAACTTCCCGTTGCCGCCTCTCGCCTGGCCCACTCCTATGACACCGTCATTGCCCTGGGCGTTGTCATCCGGGGCGGTACCCCGCACTTCGACTACGTCTGCCAGGGAGCGACGCTCGGGTTGACCGACGTCAGCGTCCGCACCGGGGTTCCCGTTGGGTTCGGGGTGCTGACCTGCGACACCGAAGAACAGGGGATCGCCCGCGCGGGCCTGGAAGGATCGATCGAAGACAAGGGCTACGAGGCGATGGGCGCCGGATTGCAGACCGCGCTGGTGCTCTCGCGCCGCTAGGAAAACCCACACGCACTAGGGGCGTGTTGCTGCGCCCGGGCCATGGCTTCAGGGCGCAGCAACCGTGCTGTTTCGGCCAGCTCGGTCCCGGTGGGACGGGCGGGATGCTGCTCGACGAAGGAAAAACCGTCGCTCTTGTTGCGCGGAACCACATGCAGGTGCGCGTGGAACTGCGACTGGCCGGCGATCGCCCCTTTGGACATCAACAGGTTGATGGCCTCGCACGGCACCGCGGAATCGCGAAGCAGCCCTGAAATCCGTCGCGCAAGGTTGAACATCGAGGCGCAGAGAGCCTCATCAAGATCGTGGATGTCTTGGCGGTGCGCCCGCGGAACCACCAGGGTGTGCCCGGGGTTGATCGGGGAAGAATCCAGGAAAGCCACACACAGATCGTTGGAGGCGATGCGCGTCGCATCCGCCGTGTCGGCAACGATGTCGCAAAAATGCAGTTCTCGCCCATGGTGGGAAGCATGCCCGGTGGCCAGGGTAAAATGCGATGACTGGTTCCGCCCCGGAGGCCGATGCCGCGTCATCTTCGACCCCCAGCGGGAGTCCTTCGTCACATTGGAGGCGCGGTTGTGAATGCGGCGAACCGTCCAAGATATCCTGAGGGGGTGAAAACTTTTGACACCCTCTTCGCTGAACTCTCCGAGAAGGCCAAGACCCGCCCGGAAGGTTCGCGAACCATCGCCGAACTGGATTCAGGCGTGCATGGCATCGGAAAGAAGGTCGTGGAGGAAGCCGCCGAAGTGTGGATGGCTGCCGAATACGAGTCCGACGAGGCCACCGCCGAAGAAATTTCCCAGCTCCTCTATCACCTGCAGGTGATGATGATTGCCAAGGGCCTGACTCTGCAGGACGTTTACAAGCATCTCTAGCCGCCGCTTTCGGGAAATCCATTCTTTCCCGTGCCGCGGCGGCCAACAAGCACCCGCTGTTGTTGTCCCCATGCCGTAAGACACACCCCAGAGCCTGAAACGAGTTGCACATCATGTTGCGAGTAGCCCTCCCCAACAAGGGAGCCCTGTCCGAGATCGCCTCGACCATGTTGCTGGAGGCCGGATACGTCCAGCGCCGCGACAACCGCGAACTGGTCATGGTCGATCCGGACAACGACGTCGAGTTCTTTTACCTGCGGCCCCGTGACATCGCCGTATACGTCGGGGGCGGGGTGCTTGATGTGGGAATCACCGGACGCGACCTGTACCTCGACGCCGAGGTCGATGACCATGTCGACGAGGTCCTGCCGCTGGGTATCGGGGCCGCCACCTTCCGCTTCGCCGGACCTGCCGGAACCTTCAGCTCCGAGCAGGAACTAGGCGGCAAGCGCATTGCCACCAGCTACGACGCGCTTCTGCGCCAGTACCTTCAGGCCAATAACATCGCCGCCGACGTGGTCCGCCTCGACGGAGCCGTGGAATCCTCCGTCCGCCTGGGCGTTGCCGACGCCATCGCCGACGTGGTGGAAACGGGAAACACGCTCAAGGCTGCCGGCATGGAGGTCTTCGGTGACCCCATCCTGCACTCCGAGGCAGTGCTCATCGGGCGCACCGGCAGCACGCCGGCGGGACTCGACGTGCTCAAGCGTCGCCTCATGGGTGTCTTGACGGCCCGCCGCTATGTCATGCTCGACTACGACGTGCGCCGCGACCAGGCCGACGAGGCCTGCAGCCTGACCCCGGGCCTGGAATCGCCGACCGTTTCCCCGCTGCAGGATTCCGACTGGGTCGCCGTGCGCGCGATGGTCAAGAAGAACCAGACGAACAACATCATGGACGAGCTCTACGAGCTGGGCGCGCGGGCCATCCTGGTCAGCCAGATCCACGCCTGCCGCATCTAGCCAGCCGCACTTCACGGTGCAGCACCCCATGAGCAGAACACCGAATCCACCACTTTTTGCAGGAGTTGATCCCTCATGACCGTTGCGATCCGTGTCATTCCATGCCTCGACGTCGATGCCGGACGAGTCGTCAAGGGAGTGAACTTCGAGGGGCTGCGCGATGCAGGTGACCCGGTGGAACTGGCCAAGCGCTACAACTCCGCAGGTGCCGATGAAATCACGTTCCTGGACGTCACCGCATCCTCGGGCAATCGTGAAACCACCTACGACGTGGTCTCCACGACCGCGGAGGAGATCTTTATCCCGCTCACAGTCGGCGGCGGGGTCCGCGCCGTGGAGGATGTCGATCGCTTGCTGCGTGCCGGGGCGGACAAGGCCTCGATCAACACCGCGGCGGTCGACCGCCCCGAGGTCATCAACGAGATCACTGAACGCTTCGGCTCCCAGGTCCTGGTGCTCTCCTTGGACGCCCGACGTACCGGGAACCCGGAGGTTGCTTCGGGTTTCGAAGTGACCACCCACGGCGGACGAACCGGCACCGGCCGCTGCGCCGTTGCGTGGGCCAAGGAAGCTGCCGAGCGCGGCGTGGGGGAGATCCTGCTGAACTCGATCGACGCCGACGGCACCAAGGACGGATTCGACCTGGAAATGATCCGCGCGGTGCGCGCGGTGGTCAGCGTGCCGATCATCGCCTCCGGCGGGGCGGGTGGACCCGAGCACTTCGCGCCGGCAATCGCCGCCGGCGCCGACGCAGTGCTCGCCGCCTCGATCTTCCACTTCGGTCCCGATGACATGATCAAGCAGGTCAAGGACGCCATCCGTGAAGCCGGTTTCCCGGTTCGCTAGACCCCTCGCCCTGGACAGAACCATGTCCAGGGGATGGAGGGCGCTTGAGGAAGAGAACGTTGGGGGCTGGATCGCCCGGTTTTCCGGTGGCGTCACCAAGCGTGCGAACTCCGTGTTGCCATCGAGCGCCCCCGGGGACCTCGATGCTTGCATCGCCAAGGTCGAACGGCGCTACGCTTCCCGTGGGCTGCCTGCGGTGTTCCACATCAGCCCCGAATCCTTGCCGCCGGATCTTGATGCGCGGCTGTGCGAACGTGGATACCGCCGCCTCTCACCCACCTTGGTCCAGTACCTGCCCCTGGAGGGTTGCGGCAACGCGAGCACCGTGGAGCCCGATCAGCGGATCGAGTTAGCCGATGAGGCAAGTCCACGGTGGTGCGAGGCCTTTTGGGGCGTAGAAGGCCCCGATACTGCCGGGGAACAGGCGATATGCCGGGAAATCCTGTCAGCGACGCCGTCGGTGTACGCTTCCCTGGTCCATGATGGGCGGCTCCACGCCGTTGGGCGCCTTGCCTTGGTCGGGGACCTGGGCGGGATCTACTCGGTAGCTACTGAGGTGTGTCAAGGATCTGAGACAGTTGTTTAGTTTCTTTTGGATTAGGCAGCAGCGGGTTGTTGTTGGTTTTGGGTGTTGAAATTGGCCATGGCTATTGCCGGGGGCAGGCCGTCGTTGTGGCT
>NZ_BAABLK010000029.1:0-87071 GCF_039544305.1 Paeniglutamicibacter antarcticus
CAATGTCAACCCATAACCCATCCCTCCAGCACACCAAGGTGCCCGGTCATGCGCCAGAGATTTCGCGTGCACTTCTCAAATGAGGCATGCGCCCCATTTCGCGCGCACTTTAGATGAGTCAACACGGGGTGTCGCGGCCCGGTGGCGGGGGCGGTAAAATGCACGAGGGGATCTTGCACATCGCTGATCCCCAGGCATTTTCCCGCCCCTCCCGGAAGGCATCCCCGCATCATGAGCAACCGCTTAGGCATTGGCTGGTCCCTGCACGGGGACGGCAAGACAATCCGTCCAGGCACCGTGGTGGCCCCCGATGAGCGCTTGGCCTGGCCGCAGACCATCGGGGTGGGCGTCCAGCACGTCATGGCGATGTTCGGTGCCACCGTGCTGGTTCCCACGATCACCGGGTTCCCCGTCACCACCACATTGCTGTTCACCGGCATCGGCACCCTGCTTTTCCTGATCATCACCGCCGGACGGGTCCCCAGCTACTTGGGTTCCTCCTTCGCCTTTATCGCACCGGTCACCGGGGCGATGGCCACCCACGGAATGGGCGGGGCGCTGGGCGGGATCGTGATGGCCGGAGCCGCGCTGTTCATCGTGGGGTTGATCGTGCAAAAGGCCGGCACCGGCTGGATCCACGCGCTGATGCCGCCGGTGGTCATGGGCACCATCGTCGCGCTCATCGGGCTCAACCTTGCCACCTCGACCACCGAGAAGATCACCACCTGGCCGCTGACCACGTTCTCCACGGTGCTGGCGATCATCATCACCACGGTGGCGTTCCGCGGAATGCTCGGACGCCTCTCGATCCTGCTGGGAATCATCGTGGGCTACCTGGTCGCCTGGGCGCAGGGCCAGGTCGATTTCTCCGCCATCGGCGACGCCGCCTGGATCGGGCTGCCCTCCTTCGCCGCACCGTCCTTCCACCTGGACACGTTGACCCTCTTCCTGCCGGTGGTGTTCGTGCTCATTGCCGAGAACGTCGGCCACGTGAAGACCGTGGCGCTGATGACCGGGCGCGAACTCGACGACGTAAACGGGCGGGCGTTGATGGCCGACGGCGCCGCCACTATGATCGCCGGGATGGGTGGGGGCTCGGGCACCACCACGTACGCCGAAAACATTGGCGTCATGGCCTCCTCGCGCGTCTATTCGACGGCCGCTTACTGGGTCGCCGGTTCCGTGGCCATCGCGCTGGCGTTCTTCCCGAAGTTCGGGGTGCTGATCAACACCATCCCCCCGGGAGTCGCCGGCGGCGCGGGCATCGTGCTCTACGGGATGATCGCCATCGTCGGCGCCCGCCTCTGGGTGCAAAACAAGGTCGACTTCTCCAACCCGATCAACCTGATGACCGCCGGGACCGGGCTCATCATCGCCATTGCGCTCTTCGGCGGCAATGTCCTGTCGGTAGGGAACATGAGCTTCGGCGGCATCACCTTGGGCACCGCCGCCACCTTGGTGGTCTTCCACCTGATGCGTTCCATCGCCAGGGCGCGCGGAACCGAGCCGACGGACCTCGAGGAAACCAGCGGGGCCGCGCACTCCAAGCTGGGCTAGGGTCGTTTTCCACCACACCAAGGCCGAACGAGGGCAGGGCAGGAGTTCCATACCGGGGACGAGGCCCTGCTCGTTTTGCAGATCACCCGTCCCCCGAATCGAAGCCGGAGTACCTCCCCATGAACCTTCCCGAACGTTTCATTCCGTTCGTCCTGAGGGCAAGCAGGGCCAACGCACCGTTTCGCTCCGCCCCGGGTGCCCGGAGACGTCTGCATCAACGCACACTGCGCCCAACGTCCTACGGACCGCCCCGGCGGTTGAGGTCCGACGTTGCCATCTCCGCTGCGCGCAATGAGACCGGATGGCCCGTGTACACCCTCATCCCGCGCAACAGCACTGCCCGCGGAAGTGTGGTCTATGTCCACGGCGGCGGCTGGGTCAACGAGATCGCACCGCAGCACTGGCAACTCGCCGCCCAGATCGCCGCCGAGGCCATGATCACCGTCAAGGTCCTCATCTACCCCTTGGTTCCCTTTGGGAGCGCCCGGGAGGTCGTCGAAGGGGTCAGCGCAGAGGTCCTGGAATCCACCCGGGCCCATGGTCCCACCGTTCTCGCCGGAGACTCCGCCGGCGGGCAGATCGTGCTCTCGACCCTCCTGCGGCTTCGCGATATCCACGGTCTCACGCTGCCACGGGCCATCGCCATCTCCCCCGCGCTTGACCTGTCCATGACGAATCCGCAGATCCAGGTTGTTCAGCCGAGCGACCCATGGCTCGGGACCGAGGGGGCCAAGGTCTTTATCGATCTCTGGAAAGGCACCTTAGACGTGCTCGACCCCGTCGTCAGTCCGCTCGAAGGCAGCCTGGAGGGCCTGGGCCCCATCACCATCTTCTCCGGAACCCGCGACATCCTGAATCCCGACAGCAAGCTCTTCACAGCCAAGGCGACCACCGCAGGTGTCGATGTCGAGTTCATCGAGATCGATGGCCAGATTCACGTGTATCCGCTGCTGCCGACCAGGATCGGCCAGGATGCCCGCAAAAAGATCGTTGGGCGCGTGGCCGAGGCGATCTCGGACGTCACTTGGTGACCACAGCCCGTGGAGCAGCACGGCCCGTTCCCGGGGTAGCCGGCCATCGGGGTTAGTGCCTATCGATCCAGCAGTTCCAGGACGTCCTCGGCTACGCCCCAGGAGACGGTCACGCAGATCCCGCCGGGTCCGTAGGCATGCACGCACGGTGTCCCGCCAACATTCTCAAGCTCCACCCGGGGGCTGTGCCGTGTTGGCCTCCATCCGGCTTGCCGCCCAAGAACCGTCGCGTCGGCGAGCCGGGGATCGACCTCAATTGCCCAGGTCAGGATGCCTGCGGCCACATCCTGCTCCGGTGGTCCCCCTCGGAAAGTGCCGCACCGCCAAGGACGACGTGGGACTCGTAGGGAAAGATGTTGGTCCAAGTGGATTCGGCGACCGCCTCCATCTGGAATTCATCGATCCCGACGTTGCTTACCAGAACGTGTACTCCCCGCGTCGCGGTCAACCCTGCGTCGGCGGAGGGCCGCCAGCAACCTCGTTAAAGCGCCAACATGCCGGATCTCGAGCTGGCCGCCACCGGCCCTCAACCTGCCGTGGAGGTAGCCAAGGTAGGTGGGCATGTCCGCGAACGAAAGAGTAAGTGCCATTCCGCTGCGGAACCCGGGATGTTCCGCCGCGCAGAGCTCACGGAAATCCGGGAGCACCCTTGCCCACGGGGGTGACTGTTCGGCGAAGTCCGTGACGATGCGCCCGTGCACCCGGTGCACTCCCGAGGCGGGGTCCCGGGCAAGCTGCTCGAATGTCGCTTTGGTGACCTACGCCCAACGGGTCGCGGGATCATTCGGCGCGGTACCCGTGATGCCGAGCATCGCCCCGGCGGTGGGCTAGGTCGTTTCAAGGGGTTCGCGGTCGCTGAGCACGGTGACCGATCGGCCGGTTTCGAGCAGCCGAACGGCGATGCTCAGGCCGATCACCCCGGCACCAATGACCACCACATCGGCCGTACCCAAGCCTCCGGTCATGGCGTCCACTGTAGCGGCGGCCGGCCGCTTTACGCATAGTGGCCGGCAACCATTTCCGCGCGAAAGCTNAAGTAAACATGGCTCCGGCACCGCCGGAAGTCGAGGAACAAGTTGACCGGTTCGATTTCACCAAGACCTTCCGGGGAGGTCTTGAGGCCACAGCAGCGGGCATCATGCTCTCCCTCGGCAACCCGCAGGCCGGTGAGGCAGGCTACGTGGCGATCGAAACCGTCCAGGGCAGCCTCAACGGCATGGACGGAGGCTTCGCACTGCAACAGTCCGGTGCGTTGCACGGCGGCAAGCAAGCGCTCCAATACGTGGTGGTGCCCGGGTCGGGCCGCGGATCGCTCGAGGGCATCACCGGGGAACTGCACCTCACCATCGAGGACGACGGCACCCATCGCTACAAGCTCGACTTCGACTTTGAGCTCTAGCCCAAAACCAACCAGCGAGCATGGCCCCGCCGGGCGCTCCGTGACCCATTGGGCCAGTGGCGGAGGCCGATAGGCAAGTGGAACCATTATGCAGGGCACTTCGCAAAACGACCGGAAGCATCCCTCGGGGTATGAGCCGGCCGGATCCCGGGGCCGATGGTTTGGCCCGCCGACAGCCAAGGATGGAGGCGCTAGTTGATGATGGTGATCGGAGGCTCCTTGGCCAGCTCTTCGTCGCGGGTCAGTTTCTTGCTGGAGATCAACGGGGATCCGTCATCGCGCTGCAGCGCGAACACCGCCTCGATGTGTGGCTCCCCCTCGAGCACCGGGCCCTGCCCGTGCAACTTGATGGTGAATTCCGGGTCCTCGGGACTCACCGAGCACTCCTCCCCGCGCACCGAGAAGGAGATTTTCTCCTCGCCGGAACGCAGCGACGCGCTAAAGGTATCGATGGTGAGGTGGAAGTGCACCGAGGCATCGTTCCGGCGCAAGTTGAACTCCAACCCGTCCCATCCCGCGGGCAGGCGCGGATCGAATTGCCAGGAGCCGGTGTCGTCGCGCAACCCGGCAAAGCCATAGACAAGAGCCGCCCAGACTCCGCCTGTGGAGGCAACGTGCACCCCGTCGGCGGCATTGCCGTGCAGGTTCAGCAGGTCCACGTTCAACGCGTGCTCGAAGTAGTCGTAAGCCAGGTCCCCGTACCCGACCTCCGCCGCAAGGATCGCCTGGACCGTTGCCGAGAGCGTGGAATCCCCCGTGGTCAGCGGATCGTAGTAGTCGAAGTCGGCACGTTTCTGCTCGGCCGTGAAGTCCGAGGAACGCAGCCACAGGGCAAGCACCGTGTCCGCCTGCTTGAGCACCTGGAACCTGTAGATCACCAACGGGTGGAAGTGCAGCAACAGCGGGCGGTGTTCTGCCCCGGTCCCGGGCACGTCCCAGACCTCTCGGTTCAGGAACCCTGCGTCTTGCGGGTGGATGCCCACGGATTCGGAGAACGGGATGAACATCGCCTCGGCCGCCTCGGCCCAGTCCCTCATCTCGGTTTCGGAGATCACCAGCTCATCGACGATGCGCGCATAGTCATCGGGGAAATCTGTGGCCAGATAGGACATCAGGCGCACTGCGTAGTTCAGGTTGAAGCGCGCCATCACGTTGGTGAAGGTGTTGTCGTTGACCACCGCGGTGTACTCGTCGGGACCGGTGACCCCGTGGATGTGGAAGGTGCGACCGGAGCTGGTCTCGCGCCAGAACCCCAGCGAGTTCCACAACCGTGCGGTTTCCACCACGATTTCCGCCCCGCCGGCCAGCAGCAGCCCGGTGTCGCCGCTGGCTCCCACATAGCGGGCCAATGAATACACCACGTCCGCGTTGATGTGGTACTGCGCGGTGCCCGCCGGATAGTAGGCGCTGGCCTCCTCGCCATTGATCGTGCGCCACGGGAAGAGGATCCCGTGCTCGTTCAGGGTGGCCGCCCTCCGCCGGGCAGCGGGGATCATCGCCACCCGGGCACGCAGCGCATTGCGGGCCCACTGCGGGTTCGTATAGGTCAAAAACGGAAGCACGTAGATCTCGGTGTCCCAGAAATAGTGCCCTGAATACCCGTTGCCGGAGACCCCCTTGGCAGAGATCCCCAGCCCGTCGGAGCGTGCCGAGGCCTGGGCCAAGGCGAAGAGGTTCCAGCGGATCGCGCGCTGCAACAACGGATGGGCGTGGACCACCACGTCGGAGGCTTCCCAGAACGCATCGAGGAACTCGCGTTGCTCCCAGAAAAGATCGTCGGCGCCGCGCGGCACCAGGTGGTGAAGGGCCCGCACGCAACGGGTGAGCATCTCTGCGGTGTCGTGCCGCCGGGAGGTGTGGAAGGAGGCGAACTTGTCGATGTGCAGCGCCTCATCCTTCTCCAGGTAGGCGGAAACGGTGTGTTCGACGCGATCGTCAGTGACCGTGGAGTGCTCGGTGAACTCGGTGGTGCCCCCGGCAATGCGGGTCTCGTGCGCGATCGCCGCGGCAACGGACATGTTGGAGCCTCGCACGTAGTAGCTCAGTGCGAAGACCCCATCCTCCTCGCGGGTTCCCCCGGGCATCAGGGATCCCATCTCGCTTTTCACTGATTTGCGCGGGTCGAAGGCCCCCTCGCGGGCATCGGCCTCTGCGGGGGTCGGTACCGGACGGGTGCGTGATTGACCGACCAGCGCCGATTGGACGAAGACGTGGGCCGGGGCGTCCAGCAGCCGCACGGTGACGCGGAACAGTGCCAGGTGGCGTTCGGTGAACGAGACCATGGAACGGGTGCGCACCAGCACCCGGTGTCCCTCGGCCGTGCGCCAGGTGGTGTCGGAGACCAGGGTGCCGTCCTTGAAGTCCACCCGCAGTTCGTCCTTGAGGATCTCGGTGCGTCCGATTTCTAGCGCCTCGTCGTTGATGTAGACGCGTACGGTGCGCGCATCGGGCGCTGGAACCATCGTCTGCCCGGTCTCAGCGAGCCCGAATGCCGATTCGGCGTGGCGGATTTTCCAGGTTTCGTGCAGTCCGTTGATGAACATGCCCTCGGTTGATTCCCCGGTTCCCAGGGAGTCCCCCTGCATGCCCAAAAAGCCGTTGCCCAGCGAGAAGATCGTCCGTTCAACCGAGGGGTCGATGGGACGCGGATGCACGCGCGTGTAAGACCAGGTGTCCAGCTCGAAGTCGTCGCGCGCCTTCTGGCTGACCAGTTCATCCAAGTCGGCCACCACGATGTCGGCGCCTGCTGCGCGCAGCACCTCCGCCGGCTGGTCGCGGGCCACACCGACCACCATCCCGAATTCCCCGGCGGCGGCGGACTGCACACCGGAGACGGCGTCCTCGAAAACGACACATTCGTTTGGTGACCAGCCCAGGTCGCGGGCGGCGGCCAGGAAGGTGTCGGGGGCCGGCTTGCCCGCAAGGTTGCGAGCGGTGGCTTGCAGCCCACCGATCACGACGCTGAAATCATCGCGCAGGCCGGCGGCTTCCAGCACCTCCTCCGCGTTGCGCGAGGAGGAAACTACGGCGACCTCCAGTCCTGCCTTCTGGACCTGGCGCAGGTATGCCAGCGATCCCGGGTACGCTTCGATGCCGGTCTCGTGAAGGATCTTGCGGAACACCGTGTTCTTGCGGTTTCCCAGCGCACACACGCTCGTTGTCCCCGGAGCGTCGGTGTCCTTGCCCCATGGCAGTTCGATCCCGCGATCGGCGAGCACGGCGGCGACGCCCTCGTAGCGGGGCCGGCCGTCGACAAGTGCGAAGTAGTCTTCGAGGGTGTAGCTGCGGGTGATACCGGCTTCGGCGAAAAACCCGTCAAAGAGTTCCGCCCAAGCGACGCGGTGCACCTCGGCCGTGGGGGTCAACACCCCGTCCAGGTCAAAAAGCACGGCCTTGAAATCGCGGCGCCGGTAGGGGGCTCCGGTGGCGAGGGCTTCACGCATCGTGTTTGATTCCCAATCTCTTTGTGTCGGCGGCTTCCGGGCCTCCTGGATCTGCGGCAAGGTGCAGCGATCCGCGCTCACCTGCGGTCCTCAGGGGTCCCTGTCCCCGTGCACCCGCGCTCGCGGAGGATCACTCAGCCGGCTGAAGCGTGCGCCACCACCCTTGCGCCTGAAACGACCCGGATACCCCAAGCCTAGCGAGAGATCAACTCGCCAGTGAAACCACGGGCATGGTTCCACGGCTCCCCGGCGGTGATCTTGGATGCTCCACGGAGCCTGGTGCCTCGGGGCCGTGGGCGCTGACAGCCCATAACTTCAAGTCAAATCGTTATTCAAGAGTCCGACATAGTTGACCTCAACCCTTGAAAAGCGGATGCGCGCTATAGATGATGAGCAGTAGAAGGGCTTCGACCCGTTGCCGGTGCGGACCCTTCGCCTTCATGGGGGGAACATTTCGGTGGTCCAGCACAGGGGGCTTAGTTCCCGCCGAGGCATCTGTCCCTAGCGGAAACCGGGCATCCTGCGGAGCTCGCGTCCGACGGATCATTTATTCCCCTTCCTATACGTACCCCGGTGGCAGTGCCTACCGGTCCGATCAGGAGGAATAATGAACACATCACGACGGGGAAAAGTATACGCCTCATTGGCGACGTTGGGCGCTGCTGCGCTGGTTCTCACAAGTTGCGGAGGTGGCCCCGGGGCTCCCGAAACCACGGCTGCCAGCAGCGAGTCGGGGGCGGCCGAGGGCAAGGCCGAGGTGACGGTGTACGGCACCATCGCCGACACCGAGGCCGAGCTGCTTGAGAAATCCTGGGCCGACTGGTCCAAGGAAAACAACATCAAGATCAGCTACGAGGCATCAAAGGAATTTGAGACCCAGATCGCCGTCCGCGCCCAGGGAGGAAACGCGCCGGACCTGGCAATCTTCCCCCAGCCGGGGCTGCTGGGCGACTTGGCCACCCGGGGCTTCCTTAAACCGGCATCCGACGGAGTCAAGGCCAACGTCGAATCGGGCTGGTCCGAGGACTGGGCGGCTTACGGCACCGTGGACGGAACACTGTACGGGGCGCCGTTGATGGCCAGCGTGAAGGGCTGGGTCTGGTATTCGCCCTCCGAGTTCAAGGACAAGGGCTACGAGGTGCCCGACACCTGGCAGGGACTCCTTGACCTGACGGCACAGATCGAGAAGGACAAGAGCGCACCGCCATGGTGCGCCGGCTTCGGTTCCGGAGATGCAACCGGTTGGCCGGGCACCGACTGGGTCGAGGACCTGGTGTTGCGCCAGGGCGGCAAGGACGTCTATGACAAGTGGGTGTCCAACGACGTGAAGTTCACCGACCCGCAGATCGCCTCCGCGTTCGACGAGGTCGGCAAGATCCTGAAGAATCCCAAGTACGTCAATGCCGGATACGGCGACGTGGCTTCCATCAATGCCACCGCTTTCGGTGACGTTGCCGATGTACTGGTCAGCGGCAAATGCTCGCTGCACCACCAGGCCTCGTTCTTCAGTGGCTTCATCGCCGATGCCGGCGGCACCGTTGGCCCGGATGCTGACCTCTGGGGCTTCGTCACCCCGTCCATGGAGGCCGGAGGCAACTCGGTGACCGGTGGCGGCGAGATCGTCGGTGCCTTCAACGATGACCCGTCGGTCATCAAGGTGCAGGAATACCTCTCGAGCGCCGACTGGGCCAATTCCCGGGTCAAGCTTGGCGGTGTGCTCTCGGCCAACAAGGGCCTGGACCCGGCGAACGCGTCGGACCCGCTCCTGCAGGAAGCAGTAAAGATCCTGCAGGATCCGGCGACGACGTTCCGCTTTGACGCCTCGGACCTGATGCCGGGTTCGGTGGGCGCGGGCTCCTTCTGGAAGGGCATGGTCGACTGGATCAACGGATCCGAGACCGACACCGTGCTCAAGGCGATCGAGTCCGGCTGGCCTTCGTCGTAGTTCCCCAAACGAGGTGCGCCGCAGGGCGGCTCCGGGTCGCTGTCACCGACCCGGTTCCGCCCGGGGCACCATCGGGGATCCACCCGGTCGCTGCACAAGCACCTCGAACGTGAACCTACTAATTCCTGCACCGCCACCGCGAACGCGCATCCCGGACCCCACGGGACCGGATGATTTGCCCGCGGTCCCGTCGACAGATCGGCACCCGGCATCATGACCCGTTTCCTTCAATGGCTCAGCACCATGCCCACCCTGGCGCAGATCCCGATCATCATCGGTGTGTTCCTGGCCGTGGTGCTCCTGCTGCTTTTCCTCATCGAGCTCGCACCCCGGGCCGGAAAGAAGTTCACCATCATCCGGGCCATCGCCTGCGTCGCCTTCCCGCTGCTGATGGTCGCGATCCTGAATTCCTATACATGGGCCATCATCGCCGCCGGATTCTTGGGCCTTGGCCTGTTTTTCCTTGACTACCGTTCGCGCCACGGTGCCGGCTACGTCTTCGCGCTGGTGGGATTCCTGTCCCCGGCATTGCTGCTGCTGGTGGCAGGCCTGGTGATCCCGACGATCCAAACCACGATGGCATCGTTCATGAATTCGCGCGGCACCGAATTCGTGGGGCTGGAGAACTTCGCCTGGATCTTCACCCAACCGGCGGGTATCCGCACGGTGCTCAACACCATGGCGTGGGTTCTTGTGGCCCCGGCCGTGTCAACGATTGCCGGGTTGGCCTACGCGGTGTTCATCGACAAGTCCCGCGGGGAGAAGTTCTTCAAGATCCTGGTGTTCATGCCGATGGCGATCTCCTTCGTCGGTGCCTCCATCATTTGGCGCTTCGTCTACACCGCCCGTCCGGCCGACGCCGAGCAGATCGGCTTGCTGAACCAGCTGATCGTCTGGCTCGGCGGATCCCCCGTCCAGTTCCTGCAGCAACAGCCGTGGAACACCTTGGCGCTGATCGTGGTGCTGATCTGGGTTCAAACGGGGTTTGCCATGGTGATCCTCTCCGCGGCGATCAAGGCGGTTCCGATCGAGCAGCTCGAAGCCTCAGAGCTGGACGGAGCCAACGGTTGGCAGCGTTTTTTCAACGTGACCCTTCCGGGAATCCGGTCCTCGCTGGTCGTCGTGCTGACCACCATCTCGATCGCGTCCCTGAAGGTCTTTGACATCGTCCGCACCATGACGGCCGGCGCCAACGACACCTCGGTGATCGCCAACGAGATGTACACGCAGTTCCGGAACTTCGAAGGTGGCCGCTCGGCCGCTTTCGCCGTCATCCTGTTCGTCATGGTGATGCCCATCGTCATTTACAACGCCCGACAGATCAAACGGCAAAGGGAGCTGCGCTGATGTCCACGCTGACCACGATCCAACCAGGTGCCAAGGTGCCCAAGGACGGGCAGCGGCCCCAACGCCGCAAGGCGGCCTCCCTGGCCAAGACGCGGCTGACCAACCGCTGGGCCACCTTGGCAGCTCTTGTCATTGCCGCGCTGTGGACCATCCCGACCATCGGCCTGCTGGTTTCATCCTTCCGGCCGGCGCAGCAGGTCCGCACCACCGGCTGGTGGACGATCTTTGAGAACTGGGGCTTCACCACCGATAACTACACCGCGGTACTACAGGCCGGGAATACCCAGCTGACCATGGCAGGGTCGTTCATCAACTCGATCGCCATCACCTTGCCGGCAACGGTGATCCCGCTGGTGATGGCCACCATGGCCGCCTACGCCTTCGCGTGGATGCGTTTCCCGGGCAGGGACCTGGTCTTCGTGCTCGTCTTTGCACTGCAGATCGTGCCCATCCAGATGGCCTTGGTGCCGTTGCTTCGACTCTTTGCCGCCGGGGAGCTCTTCGGCGTCCCGGTCATTGGGGCGTTTGGTTCGGCCGGGTATGCGCAGGTATGGATCGCACACACCATCTTCGCCCTGCCTCTGGCGATCTTCCTGCTGCACAACTTCATCGCCGAGATCCCCAATGAGATCATCGAGGCGGCACGGGTCGACGGTGCAAGCCACGGACAGATATTTTTCCGGATCGTGCTGCCGCTGACAGCCCCGGCGATTGCCGCTTTTTCCATCTTCCAGTTCCTCTGGGTCTGGAACGACCTGCTGGTGGCATTGATATTTGCCGACGGTCCGGTCGCACCGATCACTAAGCTTTTGGCCGAGATCACCGGCAGCCGGGGACAGGACTGGCACCTGCTCACCGCCGGGGCGTTCGTGGCGATGATCGTGCCCCTGGCAGTGTTCTTCGCGCTGCAGCGCTACTTCGTTCGCGGGCTGATGGCAGGTTCCGCAAAGGGCTAGGCGGCAGAATCCCGGGCCTTTGGATCCCGGCGCGGCATCTTGCCTAGGTCCTCTCCCAGCAAAGTCGACGCTTGACTCGTTACGATGGAGGACGTGGCTGACTGGATTAAGACTTGGACCGAAGACAATTGGCGTGCAGAGGTGCTCGCATGGATTGACATGGCCTGCGAGGCATATTCCATCGAACGCATAGGCCCACTTCAGAACGGTTCTTCGTCCATCCGCGCTGTGCACCGGAGGGTGCCCACGGCGTCCGGGCTGCTCTACTTCAAGGCGGTGGCACCCGGGCAATTATTCGAGCCGCCGGTGAGCGCCGTGGCCGCCGCACTGGTACCCGAACGTTTGGTCATGCCGCTGGCCATCAACCCGGAGCGCGGCTGGATGCTCAGCCCCGACTACGGTGCCACGCTCGATGAGTTGGCCACCACCCCCCTGATGTGGGCGCGTGCCCTCGGCGCCCTGGGTGAGCTTCAACGCGAGGTCGTCGACTGCGAGGAAGCTCTCTTTGATGCCGGGTTGCAGATCCTTGATCCGGCGCGGATTCCCGACGAATTCAACAACGCGCTTACCCTGCATGCTTCGCTGCCGGCCGGCCACCCGCTGGGCATTACGACCCGCGATGCCGATCACGCCTTCGCTGCCTTCAAGGACATCGAAGAGGCCTGTGCACAGCTCTCCGCTGGGGCAATCCCGTTGAGCCTGGAGCACGGGTCCTTCGACCGCCGCAGGGTCTTTGCGCCCACGGACGAAAGCAACGCTCCCCGGATCCTGAACCTGGGCGATGCACACTGGGCGCATCCTTTCGCCTCGCTGGCCAGGCCGGTGGAACGGATGCAAATCGATTTCCGTACCTCGGCCGACGACCCCCGGATCATCCAGGCCATCGGTGCGTATCTTGGCGCATGGAGCGACTACGGCTCACCGGATGAACTATATGAATTGGTCGCACCGGCCATCCGCATTTCACCGCTGCACACCCATGAAACCTGGTTGCAATTGCTGGCCGAGGCCGATGAACCCACGATGCTGCGCTGGGCCCCGATGGTCTTGGAGCCGCTGGCGTCCTTGGCCAGTGCCACGGCCTGAGCCCGATCACACCATCCGCCGGCGCCGACTAGGCGTGATCGGTGCCCGAACCGCCGCTTTGGGGCCAATAGCCGCGCTCATCCATGACCCCGGCCAGGACATCGGCCCGGTCGCTCATGATCCCGTCGACACCCATGTCGAGCAGCCGGTGCATCTGCGCAGCCTCGTTAATGACCCAGACATGCACCTGCAGTCCGGCGGAGTGGGCATGGTCAATAAACTTCGGGCTCACCACGCGGACCGCGCCTTGTTTCTCCGGAACCTGCAGCGCATCGACGTTGCGGTAGAGGGCACCGGGCAGCGGCACTATGCGGCCCAGCAGGGTTGCGGCGCCGACCCCCAGCACTCCGGGGCTTGCAGCAATCGGTGAACCAGGGGCCGAGGCGGCCAGCAATTGTTGGAACTTGCGCCGGCGCAACCCGTTGAACGCGGCCACCAAGACCCTGTCGCGAGCGCCATGGCGGTTGATCGCATTGGCCAAAAGCCTCGCAGCCCCAGGTTCCTTGACATCCACGTTGAAGTGCGAGTCCCCGAAGGTCTCCAGCAATTGATCAAAGGTGGGGATCGCCTCCCCAGCCACCCGCAATTCCGAAAGTTCGGCCCAGGTGCAATCTGAGACCTTGCGCCGGTCCCCGGCAAGACGGAGCAGGTCGTCATCGTGATAAACCATCAACACCCCGTCCTTGCTCGCGTGGACATCGGTCTCCAGGTACTTGAACCCCAGGCGGTGAGCCGCGGCGAACGCCTTTACCGTGTTTTCCTCGCCATCGGGGGCGAACCCGCGGTGGGAGAACGCCAGCGGAAATCCCTCCAGGGGGCACCCTGCGGTGTTGCGCAGGAACGGTGCCGTTCCGACCCGTGGTTGGCTCTGCATGTCCGTCTCCCGAAGTAGGTGCTCACTTGAAACGATCGTATGGGTGCACCACTGTCTTTGCTAGCGTGTTTGCCGCGTACGGCCGGCGAGCAGATCTTCAAGGATCCTGGCAACCCCGTCCTGTTCGACACCCGGAGCCCGGTACGCGGCCGCGGCCAAGGCAGCCGGGTGTCCCGAGGCCATCGCGTACCCATGGCCGGCCCAGGCAAGCATCTGCCGGTCGTTGGGCATGTCACCGAAGGCAGCCACGTGGTCCGCCGATATCCCCAGACCCGCGGCATAGGCGCCCAAGGCGACGGACTTGTTGACATCCACGTGCGCCATTTCCAGCAATGCCACGTCGAAAGCGGAATGGGTCACCGAGACAAGGCGTCCCAGAACCGGTTCCATGGCGGCCATGAAGTCATCGGATCCCCGGGTGCGGGACTTTGCCAGGAACTTCACCACTCCGTCGGTGGCCAACTGGGCCGAGCGCAGGTCCAGAGATTGGAATTCCCCGAGCCGCTGGGCCGCCGAATCGTCGGCGAAGCCCTGTCCCAGGTGCAGGCCGAGGGTGGTTTCCGCGGCGAATGTCGCCGAAGGCTCGGCGTGCAGGATGAGTTCGCGCGCACTGAGCAACGACTGCGGTGCAATGGTTGCGGCACTGAGCAGCTTTTCGGCTTCCAGGTCGTAGAGCACCGCCCCGTTGGAACAGATCACCGTGCCAAGGTGGCCGAAGGCACGGCGCACCGGCTCGAGCCAGCGAACCGGACGCCCGGTGACGAACACGATGTGGATCCCCGCATCGCGTGCAGCGCCGAAGGCCTTGATGGTGCGCGCGGAAATGCTCCCGTCGGCACGGATGATCGTTCCGTCCAGATCGCTGGCGATAAGTCGCACATCCATGTCCGATTCCTCCCCTGTGAGTCCTGGCTAGGAGATTTCTTGGCCGGTGGGCGGGTTCGCCCCGGGCCGCGAGACGGTGATGGCGGCGGCGCGTGCGGCATAGTCCAGGACCTCGCGCAGCGTCTCGGTGTCCAGTTTGTGCAGGGCTTCGCGCTTGGCGCTGCCCAGCAGCCCACGGACCTCAAGGGCGGAGATCATCGCGGAGATGAACGAGTCCCCGGCGCCCACGGTGTCCGCGACGTCGACAACCGGTGCCTCGGTGCGCGCCGTGCCGGCCTTCACAAGGCCCCAGGGGCCGCCGGAGCCATACGTGGCCACGACCATTGCGGGGCCCAAATCAAGCCAGGCGGCCGCGGTGTCGGCCACGCGGCGGTTGGGATAGAGCCATTCCAGGTCCGAGTCCGAGGCCCGCACCACGTCTGCCAGAGCAACGAAACGCTCGACGTCCGCGACGGCCCGGGCGTGGTCGGTGATCAGCGAGGACCTGATGTTGGGATCGTAGGAGATGGTGGCGTGCGGACGGGCGGCCTCGATGAACCGCAGCACCTTGGACGCACCGGGCTCCAGCAAGGTGGCCAGCGAGCCGGTGTGCACCAGCTGGGCATCGGCCAACGCCGGGGTGTGCGCGGGGAGCTCGGGCAGGTCCCAGTGCACCTCGAAGGTGTAGCTGGCAGCTCCCACGGGATCCAGGGTGCCGCGTGCCGTCGAGGTCGGGGCGTCGTCGGGACCGCAAATGTAGCGCACGTCGTTGGTGTTCAACGAGTGCTGGATCATCTGTCCGTACTCGTCCTCACCCCAGCGTCCGATGAACGTGACGGGGTGCCCCAGTTTGGCCAGGCCGACGGCGACGTTCAGCGGGCTTCCACCCACGAAGGAACGTGGCGCGCTGATCCCGCCGGAAAGCACGTCGACCAAGGCCTCGCCTATGACCGTCAGCACATCGGACTCCTCATTCTTAGTTGGGGCATCGAGTCCAATATACCGGTCGGTAGCCCTAGGACCGGCAGTGTGTGCCGCGACTAACCCGAGGCAGCGGCGCCACCGAGTTCCAGCAGTGCCGCGAGGCTTGCCTCCCACGCAGGGTCACCCGGGGTGATCAGCCCGTAGTGGTCCCCGTCGAATTCCCGGTAGGACACCGGCACACCGGCTTCCCGGGCACGCATCGCGACGGATCGTGCCAATGAAACGGGGACATTGCCGTCCTGGCGTCCGTGCAGCATCACCATCGGCACCCGGGCCAGCTCGCCGGCTGCAGGATCGGCCAGCTGCCAGGCTGCGGGATCGGATTCGGGAGTGGTGCCCATCAGTTCGCCAGCGGCATCATTGCTCAGGCCCATGCCGTGCGCAAGGTGCAGGTCCAGCACCCCGGCCTGCGACACCACGCCGTCCAGGCCGCGGCCGCCTCGGACCTGGGACCCCGGTGCGCCATCCGGCAGCAGCAACCGTCCGGCAGCCCAATACGCCAGGTGTCCACCGGCGGAGTGCCCCAGTGCGACCCGCGGGCCGTCCGCGATCCCGGCTGCTCCGAGGGCCGCATCGAGCCCGTCGATTCCGGCGGCGACATCCAGGAAGGTTTCCGGATAGCCGCCGTCTCCGCCGGCGGTACGCCGGTACTCTAGGTTCCAGGAGATGATTCCGTGCTCTGCCAGGTCTGCGGCCGGCGGACGACCGAGTTCCGCACCGTAGGCCTGCCGCCAGAACCCCCCGTGGATGATGATTGCGATTACCGGGTGCACCCGGTTCTCGGGGACCCACAGCTCGGCGTACTGGCTGGCGTGCGCACCGTAGGGGTGCCGCGTCGGCACCACTGTATGGCCCACTAGCGGCCCGGGAAGTCAGGGGTCGACTTGGCCACGAAGGCCGCCCGACCCACCACGGAGTCCTCGGTTTCGAAGGCCTTCGTGAAGGAACGGGCCTCGGCTTCCAATCCGTCCGCAACGTTCAACCCGGCGATCTCGTTGATGGCGTTCTTTACGTTCGAAACCGCCGTGGGCGCCTTGGAGGCGATCTCGGCAATTGTAGCCAAAGCGGCCTCCAACAGCGCCTCGTTGTCATCGAGTACCCGGTTGACCAGCCCTATGCGCAACGCCTCGTCGGACTTGATGCGTCGTCCGGTGTAGATCAGTTCGCGGGCCATGCCGATGCCCACTCGCTGCTGCAGGCGTACGGATCCGCCAAAGCCCGGCACCAGGCCGAGGTTGACTTCCGGCTGACCGAAGCTTGCGTTCGCCGAGGCGTAAAGGAAATCACACGCCATCGCCAGTTCACAGCCGCCGCCCAGGGCGAAACCGTTCACTGCTGCGATCACGGGGACCGGCAGGGCCTCGAGGCGCAGCGTGACATCATGCATGCGTTTTCCGTAGGCCAAGGCCGCGTCGGGGTCCATCTGGTTCATTTCCACGATGTTGGCCCCCGCGACGAAGGCCTTCTGGCCGGAACCGGTGATGACGATGCCGCGCACCGGCCAGTTGGCGTCGGTGCCCAGTCGCGCCAGCACTCCGGTGAGCGCGTGCAGGTCTTCGACCACGGCAGCGGCCAGTGCGTTCATCGACTCAGGCTGGTTGATGGTCACCAACAGCGCTTTTTCGCGATGCTCCACGAGCAATGTCTTGTACGTCCCGAAATCCATGTGCACTCCCTAGATGGCTAGCTTTTGAGACCAGCGTCTCATGTTTGGCGTGCGGGTGCCGCGTTGGCACGCCCACAAGGCCCCCCACCTCCCCGGGGTCCACGCGACGGATCAGCGTTTGTTGCTCCGGGGCGCGGGTTTTGCCCCGCGCTTAGCTCCCGGTTTTCCTGCGCGTGCACCGGACTTCTTCTTCGCGGACTTCGCGGACTTTGCGGTCTTGGTCGCCTCGGTCGAAGCACTTTGCCGGTTCTTGCGTGCTTCGACTGCCTGCTCCTGCTGGCGTTGGGCCACGGAGGCTTGGCGGGAGGAATTTTCCCCACGCCCTCGCACCACACCAATGAATTCCTCGATCACGGGGTCGGCGGGATCGTCCCCGGCCGGAGCCAACCAGGCGATGCCGATGCTCGTGGTGGGGACACCTGTCAGCTCCTTGTGCACGACATCCTTGCGGTTGTGCAGGCGCGCAACCCCCAAGGGAAGCACCAACAGGCCGGCGCCCGAGGAACATACCTCCATGGCCATGGCCGTCCCGCCGGCGGTTTTGGGATACTCGGCAAGGTCGAGGAAACTCTCCCCTGCCAGCTCTTCAAAGGGCACGGTCTCGTCATAGAGCTCGATGTCGTGGTCCTTGGCGGCGCAAACGACTTGTTGCTCGTCGTAGAGCGGGATCACGTGGACCGACGGGGTCTTGGGCGAGGCGCCGGTGGCGAAGCGGACGAAGACGACGTCCGATTCACCTTCATGCAGGCGCGCCAGGATCTCGGTCCCGTCATAGCGCTGGGCCTGCAGGGGGTTCTGTGGATAACGTTCGTTCCACCTGGTTAGCCACTTGCCGGGCGTGACGCCCGGTACATAGGCGATTTTTAGTCCTGTCACCACCCCAGCGTACCGGTACGCTTGGGCGTATGAGCGAGAAAACCACACAGAACATGAAGCCGGCGACAGCCGCGAAGAAATTGGGCATCTACCTGCCCGCAGCCCCGGCCGAGTTCCAGGAAGAACCACTTTCCCGGGCGGGATTCAACGAACTGCTGACCACCCCGCCGGAATGGCTCGAGGAATTACGGGCCAAGGGCCCTCACCCGCGCCCCGTGGTTGCCCACAAGCTGAACGTCTCGATCTCGGGCTTGGCGCGCGCGGAAATCACCGACGCGTTGACCACCGCGCAGATCGATGAGCTGCTGGCCGACCGCCCGGTGTGGTTGCAGGAAGAGCGTGCCTCGCTGGCCGCGGTCCGTGCAGAAGAAAAGCGTGTGCGTGATGCTGCGGCCGCCAAGGGCGACCGCAGCTAACCACGAATCAATTTTCTGCGCTGACTACTTGGCGCCCTTCTTGACGGTCTTGACGATGTAGACATCGCACGGGGCCGCGTGTGCCACGGAGGTGGCCACGGAACCAAGCACCCGTCCGAGGCCCTTCATGCCGACGTTGCCGACCACGATCAGCGTGGCCTTCAGGCGCTCGGCTTCCGAGACCAGCACTTCCTGCGGCTTGCCGTGGGCTGCCGTTGCGGTGATCTTCGCGTTCGGTACGGCGATCCGCAGACCAGTCGCGCACTGCTCAGCAACCTTCCCGGCCTGCTCGGCGTCGTCCAGGATCCAGGTGTCGGTGCCGATCTTCACGACTTCGGTGTTGTCCGAGGTGTGAGCCGTCACGACGACCAGCTCGCCATCCATGTCGGAGGCGAGGCGTGCTGCACGTTCGGCGGCGCGCTGAGCTGTTTCGCTACCGTCAACACCGACGATGATAATTTCTGCCATGTTCTGACGCTCCTTGTAGTGTGGCCGCCTACGGCGACCGGTGATGGGTGTAAAAATTGGTTTAGGAAACATTCTGCCGCAGGAAGTCCACGGCCCTGCCCCACGCCACACGCGCAGCCTCGGGGCGGTAGTTGCCCGCCGGATTCTCGTCATTGTGGAACGCATGATCTGCGTCGTAGTAGTAGAACTCGACCTCGGCTCCCGATTCCCGGCGGATCTGCTCTTCCTGGGTGTGCGCCTGCTGCACCGGGTACATGGAATCAGCATTGGCGTAGTGACCTTGGATCTTGGCCCGCACCCCGGTGTAGCTCTCCGGCACCCCCTGGCCGACGCCGTAGAAGGGAACCGCGGCAGAGACCCGCTCTCCTTGCTGGGCCGCCAAGGCCAGTACAAAGCCGCCTCCCATGCAGAATCCAATGGTCCCCACGGTGGAGCTGTTCACCGAGTCCAGGCCCAAAAGGTAGTCCAGTGCACCGGCAAGCAGCTTCGCAGCGACTTCCACGGGCAGCTTGGACATCATTTCCGCTGCTTCCTGGCCATCGTGGGTCACCGAACCACCGAAAAGATCCGGAGCCAGGGCGACAAAGCCCTCTGAAGCCAGGCGATCAGCGACGTCGCGGATGTGGTCAGTCAGTCCCCACCATTCCTGGATGACGATGACCCCGGGCCCCTTGCCGGCTTCGGGGAGCGCAAGGTATCCGTGTGCCGTCTGCCCTTCGGACGGAAATGAAACGTTCTGGTGCGGTGCCTGAGACGCCATGATGCCGACTGCTCCTGTTCCTACATGCTTCTTTGCCTAAGGAAAAGCTCGAACGACTCCCAGTCTATGCATGGTAACAAGGCCCACGCCCCCAAATCGCCGCAGATTGCATCACATGCGCCCTCTCCCCACGGCTTTCAGACCCAATCCCACCCGAGCAACCCGCAAATGTCCTTGGACACCCGGGTTTACGCCGGGTACGCCCGACCACGTAGCCTCGGGCGCCAAAGGGGCCCGCTGGTGCTCCCCGTGCACACGTTTCCAAGCCTGTAGGCGTCCGTGGGCGGACCGGCGGACAAGCGCACCACCGGCCTTCAACGAGGTCCGGGAACAGTTTCCGTACGTTCCCGTGATTCGCACCCTTAACACCAAAATGTCCCCCCGGCCAAAGACCGGGGGGACATTTTCCATATGTGCGCGAGGGGGGACTTGAACCCCCACGCCCTTGCGAGCACTGGCACCTGAAGCCAGCGCGTCTACCAATTCCGCCACTCGCGCATATTCACTACTGTTTTCGTCAATGACTTCAACAGCGAGATCAATCATATACACGGGGTACCCAGATCAACTAATCGAAAAGATCCTTGTGATCAGGCCCACGTTGCAGCAACCTTTGGAAGTGCCCGTTCGTTGCAGAACAATAGGCCGGTTTCACCACAATGAGCCCCACATAAAATCCAAGACAAGTAGTATCGAACAAGGCGCAAGGCAACCAGGCTCTGCGACGCCATGCCAATAACCGTGCAACAGCACGCGTTTGAACCAGGAAGGGAGCGAAGCGATGGGTCTTATTGACAATGTTGAACGTGGACTTGAAAAGCTCGTCACCAGCGTCTTCCGCGGCGCCGGCAGCTCCGAGGTCAAACCGGTGGAGATCGCTTCGCGCTTGCGCAACCAAATGGATGCGAAATCACTGACCATTTCACAGGCACGAACTCTCGCACCGAACCACTTCATCATTCGCCTCTCGGACCAGGACTTCGCCCGGGCCCGGGAATGGGGAGCCCCCCTGGCCAGGGAGCTGTGCACCACTGCGCTGGAACACGCCAAGAGCCAGGGGTACACCCTGCAGGGCGCGGTGGAAGTGAATTTTCGCAAGGACAGTGAGCTTAAGCCGGGAGGCTTCGAAATCGATGCAACCACCTCGGAGGCTTCCGCCCCCGAGGTGCACCAGGCTCCTGCTGCACCGCCGGCGCCAACCGCTCCCCCACGCGAAACGCCCAAGAGACAGCCGGTGCTCGACATCGCCGGCCAACGGTACGCGCTAAACCATCCCAGCATCGTGCTGGGGCGTTCTGCCGAAACCGACATCCCCATCGAGGATCCAGGCGTTTCGCGCCGGCACCTGAAGATCGAGCAGCGCGGTCCGTCGACCTGGGCCGTCGATCTGGGCTCCACCAACGGGAGCTTCGTCAACGGCAAGAAGATCGTTGGTGAAACGGAACTGCACGACGGCTCGAACATCGCCATGGGGCAGACGCGCATCGTATTCCGGCTACTCCCCCAATCCCAAGGAGACCGTGCGTGAACGACCTAGTGTTCACCGTGCTGCGGCTCGGATTTCTAATCTTGCTGTGGCTGTTCGTCCTGAGTATCGTCGGCGCGCTCCGGCGCGACCTCGCCATCGGCACCAAGGCACGGGTCGGCACACCGACCGCCAGGGAAATCCGCAAGGATCCTTCGCTGGCCCCACCGGTGGAGGCCCCTTCCAAGCAGCAGGCCCGGACGCTGGCCATCCTAGAGGGGCCGCTTACCGGCATCGAACACGAGTTGAATTCCACTCCTGTCTTGCTGGGCCGCGCCCAAGAGGCGACCATCGTGCTCGAAGACGACTACGCCTCAGGACGCCATGCCCGCCTGTTCCCGCAGGGAACCCGCTGGTTCATTGAAGACCTCGGTTCCACCAACGGAACCTTTCTGGGCGATGCCCAACTCACCCGTGCACAGCCTGTTGAGCTAGGACAGAAAATTCGGATCGGTAAGACGGTCATGGAGTTGAGGCCCTAGACATGGCGTTGATGCTGAATTTTGCGGCGCGGAGCGATGTTGGAATGGTCCGCACAAAGAATGACGACTCCGCCTACGTGGGACGCTACCTGGCCGTCGTTGCCGACGGCATGGGCGGTCATGTCGGCGGCGATGTCGCCAGTGCCTCCACCGTGCTTGACCTCGTGCACCTGGATGTTCCCGAGACCCCGGATCCCGAAACGGTCCTGCCTGACGAGATCCAGGCGGCGAATTTGGTGCTCAACGAGCTGGTCAACGCCAATCCGAAGCTGTCGGGCATGGGCACCACCGTCACCGCAATGTTGCTCACCGGAGATGTGCTGCAATTCGCCCACATCGGGGATTCGCGCGCCTACCGCCTGAAGAATGGCGTGTTCGAGCAGGTCAGCAAGGACCACACCTTCGTTCAACGGCTGGTCGACGAGGGCCGCCTGCGCCCCGAGGAAGCCGAGCTCCACCCACACAAGAATGTCCTTTTGCGTGTGCTGGGCGATTCGGACGCCAGCCCGGAACTTGACGTAAACCAGTACCCGGTCGAGCCCGGTGAGCGCTGGATGCTCTGCTCTGACGGATTGAACGCCGTTGTGCCCGATTCCATCACCGAGCGAATCATGCGCGGCACCGCTTCGCTTGATGAAACAGCCGAAGACCTGGTCGAAACAACGCTGGCCCATGGTTCGCCGGACAACGTGACAATCGTCGTCTTCGAGATCGTTGAGCATGATGGGGCACCTGTGCCGTCGCCGACAGATGAACTTACCGAGATCAGTGAGCCGGCCCCTGACACCGGGCAGCTCACGATCGCCGCCGGGGGCGACCTCGAGGCGAGTGCGGCCTTGATCCGCCACGAAATGGCGAAGCGCCCACACCTATTGGTCGGTGCCGCGGAGCTCGCCACCCAAACCGGCAAGATCCCGGTCGTGACGCAACGCTCGGGGGAAAAGCGCGCAGCAGCAATCCTGACGCACAAAACGCCTGCCGCGCAGGCAGCCCAGGAACAGGAAGAGTTCGAGGCTGCAGGGCGCCGCCCGCGGCGTTGGCTGGTCCCGACCTTCCTTGCCCTGATGACGCTGATCCTTCTCGCCGTCTGCGGCTGGGGCTACCTCTGGACGCAAACCCAGTACTTCGTGGGCAATCACGATGGCCAAGTGGCTATCTTCAAGGGTGTCTCGCAAGACCTGGGACCCTTGAAACTCTCCCACCTCGATACCTTGACAGAGATTCCAGTGGACGCACTGCCGCAATACACCCAGCAACGCATTGATTCCTCACTCCCTGCACGCGATCTGGCACACGCACAGACCATGGTCGGAGAGCTGCTCGTGACTGCCAAGCAACGATGCCCGGTCATCGTCCCGGAGAATCCGGAATCTGCCGGAAGCTTGCCTGTCCTGCCCCCGTACTGTCAGGAGACCACCCCATGAGCGAATTGAAAACCGTGCCGGTCCCGCGGCGCAACATGGAGCTGCTCCTGCTGTTGCTTGCCCTTGCCGTCGCCATGGGCGCCTATTACCTTGTCGGTGCAAACAGTGACAACGGGCTGAGCAAGGAATTCATCACCCAAGGGCTTTTCCTGGCCGGGCTTGCTCTCGTTTTCCACGTCATCCTGCGGATCTGGGCAAAATATGCAGATCCGGTAATACTTCCTGCCACCGTTGCCCTCAACGGCATCGGGCTGGCCATGATCCACCGCATCGACCTGGCGAGAAACGACGACACGGCACTGCGCCAGATCCTGTGGACGGGGGTCGCCATGGTGGTGGCCATGATCGTCCTCTGGGCCATCCGGGACCACCGAATCCTTCGGAGATTCACCTACATTGCCCTGGCAGCCTCGGTTCTGCTGCTGATCCTTCCCTTGATCAAGGGACTGGGCGTGGAAATCAACGGCGCAAGGATCTGGGTGAACTTCTTCGGGCTTTCCTTCCAACCCGGTGAACTGGCCAAGATCACCCTCGCCATATTCTTCGCCGGGTATTTGTCTTCCAACCGCGAACTGATTCTGTTGGCAGGCAAGAAACTCGGCCCGATGCAGCTACCCCGGGCCAGGGACCTCGGCCCCATGATCGTGGCCTGGATGGTCAGCATCGGCGTCCTAGTGATCCAGAAGGATCTGGGTTCATCGATCCTATTCTTCGGGCTGTTCATGGTGATGATCTATGTCGCCACCGCCCGAGTGAGCTGGATCGTCATCGGAACCCTGATGCTGGTCGGTGGAGGCGTCTTTGCCTACCTGACCATGGGGCACGTCACCCGCCGTATCGATGGGTGGATTAACGCCTTCGACCCCGATATCTACCACGCCGTCGGCGGCAGCCGACAGATCGTCGAGGGTTTATTTGGCCTCGCCAACGGTGGGTTGTTGGGTACCGGACTGGGCAATGGCAGCCCGTACATGGTGCCCTTGGCCAACAGCGACATGATCGTCGCGTCGTTGGGAGAGGAGCTGGGCCTCATCGGCATCGCCGCCATAGTGCTATTGTTCCTGATCCTGGTCAGCCGCGGCATGCGTGCAGCGCTGGGATCACGCGATTCGTTCGGCAAGCTGCTGGCGACCGGCTTTTCCTTCACCCTCGCCCTCCAGTGTTTCGTGGTCATTGGCGGGGTCACCCGTTTGATCCCGCTGACCGGCCTGACCACGCCGTTCATGGCTGCTGGCGGCTCATCCCTGCTCTCGAACTGGATCATCGTCGCCTTGCTGTTGCTGATTTCCCATAATTCCCGGCGCCCCATGCTTTCGGGGGTTTCTGCGACACCCGAGGTCGCCACGAAGGCTCCCCGCCGTTCCAGGAGCATCCTTGCACGCCGAAAGGAGGCACAGCTGTGAACCAAGCTATCCGCAACACCTGGATCGCCGTGATGCTGTTGTTCGTCCTGGGTCTGGGCGCATTGAGCTACGTCCAGTTCTTCGCTGCCAAGGACCTCAACCAGAATGCCTTGAACAACCGACAGTTGTTCCGGGACTTCGATCTCCCTCGCGGAGCGATCCTGGTTGACGGCAAGCCCATTGCCGAGTCGGTTCCCTCCGATGGCCAGTTCAAGTACCAACGTGTCTATACGGACCCGGAACTCTACTCGCACCTGACCGGCTTCTATTCCCTGGCCAACGGTTCCACCCAGCTCGAATCGGAAATGAACCCCGAGCTGACGGGCAAGAGCCAAGACCAGTTCTTCGACAGGGTCGTCGATCTGTTCTCCGGCAGGGCCAGTGAGGGGGCAGCCGTGGAGCTGACCATCGACGGCGACCTGCAAAAGCGTGTTTACGACCTCATTCCCGACGGGACCCGCGGAACCATCATTGTTTCCGAACCCAAAACCGGAAACATCTTGGCCATGGCCTCCAAGCCGAGTTATGACACCAACCTCCTGGCCGTGCACAGCTCCAAGCAGGCTGCGGCCAACATGGACAAGCTGTTGAAGTTGAAGTCCAAGGGTCTGAGCCCCTACCGGAACCCGGCCATCGGCAACCTCATCGCGCCCGGTTCCACGTTCAAGATCTTCGATATCGTCGCCGGCCTCGAATCGGGGGAATACAATGCGGACACCATGCTCGAAAACCCCTCCAGCATGAACCTTCCCGGTACCACAACCCCGCTGCCGAACTTCTATGGCGGTAACTGTGCGGCCCGGAACCCGGCCAGCTTCGCATTCATCGTGGCGCAAAGCTGCAACACCCCGTTCGCTCTGATGAGCGAGAAACTTGGCGCAAAGCCATTCGAGGACGTGACCGAGCGCTTTGGCTTCGGCCAGCAGGTCGATATCCCGATGAGCGTGGTCCCCAGCGTCTTCCCGCCCGGCCTCGACCCCGCTCCGTTGGCCCAATCGGTGATCGGCCAGCGCGATGTTAAGACAACACCGCTGCAGATGAACATGGCCGCAATGGGCATCGCCAATGACGGGGTGATCATGGCACCAAACCTGATCAAACAGGTCATCGCCCCCGATCTGCGGGTGCTTTCGGAGCACAAGCCCGAGGAATTCAGCACCGCAACCAGCAAGGAGATCGCCGACAAGGTCACCGACCTGATGCGCGGCCCGGTCAAGAGCGGTACCGCCGTGCGGGCCCAGGTCCCGGGGCTGGATATTGCTGCCAAGACGGGAACCTCGCAGTTGGCAAAAGGTTCCGGCCTGGTGAACTCCTGGATCACGGGTTTCGCCCCGGCCGATGACCCGGAGGTCGCCGTGACAATTGTGTTTGAAAAAATTGATTTCAAGACTGGGTCCTCCTTGACCAGTCCCAACCTGAAGAAGATTCTAGAGGCGGTGTTCAACCAGTGAGGCCAATTTCCGGTATTACCCTGGGCGGTCGATACAAGCTGACCGACCGTATTGCCATTGGCGGCATGGGTGAAGTGTGGAGGGCCAGGGACCAGGTCCTGGGCCGCCTTGTGGCGATCAAGATCCTCAAGGAGGAGTACACCGGGGACCCCGGGTTCCTTCAGCGTTTCCGCGTCGAGGCACGGCACACCGCGCTGCTGAACCACAACGGCATCGCCAGCGTCTTCGACTACGGCGAGGAGGGCGGTTCCGCCTACCTGGTCATGGAGTTGGTGCCCGGGCAACCGCTGTCAACGATCATCGAGCGTGAGCGCGTGCTCTCCCCCGATCGCACGCTGTCGATCATTTCTCAGACGGCCAAGGCGCTTGCCGCCGCCCACATCCAGGGTCTGGTGCACCGCGATGTGAAGCCGGGTAACCTGCTGATGCTGCCCGACGGACGAGTGAAGATCACCGACTTCGGCATCGCCCGCATTGCCGACCAGGTTCCGTTGACGGCCACCGGCCAGGTCATGGGCACCGCCCAGTACCTGGCGCCCGAACAGGCAACCGGCCAGCAGGCTACGGGAAGCTCGGACATCTATGCCTTGGGCGTGATCGGATACGAATTGCTGGCTGGGCGACGGCCGTTCACCGGTGAATCCCAGATCGCTATTGCCTTGGCCCAGGTCAACGACACACCGCCACCGCTGCCGGAGACGATCCCGCTGCCGGTTCGCTCCCTGGTGATGTCGATGCTGGCCAAGGATCCGTCAGACCGTCCCAAGGATGCCGATGCCTTGGCAGTGGCTGCCGATGCGATCCGTGCCGGGAACACGGAAACGGCCACGCAAGCAGTGCCCGGAATGCTGCTGTTCTCCGGCGCCGATGCCGCTACCCAGGCCATCAACCAGACTCCGATAACCCAGGGCAACGAAACCGTCGCATTGCCGTCGACCGACGCCACTGCCAGTGCCCCCATCACGAATGCCCTGCCACAGGTCCCCGCCGAGGGGTCCTCAGGCGGTGACGAGGGGAACTACACCACTGTCATGGGTGCCTCACAGCAGTGGGAGGACGAACCGGTCGGAAACTACGAGCCCGAGGATGCCCCTGTGCGTACCCCGGACAAAAAGGGCCGCAGCCCCTGGACCACGCCACTGATCGCGTTAATTATCTTGGTGCTGCTTGCGATCCTCGGGGCCTGGCTCATACCGGTGCTGACTTCAGGATCCTCGGACCCATCCTCGTCGGAGACCACTCAAGCGCCTAGCTCAACGGCTGCCTCAACGGTGGCTGTGCCGGACCTGTTCGGCTTAAGCGCTAGTGCAGCGTCCCAAGAATTGACCACTGCCGGCCTCAACCCGGTCGAGGGCAAATCCCAGGAGAGCTCGCTTGAAGTGGGAACCGTGATCGCACAGAGCAAGAACTCCGGCGACAAGGTCGAGCTCGGAAGCACTGTCACCTATATCCTGTCCCGCGGTCCCGCCGTAGCACCGGCTCCTCCTTCCCGGGAGCCAGCCCCCACCAAGAGCTCCACTGCACCCCCCGAAACCACTGAACCGACACCTACTCCCACTCCCACCAAAGAGTCCTCGGCACCGCCCGAAACCACTAAACCGACACCCACTCCCACCCCCACCAAAGAGTCCTCGGCACCGCCCGAAACCACTAAACCGACACCCACTCCCACCAAAACCACACCGGAGGCAGTCGCACCGGATTCTGGCAAAGACCCTGTCCCTGCTCCTGAGCAGCCAAAAGAATAGATGATGGTGTATAGACGGTGACCGAGGAACGGATTCTCAACGGGCGATATGTCGTTGAGGAACTCATAGGACGTGGTGGCATGGCCGACGTCCATTTGGGCATTGACCAGATCCTGGGTCGGAAGGTCGCCATCAAGCTATTGCGCAGCGAAATGACCCGCGACCCTATGGTGCAGGCGCGCTTTCGGCGCGAGGCCAAGGCCGTAGCAGGACTGAACCACCCCAACATTGTTTCTGTCTTTGACACCGGCGAGGAACAAAGGATGGTTGCCGGTTCAACCATCCAACTCCCGTTCATTGTGATGGAATACGTCCGTGGACGAACCCTGCGCGAATTGGTCAAGGCGGGGGAAATGACCAGCGACCTGGCCATCACCTACGTCTTGGGTGTCCTGGAAGCGCTGGAGCACTCCCACTCGATGGGAATCGTCCACCGTGACATCAAACCGGCGAACATCATGGTCACCGACCGCGGTGCGCTGAAGGTCATGGACTTCGGGATTGCCCGAGCCTTGGCGGATTCATCGAGCACCATGACCCAGACGCAGACCGTGGTGGGCACCGCTCAGTACCTGTCTCCGGAGCAGGCCCGCGGCGAGATCGTTGACGCCCGTACCGACCTTTACTCCACCGGGTGCCTGCTGTACGAGCTTTTCACAGGCCGGCCACCCTTCATCGGGGATTCACCGGTATCGGTGGCCTATCAACACGTTGGGGAGCAGGCACCGCCTCCGAGTACCCTGGTGCCGGAGCTGGATCCGATCTATGACTCCGTGGTCCTCAAGGCCCTGGCCAAGGACCGCGAAGATCGCTACACCGATGCCGCGGCCTTTGCCACGGCGCTGTCCAATGCCCGGCAGGGAATTCCGTTGCCGCCCGACGAGCTCACGGCGCCACTGCCCTATGCCGACGACCAGGCCACCTTTGCCTCGCCGGTGACGCACTCCGCCATTCCTTCGTCGTCTACACAGGCTTTCGCAGCGATCCCGCAAAGCCATACGGGCTACATGGAGCCCGTTGATGGTCCCCGCCACTTGGACGAGCCCTCGATGTGGGAACAAAGCCTACAGCGTGAACGCGATGAGCAGCGGGCGAGATCCAGGCGTAGTTGGACCGTGGCGGTATCCCTGGTCTTAGTCCTTGCCCTGGCAATTGCTGGTCTGTTCTTTTACAACTGGATGCAGGCCGAAGCCGAACGCAACGCACCGGTTACCATTCCCAGTCTTGTGAACATGTCCCAGGCCAAGGCTGAATCGACACTAACCGAGCTGCAACTCGTTCCACAGGTCGAAACGGTTTTCGATGACGAGATCAAGATCGGGAACGTCGTTGAATCCGATCCAGCCGCGTTGCAGCAGGTCCGGAAGGAATCCACGGTTCGACTGATGGTTTCCCAGGGTCCTGAGGCCATGGTCCTTCCTGAGGATCTCGCCGGCCAGTCCGAGGCCGGGGCCCGGCAGGTCCTGCGCGACATGGGATTCGAGATCGGATCGGTGACCCGGGTCAACCATGCCTCGATCCCCACCGATTGGTTGGTGAACACCGAGCCGAAACTCGGCAGCAAGGTCAAGGTCGGCACCACGATCGATTTGGTGCTATCTACGGGTTTAGTTGAGGTACCAAAGCTGATCGATCTCACGGTACCTGAAGCAACCGCGGTTCTGGATGAACTCAATGCGGGCGTGAGCATACTTACGACCGAGGAAGAAAGCCAGGACGTTGAGCCAGGAACCATCATCCGCCAGGTTCCCGAAATTGGTTCAACGTCTCCTCAAGGCGGCAACGTAACTGTTACCGTTGCCATAAAGCCGAAGGTTCCAGAGGAAAGCACGGAACCCACTCCCACAGAGAGCTCTCCTTCGGAAACGACCGAAAGTACTGAACCAACGGAGACCAGTTCCACTCCAAGTCCTGAGCCGGTGCCAACCCCGACGCCAACGGGAGAAACCCCAACGCCAACCCCCTAGTGCGGCAATGGCCGCAACGGGGATGCTTGGGAAGGAGCGATTTCGCCGGTGAGAACACTCACCGGCGAAATCGCTCCTTCCCATATGTTTTTCTAGAGCCCAGTGTCCCGAATCAACGGGCTAAGCGTCGATGCGTGATCAGCCGCGCCGTGCAGGCCCAATGATTCCAGCCAGTTGCCCAGCATTTGGTATCCACCCTCGGTGAGGACCGATTCAGGGTGGAACTGGACTCCCCACAGCGGCGCATCGCGGTGGACCAGGCCCATGATTGCGCCGCCTTCGGTTTCCGCGGTGATTGCGAGGGACTCGGGAATGCTCGAGCGCACGGCGGCCAGGGAGTGGTACCGCGTCGCGGTGAAGGGGCTGGGGATGTGTGCAAACACCTGGTGGCCGGTGTGGAACACGGGAGAGGTCTTGCCGTGCATGAGTTCTTCCGCATGCGTCACGATGCCGCCATAGGCCTCAGCCAATGCCTGGTGGCCCAAGCAGACCCCCAGCATCGGCTTGCCGTGCTCGCCACACCACTTGATGACTTCGATACACACCCCGGCATCGGCCGGCGCTCCTGGTCCGGGGGATACCAAGACGCCATCACGGGCCCGCGCCAATTCGATGACTTCGGCCAGTGAAAGGTCGTCATTGCGTATCACCGTGGTCTCGGCGCCCAGCTCGCGCAGGTATCCCACCAAGGTGTAGACGAAGCTGTCGTAGTTATCGATCACCAGGATCTTCGGGGCGTTCACGGGAGCATCAGGCCAATCGTTGATTCGGTCCAGGGGCTGTATTGGCTCAGCCAAGGGAAGACGTAGGTCATAAGCAATAGTACGGCGGCAGCGATCAACGCCAAGGACAGGAGGATGCGGATCCACAGCGGGCCGGGAAGACTGGAGAATATCCATGCGTACATGTGTGTGACCTACTTTTCCATTGTCTTTTTGACCACTGCGGCAATTTCCTTCGGCGGACCTGCATCTATCGGACGCCATGACTCCAACTCCGAGTACGCAATGATGCGCATCCGGGTGGTGAACGGCGGATGGCAACTGGTCATGGTGAGCATGGAGCTCGTGGGTTTGGCGCCGTTCTTGTGGGGCACCGGCCACAGCACTTCGCTCTGCGATGGATACACGATCTCGGTTTCGTTCCATTCGTACGTATAGAACCCCTTGCGTGTGTGCAGGTAGATCTTGTCGCCCTTCTGGAACTTGTCGATGTTCCAAAAAACCTGGCCGTGGGTCTGCCTGTGGGCGGCAACGGCAAAGTTGCCCGGCTCCCCCGGTGCCTGGGTCTCGGGGTAATGGCCGATGCCCACGTTGTTCAGCACGTCCATTCCCACACCGTTGGTGACCGGGTGTGCAAAGTTGCTGCCGAACCTCGGGATATAGAAGATCCCGAATGTTTCCCCGTCGGGAATCTTGGTGATGGGTGCCGGGCCGAAATCTTTTGTCGTTTCGTTGCCCGGGGCATCGGCCATCACGTCAAGGTCCTTGACGAACTCCGAGGTGACCTCCGTTTGGGCACGTCCGGCGTCGATGTTGGTCCACCAAAGTTCCCATCCGACAAAGAGCAACAGGACGATACCGACAGTGATGAGGATTTCACCGAAACCGCCCAACAGGCGCTGCCCGATCGAGGGCCGGGGGCGCGTCCGCGATGCGGAACGTGTCATGCGAAATTCCCTCACTGCCACGTGGAACACCGCGAAACCTGCTGGTGCCCAGTTTGAGCGGATAGTATTGGATCAAAGCGTGACGTCGGGAAGCGTTCCCCTTCGGCACACCCTTAACACCTTACCGTTCCGCCACGGCCTCGTTGGAGATCGTGTCGACGCTCAAAGACTCAAGGAGCAGCAATGCCTGAATCCAGGACACGTCGAAAAAACCGCAAGCCACAAGGCGGCAGCGCCGTACGGGCCGAAGACAAGCCGTTGCCCAAATGGTACAAGCCGGTCATGTTTGGCTTGATGATCCTGGGTTTGATCTGGATCATGGTCTATTACGTCGCCCAAACCGCGTTCCCGATTCCCGGAATCGGCGGATGGAACATCGTGATTGGCTTTGGCTTGGCCATGGTCGGTTTTTTCATGACCACCGGCTGGCGCTAGCTCACCGCTTTTAGCCCGATGATGCAGCCCACCAAACCGATGATCAGCAGGATCTTGATCATGCTGACGGCTTCCCCGCCGAAGATCATGCCGTAGGCGACAGCAATGCTCGCTCCGATTCCCACCCAGACAGCGTAGGCGGTTCCTGTGGGGATCTCCTTCATGGCCCAGGCCAGTCCGGCCATGCTGATCACTAGCCCCACACCAAAGATGACGGTGGGCACGAGCTTGCTGAAGCCTTCCGAGGCTCCCAACGCCACGGCCCAGACAGCCTCAAAGAGCCCCGAGACAATAAGTACGATCCACGACATGGCGCTGCACCGATTCCTTTCGGTGGCCGTCTTGTCGCTGTCCGGGTACGGCTCCCTCGTCCGGGGGCGCTTCTGCGCTCCAATACGCACAGCTTAGCAATTCCGCGTCCGTGCACACACCGCTCACACCAACTCCCAGAAAGGTTTGCCGATCCATGGTTCGCCCCACTGTTTCCCCAGGCACTCCAACCGCCACCGCCTCACGGCTCTCCCCCAAACGCCTGTATGGCTTTCTGGCAGCAGCCGAAATGCTCACGTGGGCCCTGCTGATCATCGCCATGGTCATCAAATACGGCGTCGGACCGGAAATCTACGTCCGGATCTTTGGGATGTTCCATGGCGTGGTGTTCATCGCCTACGGCCTGGTGACCATCTTCGTCTGGGCCAATGAACGATGGAGTGCTTCACGTGGCATCCTCGGTCTGGCGACCGCGATCATTCCGTTCGCCACTCTGCCCTTCGAACGGGCCATGCTGCGCCGAGGGTTGCTCAGCGACACCTGGCGGCTGGCACCCGGCGGCGATACGCCCCGAGGCCCACTCGAGAAGATCCAAGCCGTGGCCCTGCGCAGCCCATGGTTGGCCGCACTTGTTGGCGTTGTCTTGGTAGCTGGCATCACCTTAGTGCTCCTGTTCATTGGCCCCCCAGGCGGCAGCAGCAGCTAGCAAGCGATCTCCATCAGTTGCCGGAACCACTCTGGTGGTTTCCGGCGACCGGTCCTTTGCGCGCACATAGACTTCCTTGCGGATTGTTGCCACGATGTCGCCCGTCGAAACGAGTATGTCCACGCGGAACCACATCGTGGCTTTTCCGTCCCGGGCCACGCTTACCCTGAGATCGTCGACGCGTTTTTCCTCCAGCTCAATGGCGCATGTCAGGGTTCCGGATACGAGCTTGCGGAAGTCGAACTCACCGCTTTTGTCCCACACAATGTGCCCGAGTCCGATGTTGTACAGCACCATCATCATCCAAAACGGATCCGTCATGGAAAACAACGAACCACCGAAATGGCTTCCCACGTAGTTCATGTTCCGCGGATGCTGCCTCAGGAGTACCGCGGCCCGTCGCCAGTCCGCAGCGATTTGCTTGACCTTGATCCCCGCACTCCAGAACGTCGGCCAGAGCGACCTTCAAGATCGCACCACCCGAGGATCCCCGGTCATCCTTGGCGTCACCTTAAGCAGATTATTGAGGATCGAGGCCTTTCCTTGGCGCTTTTCCGGTTACTCATGGACTCAGGCTAGACGCATAAGTTACCTTCCAGCAGGATCCTTCATGCGCGCTACCGTTCCTGGTGCAGCCGGGAGGATCTGGCAGCATCCGTGACCAGTGCCGTGAGCATGTCCAACGCCCGGGAGGGAACCTTCCATCGCTGCCAGTACAGATTCACGTCACTGGTCCAAGCCTGGTTCAGGCACACGAGCGAGCCGTCATCCGGCTCCTGGATTTCAGGAATCATGCCCCATCCCATCGAAGCCGCCACGGCCGCCACATAGACGCGCGAGTCAGGGACGAAATATTCCGTCGGTTTCTCCGGACCGGCTCCTCCGACGATGTTCCAGCGAATCGAACGTTGCAAACCATCGGTGCGGTCAAAGCTCACCATCGGGGCTTCAGCGAGCTCGGCGACGGGGTCGACACCCGGCAGCCATTGGTCCGTGAAACCGCGGCTGGCCATGGCCCGGTAGCGCATGGTGCCTAGGTAAAGCGCCGAGCACCCCTGCACAGGGGTGTCTTTTGTGGTCACCGCGCCCATCACCCGTCCCGACCGAAGCAACTCCGTTGAGTGTTCCTCGTCGTGACGCAGGATTTCACACACCATGAGGTCTTGGGTTGCCAGGCCTCCCAATACCGGGGTGAACCAGCTAGCCAGGGAATCCGCATTCACGGCAATGCTGAGATCCGTGCGGCGGGGTTCAACACCCGTCGCCGTTTGCAGGCCGAGTGCCCGGTGTGCCTCGGCTGAGAGCATGTGGGTTTCGCGTGCCAGCCGAAGTAACACGTCCCCGCTCCCGGTGGTTCGAATCGGTCTCGAGCGGATGAACAACACACTGCCTGCTTGTTTTTCCAGTGCTTTGAGCCTCTGGCTAACCGCTGAGGCGGTGATGTTCAACTGCCGCGCTGCTCGTTCAAGGGTTCCGGCTTCGATGACGACCTTGAATGTCTGCAGCTGTTCGGCGGGAAAGTCCATAGTAAGGGATTCTAATGGACGCTTAGATACTTTAGCTCGACACATCTTTGCGGCAGTGCATATCCTCGGTTAGTGACATTACTTCCCTTCGTATCTGGCTTAGCCACCGGCCTGTCCCTGATCATTGCCATTGGTGCCCAAAACGCCTTCCTCTTGCGCCAAGGAATCCGCAAGGACCATGTAGGGGCCACTGTCTTGATTTGCGTGCTTTCCGACGCTGTATTGATTTTGGCCGGGGTCGCCGGATTCGGTGCACTGCTGGCCGTGGCCCCGTGGTTCATCTCCGTTGCCCGCATAGGTGGAGCAGGGTTCTTGCTCGTCTATGCCCTCTTTGCCGCCAAACGCGCCTTCAGTTCGTCCGCGTTGGAAGCCACCACAATGTCCGGGAAGACTACGGCCCACACTGCTGTTTTAACTGCACTGGCACTGACATGGCTCAATCCCCACGTTTACCTCGACACCGTGATTTTGCTTGGATCCGTCGCCGCGGCACAGGGTGATATCGGGCGATGGGCATTTGGTGCCGGCGCAATCCTGGCAAGTACGTTCTGGTTCGTGTGCTTGGGTTTTGGCGCACGGTATCTGCGTGGCTTCTTCGCCAGCCCCAAGTCATGGCGTTTTCTTGATGCCGTTGTAGCCGCCTTGATGTTGGCACTGGCACTATCGCTGCTGCTGCCTGTCCTTGGATAGGGCATGCGGCACGTCGATTCGGAGTCCCTCTACGTTTTAGCCTGCAGCAGCGATTTTCCGGTACATGATCCCTTGGCGGACTGTCTTGAAACCCAGTCGTTCATACAGGCCAGTAGCCCCCGTGGGGCTCTGCACGTCCACTGACAAATCGACCTTCGTATATCCGGCCTCGAATGCGGCCGAGACCACCGCAGAGAGCACCCACGCGGCATATCCGTGCCCCCTGTCGCTTCGAGAGGTGCCCACCCTGGATATATAGAGTTCCTTGGATATCCATTCCGCACTCAAGACATAACACAGAGCGCGTGGTTCGGCCTCCGATCCGCGATCTTCCAGCAAGACCATGGAGTAGTTGCTCCTGAATGAGCGCGCGCCCGTCGTCGCTTCCCACTCCTCCACACTTTTTGGGGTCGAGCCCCAGTGGTCAGCGAATGCCTCGTTGTCCAGGAGCCTGACAATTTCGGCGATACGGGGGGAGTAGGAGAGGAGTCGGGCGCTTTCCGGGATTGCACCCGGGGGGCCGGACGGACAGAAGTTCCCTGGGCCCACCGCCATGTCCTGGAAGTAGCGGGCTGGCTCGTAGCCGCGGGCCAGGGCCATCAAGCCGGCACTGTGCCCAGGGGAATTTCCCCAGACATCGATGGTGAAATCGATACCAGGGAACCTTTCGGCCATCTTTTGCGTTGCCCTGAGCTCCAGGGCATCCATGATTTTTCGTCCATGCCCCTTGCGACGGTATTCCGGGGAAATCCCACCTCCAATGGAGATGCGTCCGCGTCCGTCGCGTAGCTGCGCACCCAGCCGAAGTTGGCCAAAACCGACCATTGCACCGCGATCCCACAGTCCCACGGTATCGTGCTCGGGGTCTACTCCCGGCTCCCCTAGTTCCTCAAGGAGATCCTCAGTTTCATAGAATTCATCGGTGGCATCGGAAACCGCCAAGGCATTGGTGAGGTCCGCCCATGCCTCCACGTGTTCGACGTGGATCGGTTCCTCGTGCATCTCGCTCCCCCATGGTGCTGTGAGTGGATTTCCTCATCGCGGCAAGGCTGCCGCAGTCCACTTTGCAATTATCCCCGGCCTTGCACAAAAGTGACGCCGCACCATCCATCGAAACTTAGTAACATGCTGTGCACTAAGTTATCCACAGGTGGGGATAAAGTTGTGGGTTTCGCCTCATTTCTCCCCAAATTGCTGCTCTTTCGGGGTTCCATCCAAGATGAACTACATGTGTGTAAGTTATTAACACTGTGGATAAGATGTGTGGAAAAGGCCCCTACGGCAATCGGGGATACATCAATATTCCGCGTAATCACGGGGGCTAGGTCATACTTTCGAAGAATGCAGGGGGACCTCCATTCGAATCGAGGCCGGTAACACTACACAGGTTGTGCACTAAGTTATCCACAGCTGTGGATGAAACTGTGCATATTCGTCAAAAGTTGCTTAAATACATGACGGACCGGCGTCAGCGCGGGCGCTGGAGCCGGTCCGTCGTAAGTGAATTACATGCTTGTGAGTTATTAACAGTGTGGATAACTCTTGTGGACAACTTTGTACGGTGCCACTAAGTTCGGCTTATCCAACTCGAACGTTGACGGCACCATACAAAGTCAAGGCCACCAACAACATCACCAGCAATGCGGTTCCTGCCCACTGCATCAATGCTTGCCTGTTCGCTCTCGGGGAATAGGCAAATACCGCTGCCATGGCAGCACCCAGAATCAGGCCGCCAACGTGGGCTTCCCATGCGATCCCGGGGAAAATGAATCCGATCACGAGGTTGATTACAATGAGGACAACGATCTGCATCGTCTGCACCCCTCGCGAACGCAGCAACACGAACATGGCTGCGAAGAGGCCGAAGACCGCGCCCGAAGCGCCCAGAACCGGAACCCGCGGATCGGTGATCAGCAGCACGGCAACCGATCCGCCCAGGCCCGACACAAGGTAGAGGGCGAGAAAGCGCAACCGCCCCAGCATCGGCTCAAGCACGCGCCCGCAGATATACAGCGCGTACATGTTGAAGGCGATGTGCCCGATGAATGATGTGGAGTGGGCAAACATCGAAGTCGCCATCCGCCACGGTTCCGGCTCGAAATAGCCGCTGGTGTAAAGACCCGCGTAGACCAAGTGGTTGGTGAAGCTGGGAATCAGCATCTGCAGGCCGAAGACCACCACGTTGATCGCGATCAGCACGTAGGTGACGATCGGTCGTCCATCTGAGGCTTTTCCTCCGAACACCGTCCGAGTGCTCGGCAATTGTTTGTTTGCCTCCCGCACGCAGTCCACACACTGGGTACCGACGGCCGCCGCAACCTGGCATTCGGGGCACGCCGGTCTATAGCACCTCTGGCAAGTGACATAGGAGATCCGCTCCGGATGCCTTGGGCATACCGGGGCTTGCGCGGCCTGGTTCGGGTTAGACAGTCCATAGGACATGGAAATGATGCTCCTGTGTGAGTACGTTCGTGGTTCCGGTGTCCCCGGAACCGGTTCTTGCCGCGGTTTTGCCCCCGAAACCGAGGAGATAGACCTTACCCCTGGCGGGATTCATCTGCCCACCGATGCAAAACGGCCCCATTGGACCATCCCGCGCCCGTCATCCACGTTTCAGGGAAAGGTGAACAACAGGCCGGCGGGTCGTCAATGGGGCCGTCCGCGTTTATCGGTGCAGGGAATGCGCCCGAAGCACGGGGCTAGAGTGCAGCGATGTCGATGCTGTTGATGACTACGTCTTCCAGTGGCTTGTCACGGCCATCGGTCGGAACGACGTTCAGCTGGTCAACAAGCTTGCGCGAAGCTTCTTCAGTGACATCACCGAAGATGGTGTGCTTGCCCTGCAGCCAGGTGGTCGGGATAGAGGTGATGAAGAACTGGGAGCCGTTCGTGCCCTGCCCCATCTGGATCCCGGCGTTGGCCATGGCCAACTTGTAAGGCTCGCGGAAATCAAGCTCGGGGTTGATTTCGTCGTCGAAGCGGTAGCCCGGGCCTCCGGTGCCCTGGCCCAGCGGATCGCCGCCCTGGATCATGAAGTCGGAGATGATGCGGTGGAAGATCGTCCCGTTGTACAGCGGGGTGTTGGCCTTTTCCTCGCCCGAGCGCGGGTCGGTCCAGGTTTGTTCTCCGTTGGCCAGGCCAACGAAGTTCTTCACGGTCTTCGGGGCGTGATTACCGAAGAGGTTAACGACGATGTCGCCCAAGGTGGTGTGGATGGTGGCTGTGTGCGTTGGGATTGCAGTCATTCAGTCATTCTTCCATGAGCACTTGAGCTACCGCTGCGATTGGCTACGCGTTCAGTGAACAAGGGCAGGGGTTTGCATATATGCCGGGCAGGTAATGGCTCCGGGACGTTAGAACGCCGTAGGCTAGGACTAAGCATACGAAACGATCAAAGGGGTCCCCGTGAAGCCAGAACGTACTGCTCGAGACTTTGGAGGAAGTGTTGCCACCGGTGCAGAACAAGCACTGGATTGGGCCGCACCAAAGGTGGACAGCGCGGTTAAATGGGCCGTTCCGCGCCTGGAGAAGGGCATTGAGACCGCTTCCCCGAAGATCCAAGAGGGTTTGACCTGGGCTGCCCAGGAGCTCTCCGACACCGTTGCGAAGGTCAGTCCCATGATCCAGGATTCACTTGACCGCGTGGGGCCGCGGATTTCCGCCGCCATCGATGAGGCTACCCCGCGGGTCCAGAAAGCCGTCGACCGTGCAACTCCGGCGCTGAACGAGGCGATGGGCAAGGCCAGCCCCGCGTTCAACCACGCCCGCGACGTCGTGCTCAACGACTACTTGCCGACGGCTAATGAAAAGATCGGCAAGGCAGCCGACTACACCTCCCGCAAGCTTGACCAGGCCAAGGTCCCGGAGGCACTGCACCAGGTTTCCGAGAAGCTCAAGCCCAATGCCGAAACCGTCGCGCGTCTGCAGGACACCGCAACTGCAGCCGTCGACCACGTGAGCAAGGAGCTGCAAAAGGCGCAGAAGCCCGCCAAGAAGAAGAAGGGCTGGCTCATTGTTGCCATCATCGCCGCGGCCACGGCCGCCGGCGTGGCCGCGTGGCGCGCATCCAAGCCCATCGATGACCCCTGGAAAACGCCCACGCCCGTGGAGCCGACCACAGTGCGTGCCAGCGGTCCCGTAGAGGTACCGGTAAGCGTCGAGGAAGTAAGCGACGAAGTAGCATCGTCGGCAGCCGAGGCCAAGGCCCACGCTGCGAAGGCCACCGAGGACGCCAAGGAAGCAGTCGAGGAGGCCGCGGAGGCAGCCAAGGTAACCGTCTCCGAAACCAAGGAGAAGCTCTCCGAAGAGGCGGAGGAACTCTCAGAGTCCGCGGCCACAGCCAAGCACAAGGCCGAGGAATCCACCACGGATTCCACGCCTAAGCCGGGTCCGCGCAGCAAGAAGTAATTCACTTCTGGGCGCCCGTCGCGGGAGCCCCGAAGAAAAGCAGGTCAAGCAGGGCAGCAGCTGCCCCGTCGAGGTCTCCGGGAACCGGGGCGCGATGGATCAGTTGGTGCCCTGTTCCTTTGCCTGTTCGTCGGCTACGTCCTCGTCCATTATTGGATCATCGATGTCCACCGAGACAAGTGCTCGTGCTTGGGCGTGGCCTTGGCCGCGGACCACGAAAAACAGCCCCGCCAGGATGACGGTCAATCCCACGACCGTGCCGGCCGGCAGGACCTGGCCCAGGAACAATGAGGCCAGCAGGGCGGCCCCGGGGATTTCGAGCAGGATCAGCGTTGACACGGTCAACGGGCCAAGTGAGCTCAACAGGTGGTTCAAGGCCGAATGCCCGAGGACCTGTGAACACAATGCCAAAGCGATGATACCGATCCACCCGTTGAGGTTGAATCCCCAAATGGGGGCACCGGCAACCAAACACATCCCCAGCAACAAGACCGAGGTCATCCCGTAGCAAATCGTCGTGTAGGAACTGGTACTCATCGTTGCTCGCGCCTTGGACCCGGAAAGTGTATAGGCAGCGGCGAGGACCCCGCCGATAAGCGCGAAAGCGTCGCCCGTCAGTGCTTCGGAACCCGAACCGATGTCCAATCCGGTGATGACGATGACTCCGGTGAAGGCCAGCACGATGCCCAGCCCCACTCTCCAGCCATATTTGGTTCCGCGCAGGGACTGGAACATTGCGATCCATGCCGCCTGCAGGCACACCAACGCCGTGGCAGCTGCCACGGTGGTCATACGGATGGATGTCATGAAGAACGCGAAGTGCAGCGCCAGCGAGACAGCAGCCAGAGCGCTCCAGCCCCATTCCTGGCGGCGCAACCGGGCGAAAGTGCGTGGTTCGTTGACTAGCGCGGGAACGGCCATGACAGCGGTTCCTACGGCGTTGCGCCACAGTGCCATGGACAGTGCCGGTACGGCAGGGAACGCGGCGATGAGCGGTCCCGATGCGGCAACGCCTAGAACACCCACCAGGGCCAGAAGAAAGGTCACGATCCCACTGTATTGGCATTGTGCTCCGGGCGGATACATGCAAGGTATGCACGCGGCGTTGCCCGGGGCCACCAAAGCCGGTTTAAAACGAAAAAGGCCCGGAACCAGAGTTCCGGGCCTTTCGCTTCGGTGGAGACTAGGGGGGTCGAACCCCTGACCTGAAGCTTGCAAAGCTACCGCTCTACCAACTGAGCTAAGTCCCCGTATGAATTCAGGATACCTTATCGGTGCCCTGACTCCAGGTGGCCTTTTCGGCCGTAGATTCCTTGTACTTACGATATCCGACGAAGGTTGCGACTATTGCCGCAAACACCAGAAATTTCCGCATGGATATTTCCTTTCAGTTACCGCTCGGATGAGGGAATCCGTGGGCGTACCTGGACTTGAACCAGGGACCTCTTCGTTATCAGCGAAGCGCTCTAACCGCCTGAGCTATACGCCCTCTATGTTCCCGCCGGGAACGAGATAAAACTTTACCCGAGGAACTGCCCCGGAGACAAATCGGCCTTCGAAGCAACATTCCGGATGGGCTTCGAAGGCCGACTTTTGTTGTGTTTCCGCGAATTAATCGTCGGTGAGGGTCACGCCAATGCCGCCGACCAGGGTCGAGGAGAGGTTGTAGAGCACTGCGGCGAGCATCGAAAGCGCCGTGAGCAATACCACATTCACCACAGCGATGATGGTGGCGAACGAAGCGACCTGTCCCAGTGACGCGATCTTCATCAGGTCAAAACCGCTTTCCGAGCCGACGATCTCACCCAGGAGGTCGTTAACGGCCTTGAAGATGCCTGTCAGGTCGAGCACCGTCCAGAACACCACAGAAGCAACGACGGTCACGATGCCCAGGGCCACCGAAAGCAGGAACGCCATCTTCAGTACGGACCAGGGATCGACCTTGGAGACCAGCAGGCGGGCCTTGCGGACCTTGGCCTTGGGTGCCGGGCGCACCAGTTGGGGGTTCCCGGCGCCTGGGCGCGGAGCGCCCGCCTGGGGCTTCGCTCCCGCGGGGCGCGGCGCTCCTGCAGGACGCTGTGCGCCTGTGGGGGCCTGTCTTGGCGGTGCCGGACGGGTACCACCAGTGCCGCCGCCCGGGCGGGGCGTATTTGGGGTGCTCACGCGTTACCTCCGTCGTTGATGGCCTCGTCGTCGTGCCCAAGGTTTCCCTCGGTTCCTTCAAGGCTTTCATCACCTGGAAGGGCCCGGGAGGCCGGTTCTTGTGTCTTTTCCGCGTTCAACGGTACTTCATCTTCCTCGGGATTTACTCCCAGGCCGCGTTCGGTGTTCTTCGCCACGGCGATGATGCGGTCCTTCTTGTCTGGCTTGGCGAATATCACTCCCATGGTGTCGCGGCCCTTGGCCGGCACCTGCGAAACATCCGTGCGGACGACTTTGCCGCCCTGCATCACCACCAAGACCTCGTCCTCATCATGCACAATCAATGCCCCGACAAGGTTTCCGCGCTCTTCGGCAAGCTTGGCGACCTTGATGCCGATGCCGCCACGGGACTGAACCCGGTATTCGTCAACGGAGGTGCGCTTGGCGTAGCCACCCTCTGTGACGACAAACACATAGGAATTTTCCGTGACTACGTCGGCGGCGAGCAATTCGTCCTCTTCACGGAACTTCATGCCCGTCACGCCGGAGGTGGCACGGCCCATCGGGCGCAAAGCAGCATCGGTGGCCGTGAAGCGCACCGACTGTCCCTTGCGCGAGACCAGCATCATGTCATCCGTTTCGCTGACCAACTGCGCCGAGACGAGCTCGTCGCCCTCGCGTAGGTTGATCGCGATGACCCCGGCTGTGCGGTTGGTGTCATAGTCGGTCAGGCGGGTCTTCTTGACCAGACCGTTGCGGGTGGCCAGCACCAGGTACGGGGCGTCCTCGTAGGTACGCAGGTCAAGGACCTGGGCAATCTGCTCGTCGGGTTGGAAAGCCATCACGTTAGCCACATGCTGGCCCTTGGCGTCGCGTCCCGCCTCGGCCAGTTCGTAGCACTTGGAGCGGTACACGCGGCCGTGGTTGGTGAAGAAGAGCAGCCAGTTGTGCGTGGTGGTGACGAAGAAGTGCTCCACCACGTCGTCTCCGCGCAGCGCGGCACCCTTGATGCCTTTGCCGCCGCGGTGCTGCGTGCGGTAGTTATCGCTCCGGGTGCGCTTGACGTAGCCGCCGCGGGTGATCGTGACGACCATTTCCTCTTCAGGGATCAGGTCTTCGATGCTCATGTCGCCGTCGAAGCCCATCAGCACCTTGGTGCGGCGGTCATCACCGTGCTTGTCGACGATCTCACCCATTTCCTCGGAAATGATCGTGCGCTGACGCTGTGGATCTGCCAGGATCGACTGGTATTCGGCGATTTCCACCTCGAGCTCGGCATGGCGGACCTGGATCTTCTGGCGTTCCAGGGCGGCCAGGCGGCGCAACTGCATGTCCAGGATGGCCCGGGACTGCAGTTCATCGATGGAGAGCAGCTCCATCAGCCCGTCACGGGCTTCCTCGGTCGTCGATGAGCGACGGATCAACGCGATGACCTCGTCCAATGCATCCAGGGCCTTGAGCAGTCCGCGCAGGATGTGCGCTTCCTCCTCTGCCTTGCGCAGGCGGTAGGCCGTGCGCCGGGCAATGACTTCCATCTGGTGGGCCACCCAGTGGCGGATGAAGGCATCGAGGGAGAGTGTGCGGGGCACCCCGTCGACGATCGCGAGCATGTTCGCGGAGAAATTTTCCTGCAGCTGCGTGTGCTTGTAGAGGTTGTTCAGCACGACCTTGGCCACGGCATCGCGCTTGAGCACGATCACCAGGCGCTGACCGGTGCGGCCTGATGTTTCATCGCGCAGATCCGCGATTCCCGAGACCTTGCCGTCCTTGACCAGTTCGGCGATCTTCACCGCGAGGTTGTCCGGGTTCGCCTGGTAGGGCAGCTCGGTGACGACCAGGCAGGTGCGCCCCTGGAGTTCCTCGACGCTGACCACCGCACGCATGGTGATCGATCCGCGGCCGGTTCGGTAGGCATCGGAAATCCCCTTGGTGCCAAGGATCACCGCGCCGGTGGGGAAGTCGGGGCCCTTGATGCGCAGCATCAATTCCTCGAGCAGTTCCTCGCGGCCGGCTTCCGGGTTTTCCAGGTACCACTGGACGCCGGCGGCGACCTCGCGCAGGTTGTGCGGGGGAATGTTGGTGGCCATGCCCACGGCGATGCCGGAGGAACCATTGACCAACAGGTTCGGGAAACGCGCCGGCAGGATCGTGGGTTCCTGGTTCTTACCGTCGTAGTTGTCCTGGAAGTCGACCGTGTCCTCGTTGATGTCGCGGACCATTTCCATGGCCAGCTGGGACATCTTGGTCTCGGTGTAACGCGGGGCTGCGGCGCCGTCGTTGCCGGGGGACCCGAAGTTGCCTTGGCCCAGGGCCAGCGGGTAACGCATGGTCCAGTCCTGGATCAGGCGTACAAGCGCATCGTAGATGGCAGTGTCACCGTGCGGGTGGTACTGGCCCATGACCTCGCCGACCACGCGCGCACACTTGTTGTATGAACGGTCCGGGCGGTAGCCACCGTCGTACATCGCGTAGATCACGCGGCGGTGCACCGGCTTCAGGCCATCGCGCACATCCGGCAGCGCACGTCCCACGATGACCGCCATGGCGTAATCAAGGTAGGAGCGCTGCATTTCAGTCTGCAGGTCGATCTGTTCGATCTTGTCGACGCCGAGGTTGATCGGCGCCGCATCATCGATCACCGAACCCTCGATGGGTTCGTCGTTGCCGGCTTTGTTGTCCTGCGGGTTCTCGGGAGTCTGATCGCTCATCGATTTCTTCCTCTAGTCAAAGTTCTAAGTAGTAAGACGCGTGGGTGGGCGGTACCGGACTAGATGTCCAGGAAGCGCACGTCCTTGGCGTTTTGCTGGATAAAGTTTCGACGTGATTCGACGTCCTCGCCCATCAGCACGGAGAAGATCTGGTCGGCGGCTGCAGCGTCTTCCATAGTGATCTGGCGCAGCGTACGGTGCTCCGGGTCCATGGTGGTGTCCCACAGTTCCGAGTAATCCATCTCGCCCAAGCCCTTGTAGCGCTGGATGCCGTTTTCCTTGGGCAGGCGCTTGGACTTGGCGGCACCGGCGGTCAGCGACTCGTCGCGTTCCCGATCCGAGTACACATATTCGTGGGGGGAGTTGGACCACTTGATGCGGTACAGCGGAGGCTGGGCGAGGTAGACGTAGCCGTTTTCGATCAGCGGGCGCATGAAGCGGAAGAGCAGGGTCAACAGCAGCGTGGTGATGTGCTGGCCATCGACGTCGGCATCGGCCATCAGCACTATTTTGTGATAGCGCAGCTTGGCCATGTCGAATTCCTCGCCTATGCCGGTGCCGAAGGCAGTGATCATCGCCTGGACCTCCGCATTGCCCAGCGCGCGATCCAGCCGGGCACGTTCCACATTCAGGATCTTCCCGCGCAGCGGCAGGATGGCCTGGGTGTGAGGGTTGCGTCCGCGCTTGGCGGAGCCGCCTGCGGAGTCGCCCTCTACGATGAAGACCTCGCACTCGGCGGGGTTCTTCGAGGAGCAGTCCGAGAGCTTGCCGGGCATGCCGAAGGATTCCAGCGGCGACTTGCGGCGCGCGTTGTCGCGGGCCTTGCGTGCGGCCATGCGCGCCTGGGAGGCCAGTTGGGCCTTGCGGATGATGTCCCGTGCGGTGTTGGGGTTGCGCTCGAGCCAGTCGCCGAGCTCATCGTTGACAACGCCCTGAACGAAGCCCTTGGCCATCGAGTTGCCCAGCTTGGTCTTGGTCTGACCCTCAAACTGCGGTTCGGCGAGTTTCACAGAGATCACCGCGGTCAATCCCTCACGGATGTCATCGCCGGTGAGGTTGTCGTCCTTTTCTCGCAGGATCGTTTTCTCGCGCGCATAGCGGTTGATCAACGAGGTCATGGCTGCGCGGAAGCCCTCTTCGTGGGTGCCGCCCTCATGGGTGTTGATGGTGTTGGCGTAGGTGTGCACCGACTCCGAGTAGGAGTTGGTCCACTGCATGGCAACTTCCACGCTGATGCCCTTGGAGGTGTCCTCCGATTCGAAGGCGATGACGTCCTCGTGGACCAGTTCGACCTTTTTGGCCGAGTTTAGGTGCTTGACATAGTCCAGCAGCCCGTCCTTGTAAAGGTAGTCCACCACGCGGTGCTTGGGGGCGTCATCGTCATTATCCTCGATGACCTCGGCGGCGATCTCGTCGCCTTCGGTGTCCATAGTGCGCTCGTCGGTGAGCGTGATGTGCAGGCCCTTGTTCAGGAATGCCATCTGCTGGAAGCGAGCGCGCAGGGTCTCGAAATCGAAGTGGGTCGAATCGAAGATGCCTGCATCCGGGTAGAACGTCTGGATGGTTCCCGTGGCATCGGAGTCCTCGCCCTTGACCAAGGTGCCCTGCGGCTTGCCGCCGTTGGCGAAGGACATCCGCCAGACGCTGCCCTGGCGCCTGATCTCGGTATCGACCCGGGAGGAGAGTGCGTTGACGACGGAGATGCCCACACCGTGCAAGCCGCCGGAGACCGCGTAGCCGCCACCACCAAATTTGCCGCCGGCGTGCAGGATGGTCATGACGACCTCGACGGTGGGCTTGCCCTCCGTGGGGTGGATATCCACGGGAATGCCACGGCCGTTGTCCTCAACGCGGACTCCGCCGTCTTCGCGCAGGGTGATCTTGATGTGATCGCAATGCCCGGCCAGGGCCTCATCCACGGAGTTATCCACGACTTCGTAGACCAGGTGGTGCAGTCCGCGCAATGCCGTGGAGCCGATATACATGCCCGGACGCTTGCGCACCGCTTCAAGGCCCTCGAGCACCGTGATGTCCTGGGCGCCGTAGGTGTGCTCCACCCGACCGCTGACGTGCTCTTCTACGGGTTGCGCTGTGGGGGATTCACCTGCCTCGAGGGAATCGTTTGGCTCCTGGGGTGTGGTGTTATCGGTAGACACAGGTGCTACAGACTCCTCAAACAGTGGAAGGCCGGACACCGAAGGTGTCCGATCATGAACCGATGTCTTGCCGCTTGGACAAAACACCTTCATCAATTCTACCGCGTAACACCAATTTAATCGGACATTGACCAGCAGCAACATAGGTCTAATAGCCGCCAAGCATACTTAGGAGCCATTAATGCCGACTCGTCTGGGGGGCTATGTGCTTTGCGAGCTCTGAGCGCACCAGCGGGCCAGCTACGCGTTTTTGTTTCGCTACCCATAGGTGTCGCGCGGGCCGCGGCCCTTTACCGAGCGTCCACCGTGCCTCCAGGTGGGTGCCGCCGGACCCAGCACCCGAATCACGGTGATCACTCCTTGGCCCAGTTCCTTGTCGAAATGCTTAAGCAATTCGTGCGAAAGCAAGCGCACCTGGGTGGCCCAGGTCGTGGAGTCGCACCGCACCACCACGGTGGAGTCCTCAAAGGATTCCGGGATGCAATGCTGTGCGATCTGGGGTCCCACCAGTTCGCTCCAGCGCGACAGCACCGATCCCACGGCAACAGGTGCGCTCCAACCGCGGTCCCGGACAATCTTGCCGAAGAGGTTGCCGATCTCCTGGGGATCGCGTCCGTCGGTGTATTTCGCCGGTGCGGAGGAGGCACGCCTTCGCGTCTTGCGCGCAGCGGCGTTCTCCTCGAACCTTGCCGCTTTCGCGGCATCGATTCTTGCCTCGCCACGGCTGACTGCCGATTCGCGCATGCGGTTGAGTATCGCGCGGGTGGCATCGAGCGCTTCCGGGGCGTGCGGATCCTTCTCTTCGCTCACGTGCTCACCACCCCGGGGCTAACCTTCAGGAAGGCACCGCCTAGCTCTGCGGGCACATCCGAGGCCACGGCGGCGGTGACTATCACTTGGTCGGCACCGGCAACTATGGTGGCCAACCGCGTACGCCTAGTTGCATCGAGTTCGGCAAAAACATCATCGAGGATCAAGATCGGTCCGGCTCCGGGACGAGGATCATCCTCGCCCAGGACCTTGTAGGCAGCCAGCCGCAAGGCCAAGGCAAATGACCAGGTCTCTCCGTGGCTGGCATATCCCTTGGCCGGGGCATTACCCAAGGTCAGCAGGACATCATCACGATGGGGTCCGACAAGGGTGATGCCGCGTTCAAGTTCCTTGTCACGGTTCTTCAACAGGGCCGCAAGGAACATTTCCTCGAGTTCCCGGATTCCGGCATCGAGCAGGGTTGCAGGGGCGACTTGGGCCGGATGGTCTTGGACGGTCGAGAAACCGTTTGTGGGTTCCTCGTCCTCGGGATCTATCACGACCGTTGATTGGTAGTAGGCGCGTGCTTCCTTGTTGGCGTCGGCCAACGAGGCATAGGCAGCGCCCATGTAGGGCGAGAGCAGGCTCAGGACCTCAAGGCGGCCGCGCAGCACCCGTGCGCCGGCTCGGGCCAGATGCGTATCCCACACATCCAGTGTGGCTTCACGCGTTGTGGAGAGCTTGCTGCCGGCACGGGCCGACTTCAGCAACGCGTTGCGTTGTTTCAGGACCCGTTCGTAGTCCCCTCGGGTTGCCGCCTCGCCAGGACGCAGGATGACCAGCAGTTCATCCAGGAAACGGCGTCTGTTCGAGGGGTCTCCCTTGACCAAGGAAAGGTCTTCGGGGGCAAAAAGAACCGTACGCACGATGCCGAGGATATCGCGGGCCCTCACCGGGTTTGCGCGATTTATACGGGCTCGGTTTGCCTTGCCGGCAGTGATTTCCACTTCGAGGGTGGTCACTAGTCTTGCCCGCTGGACCCGTGCACGAACCAGGGCGCGATCGGTGCCGAAGCGCAATAACGGTGCGTCGTTGGTGACCCGATGCGAAGAAAGCGTTGCCAGGTAACCGATGGCTTCGACGATGTTGGTCTTTCCAACGCCGTTTGCACCTATCAGGACATTGGTGCCAGGTCCGAGCTCGACATCGGCTTGCGCATACGAGCGAAAGTCGGTGAGAGAGACATGTGAGATGTACACCTAAACGTCCTGCGATGGGATCGAGGGGCGCAATGCCATCGATCGGGTAACAGAGAATTGGCGGAAAACGCCAAGTGAAGTTGTGTTCGGCCGCTCCGATTGGAGCGGTCGTGGAGCAGCCGAACACGAGGTTGCGCCGGTGAGGAAAACAGTGCCTTCCCCCGCAGTCAACCTAATTGGGCAAGTTTGGTAGCCGCACCGGCATGACGAGGTATCGATATTCGTCGCTGTCCTGGCCGTCCAGGGAGGACTGCGCCGTCATCATGGCGGGTTTCGGCGCACTCGTGAACGAGAAGCGCACGAATTCGCTGGTGAACGCGTTCAGTCCCTCGCTGAGGTAGGCGGGGTTGAATGCGACGGTGATCTCATCACCGTCGATCTGCGCTTCGATGGATTCCTCAGCCTGGGCGTCCTCACCGGTTCCGGCATCGAGTGAGAGCTGGCCTCCGGCGAAAGAGAGCCGAACCGGGGTGTTGCGCTCGGCAACAACCGCCACACGACGTACCGCTTCCATGAGCTCGGAGGTACGCACCGTGGCGTGGATCGGTGTGTTCTCGGGGAACAAGGACCGGATCTTCGGGTAATCACCGTCGACGAGCAACGATGTGGTTCGGCGGTTTCCGCTTTCGAAACCAATCAGCTCGTTGCCTTGGCCAAGGGCGATCTTCAGTTCGCCTGCAGAGCCTAGCGTTTTGGCAACTTCGTTCAGGGTCTTGGCCTTGACCAACGCCGAAGTGGAAATGCCTGGCTGGGACGGCTTCCAGTGAACTTCGCGCATGGCCAGACGGTAACGGTCTGTAGCCAGGAAAGTGATCAGGTCATCTTCAATTTCCATCTTGACACCGGTAAGGATCGGCAAGGTGTCGTCTTTGGACGCGGCCACGATGACCTGGTTGATTGCGTGCGCAAAAGCCTCGCCGTCAACTACGCCGGTTACCTCGGGAAGAACTGGAAGTTCCGGGTACTCCGCTACGGGCATGGTTGCCAAATGGAATCGGCTTCTCCCGCAAGTCAGAGTGACCTTGGTTCCGTCCGTCTCGATGACGGCAGTCGCATTTGGAAGGCTCCGGCAAATTTCGGCCAGCAATCGGCCTGAAACGAGAATCGTCCCCTCGGCGGCAACGTCGGCTGCGATCTCAAGGTGAGCAGAAATTTCGTAGTCAAAACCGGCGAGTGAAACCGTGCTGTTTTTCGCGGTGATGAGGATGCCTGAAAGCACCGGTGAAGGCGGTCGCTGGGATAGTGAACGGGCGGTCCAGGATACGGCTTCGGCCAATACATCCTTTTCAACGCTGAACTTCACGAAGTGGTCCGCCTTTCAGGACGAAGTCGACAGTAAATGACTTAAAACAAGAGTAGCGGGCGAAGAAAAATCAAACACACGCGATGCGAAGAGCGAGATGCATTTGCCTGCCTGCTGCGTGAACCGACTGCTTTGGTCGGCAACACATAGGACACAGCCCTCAAGCATACCGGCTTTGGGAACCACAAAAACATGGTTCTTGACGGAATGTACGGATATAAGGCGGGATGCAGAGAATCCCAGTTCATCAGGGCACTGAGGAACACCGGGTTTGGTTTATCAGGGGACTACCAAGAGGGACTTCTTTGGAATTGCAATGGCCGGCAGAACAGCCATGCACGAGCAGCAGTTCGGAACCTGCGTTTTTACCCTTCTACGAACGAGCCTTTGGTTGGTTTGTGAATGGCTAAACAGAAGGGTGAGCAAACCCGGCTTACTAGGAATCGCTGTCGATTCGTATTGCGTGACGGCTTAGGTTCTCTGGAGCGAAGTGTTTGTCGTGCTGGTGTTGAGGATCTATGAACTAGGGCCAGAACCATTGCCACGGTGTAACGCCGTTTGGAACGGTCGGTGGGGTGGTGAAAGAAGACTTTTGGAATGCGGGAGCGCTTTCAGGAAGCGGTAGTTGTGGCCACCGTTCAAGTGGCGATCCCCTGAGAATCAAACGACGTTCATTGGACTGAATCGGCGGTTTCGGAGCGAGTGGACTTGTTATCTGGATTAATAAGAAAGATGGGATTAGTAGTGTTAATAACCCCTGTGGATACTGTGGATAAGTGCCTAGGGGTGCGGGAATGAACCAATTATGCATGTGCACAACATGTGACTGGGGGTGGTACTCAGTGTCATGGACCAGTGGATAACTTTCCGCGCGGTTAAAAGGATCCACAGGTAGCCCTGTAGTTATCCGCAGGAAAACCCAGTCGTCCACTTAATGATCCACAGGTTTATCCACACCTGTGGTTATTAGGCTTTTAGAGGGCTACCCTTCTCGCTGCCGCTGCTTGATTCGGTTGGTCAGCTCGGTTACCTGGTTGAAAATCGCACGTCGTTCGGCCATGAGTTCTCGGATCTTGCGATCCGCGTGGATGACTGTGGTGTGATCGCGGCCTCCAAGTTCCTGACCAATTTTCGGCAACGACATATCGGTGAGTTCACGAAGAAGGTACATGGCGATTTGGCGTGCCGTTACCAGAGTCCTTGTTCTTGACTTGCTGGTGAGCTCCTCGATCGTCAGATTAAAATACTCGGCGGTCTGGGCAACGATGGTTGCCGGAGTTATCTCCTGGGCACCTTCATCGGTGATCAAATCCTTCAGGACGGTCTCAGCCAGACTCATGTCGACCGTCTGGTTATTGAGCGAAGCGAAAGCCGTGACGCGAATGAGCGCGCCCTCGAGTTCGCGGATATTCGTCGAGATCTTTGAAGCGATGTATTCCATGACTTCATCAGGAGCGGAGAGATTCTCGGCCGTGGCCTTCTTGCGCAGAATGGCAATGCGGGTTTCAAGCTCGGGAGGCTGGATATCGGTAAGCAGGCCCCACTCGAAGCGTGAACGCATACGATCTTCAAACCCGGATAGCTGCTTGGGCGGAAGGTCAGAGGTGATGACAACCTGTTTGTTGTGGTTGTGGAGTGCATTGAATGTGTGGAAGAACTCTTCCTGGGTGGCATCCTTGTTGGCCAAGAACTGGATGTCATCGATCAGCAGGATATCCACGTTCCGATAGGTTTGCTTGAAACTTGCACCCTCGTCATCACGAATCGAATTGATGAAATCGTTAGTGAATTCTTCCGAATTCACATAACGAACGCGAATACCGTTGTAGAGGTGCCGTGCATAGTGCCCGATTGCGTGGAGGAGGTGAGTCTTGCCCAGACCGGAGTCCCCATAGATGAACAAGGGGTTGTAGGCCTTGGCCGGCGCCTCGGCGACCGCGACAGCTGCTGCGTGTGCGAAGCGGTTCGAAGAACCAATCACGAAGGTATCGAAGATGTACTTCGGGTTTAGGCGGCCGAATTCCTGGGAGTTCGAAGGGGGCGAAGGCTGGGGAAGAACATCGCTGATACGCGCTTTGGGGACCGGTGGCAGCTCGACCGGGGGAACAGGCGCTTCTTCCGGAAGAAGATCAGAGTCAATACTGAATGCACAACGAATATCCGACTGGAAAACGAGTTTCAGCGATTGCTCAAGAGGGTCCTTGAGCTGGGTTTGAAGAACATCACGAGTCAACTCGTTGGGTACTGCTAGCAAGAGCGTAGTTCCGATGAGTCCCTGGGGTTGCGCCAAGGCAGCGAATGCACGTTGTCGGGGAGTCACCCGGTCATCTTGTTCGATATGGCGAACTACCTGGCGCCAGGCACTGCCGACACTGTTGGTCTCGTCCGTGCTCACAATCAAGGCCCCTTCGTTCTGTTACATCGACCAAACGGGCGACGAATGGGGTTCCCAGCTACTGAACCCAACGGAATGATTCTAGCTCTCATCCACAGCGTTATGCACAGACAGTGGATAACTTGAGGTGGATAACTCTTGGAAGCTTGCAAACCGTCGGAATTACAAGTAGGGATTGAGATCCAGGACATGGGAATTAACCCATGGAACTAGGGTGGAACGAGACTTATCCACCGAACTATCCACAAGCTCTAGACACATTGAGGCAAGGGTGTGAGCTGGTCTCCGAAACGTCCAATTTGACGTGCCTTCACTTCCACCCCTATCGTTGTGTAGTCCTATGTGTGCACTTTTGGCACTGTGAGGTATCTTCGAGAATCTCTTGATTGATCGAAAGTACGGAACAGTCCTCGAGGCCCACCTGAATACGAGCGTCAGCCTGTTCTTCCGTACTTAGTAGCAACGGGCAAGGCGCATCACATGATCGTCTTGGAGTTACTACCGTGAGCAAGCGGACTTTTCAGCCGAATAACCGTCGTCGTGCCAAGAAGCACGGTTTCCGACTTCGTATGCGTACCCGTGCAGGCCGTGCCATTCTGGCAACCCGCCGCACCAAGGGCCGCAGCGAACTTTCTGCATAACCATTAAGCACTATTTTCCTGAACTAGCGCAGGTAATCGTGGGTTCTTTGTTTTTTAGACTCGACGCGTGACGTCGTGTTGCCAAAGAATCAACGATTGCGTCTATCACAGGATTTTACAGCCACTGTACGTTCCGGCGCCCGAACTGGGCGCCGGAACGTAGTGCTATATGCACGGGTTCGTTCTGAAGAACCCCAGGGCAATAATCGTTTTGGTTTCATCGTTTCCAAGGCCGTTGGCAATGCCGTGCACCGCAATGTCGTCAAACGACGAATGCGGGCTCTGGCCGCGCAGTTTACTGCGGACGCCACCGGTCTCGATGTCGTGGTCCGGGCTTTGCCTGGTTCTGCAGACATCAACTGGGACGAACTGAGCCAACAAGTCCGATCCGCGCTTGGGTCTGTTCTGCAAAAGGCAAGGACCAAGCATGAAAAAGGACTCTAGGCCAAGAAACGGAATTCTTTGGTTCTTGATCGATATACCGAGGAACCTGATCATCGGTTTTCTCATGGTCTATCGGAAGATCATTTCGCCGATTTACGGCGATGTTTGTCGCTATTTCCCTAGCTGCTCGGCCTATGGCCTTGAAGCGGTTACGGTACACGGTGCAGTTAAAGGCATCGGGCTAAGCGTCTGGCGCGTCTTAAGATGTAATCCGTTTAGTCATGGTGGGATCGATTACGTTCCCGAAGGCCGGCGGATTTGGCCAGAAGGCAAGACCCCCAAGATCATGGTGTTGAATCATCCTCCGATTCCCGCCGACGAAGATGCCGCAGACGCGGCCTGAGGAGCATGACCGGTAATGAACTTTATTGACTCGATTCTGACCCCGTTTCGGTATGTAGTCTCATGGATCCTCTGGGCCTTCCATGAACTGTTCGGCCTCATTGGTATGGATCCCAGCTCCGGTTGGACATGGACGCTGTCCATCATCTTCCTGGTGATGTTGATTCGTACCGCTCTGATCCCGGTGTTCGTCAAACAGATCAAGGCGCAGCGCGCCATGCAAGCGCTACAGCCGGACCTGCGCAAGCTCCAGGCCAAGTACAAGGGCAAGAAAGACCAGCTTTCGCAGCAGGCCATGATCGCTGAACAGCGCGCGTTGTTCAAAAAGCACAAGACCAATCCGCTGTCTTCCTGCTTGCCAATGCTCATTCAGATGCCGTTCTTCTTTGCCCTCTTCCGTGTTCTGAACAGTGCCTCACAAGCAAGCCAGGCTGGCGAAGGCGTCGGCAAGCTATCTGCGGAATCCATCCGCAGTTTTGACCAGTCTTCGATTTTCGGTGCAAGGCTTTCGGAGACGTTCTTGGGGACGATCAACTCCGACGGTCCAATCAACGTTGCAGTGATCATCGTTGCCATAATCATGATTCTGGCTATGACTGGTTCGCAGTTCATTACTCAGAAGCAGATCATGACCAAGAACATGACGAAGGAGGCCCTTGAAGGCCCCTTCATGAAGCAGCAGAAGATGATGCTTTACATCCTTCCGCTGGTCTTCGGCATTGGCGGCATCAACTTCCCCATCGGTGTGTTAATCTACTGGACAGCCACCAACCTGTGGACCCTTGGTCAGCAGTTTTACGTTATTCGCAACAACCCGACTCCGGGTTCGCAGGCCGAACGTGAACTCAACGAGCGTCGCGCAGCCAAGGGACTTCCGCCCATCGGTCAGAAAAAGGCCGATGAAGCTGCAGCAGAGGTAATTGTTGAAGAACCAAAGGTGCAACGCGTCCAGCCACAGCGCAAAAACAGGAAGAAGAAGTAGCCATGAGCCATGTTGAGCAAAGTGACGCTATCGAAACCGCAACGCCGGATGAGGAAACAGAAATCCCCGATGTTGCCAGCAGCATCGAGGAAGAAGGCGATATCGCCGCCGACTACCTTGAGGAACTGCTTGATATCGCTGACCTCGACGGCGACATCGATATTGAAGTCCGTGGTGGACGCACGTATATCTCGATCGCGGGGGAACCAGAGGACGGGGCCTCCTTGCGTCGCCTAATCGGTTCCAAAGGCGAGGTATTGGACGCCTTGCAGGAATTGACAAGGCTGGCTGTACTGACCGCGACAGGTAGCCGCTCACGACTGGTTTTGGACATCACAGGGTACCGCCAAGGGCGTGCCGGAGATCTTAAGCGAATTGCCAAGGAAGCCGCTGCCAAGGTTAAGGCCAGCGGAGAAGATGTTCCCCTTGATGCCATGAGTGCTTACGAGCGCAAGCTGGTACACGATTTCGTTGCAGAATTGGGAATGCACAGTGAGTCCTCGGGTGAAGGTCCCCGACGCCATATTGTCGTTTCCCACGGCGACTCCTAAGCACGCAACTAAGGAACCTCAAGCTATGAGCAACGAAGTAGAACTGACCGCAGAAGAGAGCCGCGCTGCACAGGCGGTGTTCAGCGACCGCCTGGGGTTGGCTGAACGCTACGTCCAGCATCTGGCCACTACAGGTATGGAACGTGGCCTGCTGGGGCCGCGTGAGGTCCCACGGCTGTGGTCCCGGCATGTCCTGAACTGCGCTGTCGTTGCCAACCTAATCGACCAGGGTGCCCATGTCGCCGATGTCGGCAGTGGAGCAGGGCTCCCAGGCTTGACCTTTGCCCTGGCTAGGTCCGACCTAAAGCTGACTTTGATCGAGCCTCTTGAACGTCGTTGCATCTGGTTGAACGAAGTTGTTGAGGACTTAGGACTCGAAAACGTCACTGTGTTGCGAGGCCGGGCCGAGCAGGTCGTGGACCAAGTTAACGCGGACTTCGCAACCGCGCGCGCAGTTTCCGCCTTGACGAATCTGGCCGGACTTACCATTCCGTTGTTGCACGGCAAGGGAACGGTCTTGGCTATCAAGGGTCGGTCAGCAGCCGAAGAAGTAGAAAAGGCTACTAAGGTGATTCGTCGTCTTGGTGGAACCCGTACTGATGTCGTGACGGTCGGGGAAGAGATTTTGAGCGAACCGACGACCGTGGTGCGTATCCACGTAGGCTGAGGCAATCGCGATAGGCTGTATCAGGTGGTTTGGTATCACCTGTTGAGTTAGTAGAGAGAACCGTATTGAAGCGTAACGTTAACAAGATTCCACCGTTTGCAGCGCTTTTTGCTAGTTTCGGTCTGCCGAACAATTTAGAGCAACCTGAAGTTGTTGCTTTACAAGAACTTGACAATGTTTCACGTGAAACGATTCCACCCGCAACGCATATCCCGGATGAGATCAAAACTGTGGAAATAAAGGCTTCCGATGGAGGGGACACAGTAGTGGCGAAGGAACCTACGGCGGCGCGAAATGTTTTCGACACCAGCGACGATAGTTCTCCGCTGGCCAGCCAACTCGCAAGTGAACACAAAAGGCGAGAGAAGTTGAGTGGCAGGAAACTACCGAAACCGGACATCACCCGCTATATGACGGTCAGTAACCAAAAAGGCGGTGTTGGTAAAACTACCACCACCGTCAACATTGCTGCCGCGTTGGCCATCGCCGGCCTAAACGTACTGGTGATTGATATCGACCCTCAGGGAAATGCCTCAACTGCATTGGGAATTGAGCATCATGCGGATGTTGACAGTATTTACGATGTCCTTATCAACGACATGGCGTTGTCTGATGTTGTTGCGGAATGCCCAGACATAGACAATCTTACGGTCGCTCCGGCGACGATCCATCTTGCAGGTGCAGAAATCGAACTTGTTTCGTTGGTCGCGCGGGAACAACGACTTCGCAGGGCGCTTGAGGAATATGCCAAGTATCGTGAAGCGAACGACATGGATCGCCTCGACTATGTATTTATTGATTGCCCGCCGAGCCTTGGCCTATTGACGGTCAACGCCTTCGTTGCCGCCCAGGAAGTCTTAATTCCGATACAGTGCGAGTACTATGCTCTGGAAGGGTTAAGCCAGCTTCTCAAGAACATCGAGATGATCCAAAAACATCTCAACTCGGACCTTTCGGTCTCAACGATACTTTTGACCATGTATGACGGACGTACAAACCTAGCCGCACAGGTTGCGAGCGAAGTACGTGAGCATTTCCCGGATCAGGTTCTTAGGGCTGTGATTCCGCGTAGCGTGCGGATCTCGGAAGCTCCAAGCTATCAACAAACCGTGATCACCTATGATTCCAGCTCCACGGGTGCTCTTTCGTATCTAGAGGCTGCAGCCGAAATCGCCGAGCGTGGCAAAAGCTAGTCGTTCGAGATTCGTCCTTATCGTTCATTCAGGGCAACGAAAATAATCATTCTGCCGACCAAATGACAAATTATCATTCTTAAACGGTTGCATATAATCTCCACAAGACTCACACAGATTCTCTGGTTCAGCGTTATGTCACCTGAACGGCAGTCAGGCCCTACGGAGCGGTCTCGACCAACCGGGGCCACACCCGTGAGCCGGGTCCTTATGTTTTGCGAACCAGACAGTAGAATTGCCTTGGGTCAAGGTAGAAACGGTGTCGAAAGGGAGTAGCATCCAATGTCGGAAAAACGACGTGGTTTAGGACGAGGTCTCGGTGCATTGATTTCGAGCAGCCCTGTCGTGGAGACTGAGGAAGAAACTCCGGGAAATGTTTCACGTGGAACAACGGAGTCCGAAACTTCAAAAAATGTGAAATTGTCGGAACAGAGTGTTCCAAAACGACAGACGACAGGTTTTACACCTAGTGCGAAAACCGCCCGGCCCGTCGATATGTTCTTTGTTCCTGGAAAAACCGAAGCAGATGCAGCTGCCGAGAAAACCACGCCTGCTTCCGTTCCATCGACCGCAGCCAAAAAACGTCGGGCCCAGATGCCTGGTTTGATCGCCTCATCGGGGCGAGCTGGATCAAATGACTCGGCGGAACCAGATATTAGCGAACTTGTGGATGTACCGGGTGCTAGTTTTGCGGAGATCGGTGTGGATAAAATTCACCCGAACCGAAAGCAACCGCGTTCATACTTCGACGAAGAGCATATGGACGAGCTTGTGCACTCCATTCGTGAAGTGGGCCTGTTGCAGCCAATCGTGGTACGTCCATCACGTGAAAGCAATAAGGAAACGTACGAAATAGTCATGGGTGAGCGTCGCTGGCGAGCTACCCAAGCGGCGGGATTGACGACAATTCCCGCGATTATTCGCCAAACTGAAGATGACGCCCTTCTCCGCGATGCTCTGCTGGAAAACCTCCACAGGTCGGAGTTGAACCCTCTTGAAGAGGCCGCTGCCTATCAACAGCTGCTCAGTGAATTCAATTGTACGCAAGAAGTTCTGTCGGATAGGATCGGCCGTTCACGTTCTCAAATCTCCAACACCATTCGCCTCATGAAGTTGCCGGCTCTCGTACAGCGTAGGGTGGCTGTCGGAGTGATAACGGCGGGGCACGCCCGTGCGCTCCTAGGGCTTTCCGATTCGGCTGCCATTGAACAGTTGGCACAGCGCGTCGTAAGCGAGGGTATGTCCGTTCGGGCCACTGAAGAAGCTGTGGCCCTAAGCGATGACCAGCAGAACCGCCGAAAGCCAAGTGCACCTAAACAGACACAACGGCATGAGCGCCTGGATTTTCTGGCTTCGTCACTGTCTGACCGTCTAGATACCAACGTAAAGATTTCTCTCGGGGCCCGCAAAGGCCGTGTAAGCATTGAGTTCGCCAGCGTGGACGACCTCAATCGCATAATGGGTGTCCTATCTCCGGAAGGGGAAACCAGGTAGTTGCTGCCTTCTTAGAGTGGAGTGTTTCACGTGAAACACTCCACTTTTTTGTGATGTGTACCCATCCGAGATATCGGGGGGAACGGGCATCTCCCGCGGGTGGGACACGAGCTGGTTCATGGTGTCGTAGGTACGGTATCCGAAGATTTGTGTAGATCTCTTATTGCTCGAGCGTGTCCATGTCATGCGAGGAACGGAAAGCGTAGTTGTTCTCCCTGCCTTCGCTATGAGCGTTAGGAGGCTTTCAGTGGCCTCCTAGAGCGTCCGGCTGGTCATTGACGCACTCGTTAGTCTAATCGTCGCCTCTGTGGCCGTAGCGGCCTCGTGCTAGCGTTCCACGAGTCCCCTCCAAGCGGTTGAGAAACTGCCAATGCTCCGGGTCTTTGACCCTGGCCGATCCGTCTCGTGCTATACATTGTTGGATCCATCCAGAAACCTTGATTAACCGAAGTAGACACGTTGCGCCAGACTCCGTGCCGGATCGTCAGTACGGGTATGCATCGGGCGCAGGCCTCCAGCGCCGAGGGGCCGTTGGGGGATTGATCTGCCGCGGTCGGTAATTAGGAATCACCCACAGTCTCTAGGACCTATCGGGATTCGTGTTTGAAAGCTCTACAACCCCTGACGAACCGGTGAGAGGGCCAACATGAATATTTGACTGTTTGGGGCCAGCAATATTGCGCGTGGGGACCACCGCAGAAAAACACGAATATTGTCCGTGGGAGCCACCAATGGCATTGCCGGGAGCCGCTTTGCCGGCGGGGTGGTGGGTGCCGCGACGTGAGTTGGTCCTGCCGGCGATAGTGGAGCCATTGCCCAGGCACCCTGCCGGGAAGCGTCTCCGCAAGCGGCGCGCGCCCAGGGAACACCGCTGCGGCCCGGCCCTGCGTGTTCTGCACGCGGTGTCTGCAGAAGTGTCCGCACCGGCGGCCACGCAGAGGATGTTCATGGACCGCTACGCCCACCACACCATCCGGCTCTGAGACGGAAGGAACACGTGACACGAGAGGAACAGCGCCGTTCAGAATCAGGTGGAACCCGCTGGAAGCCGGTGGCTCCCACCCCCGGATTTACTGGCCCCCAACGGCAATATCACTGGTCCCCAACGGCAATAATGGGTGGTCCCCAAAGCGTCGAATACTCATGCAGCAAAATATTGAGCACGGAACCGTAATGGGTTTGTGATCATTGACCGGGAGACTGGTTTCATCTTGGAACCCGCGCAAGATAGATGCCTGCTACGCAACCATCCATAACGGGGGAGAAAGAACTGACATTCCAATGAGCAAACCGCCACGGCAATGTCCATGCACGAGGGTTAGATCGGATCGGAACAGTAGATACATGTGCAGGGTGGACCACCGGTTGTACTTTAGAGGAGCGCCAGTGGCTTCGAGGTGATCCGAGTATTCTAAGCTTCGGTGGCCACCGGTACTGTCTTTGGGGAACAGTACGTCCCCGCGTGGGGGCCACAGGCCGCCACGCGGGTTCCACCTGATTTGGGACGGAGCCGATCTTTCCGTAGACACCGCATGCAGGACACACAGGGCCGGGCCGCGACAGCGTTCCGCGGGTGTAAGCCGCTTACGGAGACGCTTCCCGGCAGGGTCGCCGGGTAGTGGCCGCGGTATCGTCGGAAGGATGGAGTGCGCCGTGGAATTCCCGTCGTTGGCAGCGCCCGGCAGCCTGCAGGGCAACCGGACCGGCCCTGCTCAGGTCGCGGCTCCCAGCATCCCACCGGCTAAGAGGCTCCTGGTAATGCCACTTGTGGCTCCCATGGACAATATTCGCGCTTTCTCCGGGGTGGCCCCCACTCGGAATATTGATGGCCCCCAAACAGTCAGATATTCAAATGAGAGTATTTAGGCTGGGGGTCATCCAGTATTTCTTTCGGGAGCCACCGATATTCCCGTTCGGGGCCAGCAGCTCCGATCTTGGAATCCAATGGTCGTCATCGTGGGTCCTGACCAGTCGACTTCGATGGCCATCGAAGTCGTGTGCTCCTCTGCCGGAGGATGAGTTGGTTTCCAGCACGTGTCGGTGGTAAGTTCCGCATAACCGGTCGCATCCCTTGACGAGGTGTGCCGGCCGATCTTCGCGTTGAGGTGTTCGCCGTGTTGCAGCTACAGGGTGACGTCGACTCTTGCCAGTTGCTGGTGTACCGGGGCTCAGTCGGGTTGGTTGAATACGCTTCGATGCTCACCGCGCTTATAAAAGAAAAACTTATATACTTCGTTTTCTACGTTTTCGTCAGGTCTCAGCCGATGTTGAGTCGGTCTACAGCGTCGAGAACGTCTGCGACGCTTTCACTGTATATATCTTGCGACGTCGAGATCGTCCTGCCGGATAACGCATGGGAACGCAGCTTGGGGACAAGCTTCGTCTGCATTTTCCTACGATTGAAAATGCTCCCTCTGCCATATGCCGTGACGTGGTGAAAAGTGCATATTTGGTGGTCCCCATGAGCACTATGGGTGGCCCCAAACAAACAAGTATTCAAGCAATCACCATTCATTAGGAGCGGTACCCAAAGCTAATGCTGGCGGGTCAGCGATACAGAATTATGCAGTGGCTCGATAGAAGCATCATGTTGCTTTCCAGAGGCTCGAATAGAAGTACTCCACCGTCAAGACGTAGATTCTTCACGTGAGACCCACGAGGATCCAGGGACTTAGGATGAAGAGCATCATGCCGCATCCAGTCATAGGAATCGAACCTTCGGTTCGCCGGATGTGCCTTAATGAATCGATTGGGCGTTGGCTTATGTAGCTGGGCACGCGACCGCCAACATGTCAGAATCGGCAATAGTATGAATCGCACGTCCCACATGTTCTCCACCGTCGTTGGAATCGTTGAACGTTGGTGAAGGTATGTTTCACGTGAAACACGGCCGAATAGTTTGGCGAAGGAAGATTCCCGGAAATAACGAAACCTTCGATCGCCGAGCTCATGTCCTGCCTAGGCAATCGATGCAGTCTGACCGCAACTACTCGACCTTTTACCACTGGAATAGTCCGAAATGATCTTATGGGCACCTCATGCGCAACCACCGCACTAGGGGCATCATGTGATTCTGAAATCGCCGATAAGTGAGCTGAGTTGATTCCTGCATACAAGTTCACGCGCAGAGGTGGCGAGGAGCGCCTACAGCACGGACGCTTTGAGGACGACAGCCCATCAAACCTTTTCTGGTATGGATGCACCCAGGAATACCTTTCACTTGCATTGGACCTGTCACACGTGAAGAACCGATTCACACCCGAGGTAGAAGCGAATTCGCCCACAGTCCACGCAACGTGCCTACAGTGGACTCCCACCCCGAGATGTAGCTGCATGAGGAAAGCATTGAATGCGTTGAAAACTGCTTAGTCGCGTCAGCACACCACAGCAAATTCTCGATATGCAAAGACGCGCCACCCTTTGCATACTCTGGAGTTAACTTGTTCACCTGACCATTGGCAATGCTGACTAAACGATAGGACTGTTCGGTTTGGCGGTGCGCGATGAAGGGCGTTCATGGACTGATTGGTTATTTGGTTCCACGGGAGTTTCTTGCGGAATGCCGTTAAAGACCGACCTTCGACGCTATGGAGTACCTATGCGCCCGAATCCTGAACAGTGGTGCACTACTCTGCGCCTTTACCCGCATGGGCTAAGTAGTGTCAACTCTCAGGAACAACACGTGAGCAGTTTAATGATTAAGGAAACATTTTATGTTTGTTTTGAAATAGAAGATACATGTCGAGCCTCCTGAAAGGTCGATGGAGGTGGAATCATTGCTGTCGAACGTAGCTTCGGACAGGTTCCCTGAATTCGCATATGGCCGGACCCGATCATACTGGGACTAGAGTCTCGAATGCCTCGAATTCGGGATCCAGGTGCGCAGATAAGCCTGGAGCGAAGCATCGTGCTGAGTGTTGTCAGTCGATTTCACTCAGATTGCGGCCGTTCTGTCCTTTGCGGGGATGTAACTCATTGGGTTCTTAGAAGCCATCCATGCCCTACTTTCGATCCACGATAGTGTTTGTCAACGATGATCACGCCGTGGTCAGGTGTGTTGTAAATAGTATGCAGGCATGCGGAACGGATCAACAGGATGGAGGGACCAAATACTGAGTAGTGATCGAAGGCTTGGGGAGTCGGGTTTCACACCTTGCAACCGGCACCGGATCCGAACGCCATATTGCGATACGAATGGCGTCCAGAGAATGGAACTTTTATCGATGCCTTAACAGAAATCCTTGCTAATGCTTCGAATTCAGATGTCCGAGCCTCCCCGGTGTGCCCTTTGTATCAAGATCGAAGAAGGTAGGTGCACATATCTGCAGTCATGAATCGACGGCGCAGAATCTGTGAGCAGTGGGGAGAGGGGCCCACATCGCTGCTCGTTTCATGCGCACCAAATATGCGATCCCAACTCACGGGCAACTGTGGCTGATTCAGCATTTGGTGTTGAAGAAGTCAATTCAGTGAGTGCCCTCACGCCACTTTATTGTTCCAAACGACCAACAGTGTCATTTGGCTTAAAGCTGGAGCGAGGCTGGTGATGTTTCACGTGAAACACCACCAGCACCAAACAGTAGCGGAGATTTTGTGCACGTTCATTGGTCTCGGGAATATGCCTGATGTTGGACAATGTTTCACGTGGAACACGGACTTATGAAAGCGCAGAAACTTGCGCTGAACACACAGGAGCGCGAAGAGGAAACAGCTGCGCTAATGGGCCAACGCTTGGAATCGTTTCGACGCGACGCGTAATCCAAGGCCGGCATAGGTAAAGCCTTGTCGCCATTTGGAATATTGATCTGAGCTAGAGAAACAGTCCGAAATGGGAAGAATCGAGAATACGATCGGTTTGGAGGAACTGATTGCGACACCTACGACGATGCGCATTGCTAATGGGAGCGTGGTGGCCGCGATGGCTCGTTTACGGTCCACGGTCCAGCCTACTGATCATTGACTAATGCCGAGGTAATCGTATGAGTCCTGGATCGGAAGCAACGCATAAGCAGCCTCAGAAATGAGTGAGTGATGGCTGGCCATCACCCCTTCGCAAGTGGCGCAAAAGCCACACTAAAGAAGAGTAAGTATTCTATGCTTTGGGGACCACCCGTTATTGCCGTTCGGGGCCACTGATATTGCCGTTGGGGACCGGCACCTCCCTGCGTGGCAGCCACAGGCCTTGAGCGGGTTCCACCTGATTTGGGTGGGAGCTGATCCTCTAACGTCACGTGTGTTTTCCCGCTCAGGGTCCGGTGGTGTGGTGGATGTCCAGGTGCATTTCCATGACCGTCCTCTGCATGGACACAGAAGTCAACCCTTCTGCAGACGCCGCGTGCAGGACACGCAGGGCCGGGCCGTCTACGGAGACGCTTTCCGGCAGAGTCGCCGGTATCGTCTGCAGGATGGACTCCGCCGTGCACTTACCCTTCGTTGGCAGTGCCCGGCAGCCTGCAGGGGCGACCGGTCCGGACCGGCCCTGGTCAGAGCGCGGCACCCAGCACAGTGCCGGCAAGGTGGGTCCCAGCAATGCCACTGGTGGCTCCCACGGAGAGTATTCGCGTTTTCCCGCGGTGGTCCCCACTCGCAATATCACTTGCCCCCAAACAGTCAAATATTCAACGAGGGGGTGGAGAGAGGAGGGTCAGGCAGCGTCGCCACGCAACTCACATACGGCGACGGTGTCACCGCCTGGCCCCAAGCGAGGACTTGGAAGTCTACAAGGACATCTACCGTGTACTCCCGGTTGAAAGAGAGGCCTTCTGCCACGCTATAAGTCACATCAACGGAGAACATTCCCCGGTTCAGATTCTAACCAGCGCCGTACCAAGAGCTGCTGACGGTCGTCAAGCACCGCTTAGACCACATTGCGGCGACAAGGTGGGCTTTCTTCCGGCCCCAACAGTCGTACCCCAATGCGCTCGCGACTAAGAATGCGCTTTGGGGCGGGCGTTCCATACTAAGTGGTATTGACCGACTGCGGGACGATTGGCAAGAAGAGAGTGTGGCACCGTCGACAACAAGAGGAAGACACATTGATGCTCGGGGCTTGAACGATGAGCGGCGCCACTGGGTTGTCGCCGACGTGTTCCTGTCTACGGAGGAAATAGGCGTTGGAAGTAGGCCCGGTGACAGCATTGCCCCGGGGGGCAGCTAGGCGGCTCTTAGGAGGACGGCATTGGTGACCACTGTTCACGATGAAGTAGGAGCAGGGCCCATTTCCTCTAATACTCTGGCTTGCGGTGGACCGGATTTAAATCTTTGTCATCGGTGAAGAGACCCATCACGAGAATACGACGAGAATCTACGCGCGGGACAGAGAAAATACTTTGAGACCCTTCAACGGAACGTACAGCATGCATTGATGGGGAAACCCGGAAGCGAATGCCTCGTCGTCAGGCAACGCGACTACTCACGGTCATCCACTGCGACGCGTAACAGCCGTGCTGCTTGGACCAGCCTCACGCTAAGTGGTGTTGGAGCTGTTCCATTCCATGGTGGCGCTGATGGTCACCTAGTGGATTGATTCGTCGACTCCCGCCTCTCTGGTGGTCGAGGGTGGGCGTTGTCGAGCCTGGTCATTCGCTGTGTCCGATGAACCACGGAGGTGTATGCAGGAGCTCAGCGGTGAAGCGCGCGATCGACTTGTGTCCCTTCTCTAGCAGTCAGGTTGATGACAGCATGGTGGAAAAATTCTGTTAGGCGGGTGGCACGAAAGTATCCGCTGGGCCAGATGAATGCCGACGATAGCAAATATCCGCTCACCGAAATCCTGAGCCTTTGCCCTGCCACGGCCCTCGAGTAGGAGGGGCCGGTGGATTGAACGGATTCTCGGCGTGGTGGTAGCTCACGTCGGGAGCGTTCGATGGCTGCGTTGCCACGAATCCAGACTTTCCCCCTCGCTGGAATATAGATTCCAGGGATGGTCGTCTTTCCGCATGAAACGACTTCCCAGTTCTTGAGACATTTCAACCCAGTCCTAAGATCTGTGATTTGTGTATAAAACAAGGTTAATTTGTTGTTTTTATATAAGGATATTCACAGATGTCATCTTTTCATCCGATTCGGCACTCCTAAGCGAAGACTAGGCAGGATACACGGATATCCCGCAGAAGTCGGGGATGGGAAACGTAAAGCCAGGGTGCTGCTGCAATCGAGTTTGGAGCGGTGGCTAGCTTCCAGGGCCCTTAAGAACCGCGGCGGTCTTCGTTTCATGAAAGTGGGTGAAAGAGAATCCGAGAACCCCCTACCAATAGCGGGAGAGTGGCCGACGTACCGGAGACTAGAGCCCTCTGCGCAACCAGAGGTCGAAAAAAGTACGGAGACGCTTCGATCGTCCTATGGTCTGCCACCAGAGAATGTCATCACCATGGAAAGAAGTGGACATGCCTCGGGGCTCTTGTGTTCGTCAGGCTCGATTGAGCTCATATCGGGCGCATCGTCGATTATATCCGGCTGAGCCCGGATTCAAAAGCTTGTGCTGGGCGACGCGCAATACTTGCATCCTTGGCGTTTTCCTATTCTGGCAGTCAGCATGCTGCAAGTGGTTCCCAGACAAAAAACATGAAAACCGGAGTTCGATGAGAACGAGAAAAGGATTCGGTACATTCACCTTATGAATGCAAATGAACCGAATCCTTTCAAGGTGTCGCGAGCTTTAGAGGTAAGCTGCGAATTCCTTTTCCAAAACCGGCTTCGGCTTGGCACCGATGGAGGTCGCAACATGCTCGCCACCCTTGAATACGTACACGGCCGGGATGCTCGTGATGCCATATTTTGCGGCGATGGCAGGATTGTCGTCAACGTTGATTTTCACTACGTCTACCTTCTCGGCATGCTCGGCAGCAATCTGCTCGAGAATCGGCGTCAACTGTCGGCAGGGGCCGCACCATTCGGCCCAAAAGTCGACAATGACAGGCTTTGAGGCTTCGAGGACCTCTGCCTGGAAAGTTGCATCGGTTACGTCTTTGGTCTGGCTCATGGCCTGCCACCTTTCGTTATGGATCTTTCCCAGAGTTTGGGAATGGGACTAGTTGGAGACTGAAACTGCTGTCACGGAAGCAGCGGCTTCGACGTCGGCGAGATAGTGCTCCACATCGAGGGCGGCAGCACATCCTGACCCGGCGGCGGTGATGGCCTGACGGTATGAAGCATCGATGACGTCACCAGCAGCAAAGACGCCCGGCAGGCTGGTCTTTGACGTGCGACCATCGACGGCTATGGTGCCTTCGGACGTCATCTCCAGAACGTCCTTGACCAGATCTGTGCGGGGATCGTTGCCGATGGCTACGAAGATGCCGGTGACGGCCACTTCCTGCTCCGCACCGGTTTTCAGGTTGCGCAGGTTCATTCCCGCGACCTTATCGGCACCGGAAATACCAATGACCTCAGAGTCCCAGATGAATTCGATCTTCGGGTGTGCCAGTGCTCGGTCGGCCATGATCCGTGAAGCACGCAAGGCATCGCGGCGGTGTACCACGGTGACCTTGGATGCGAACTTGGTCAGGAACAGGGCTTCTTCCATGGCGGAGTCGCCGCCGCCGATTACGGCAATTTCCTGGTCGCGGAAGAAGAAACCGTCGCAAGTCGCGCACCAGGAGACACCGTGTCCCGCTAGGCGCTTCTCGTCCGGCAATCCGAGCTCGCGGTAGGCGGAACCCGTGGACAGGATCACGGCATGGGCACGGTAGGTGGTCCCATCGCCCAACGTCACGACCTTTACGTCACTGGAAAGCTCAACGGCGGTTACATCGTCGAAAAGGATCTCCGCACCGAAGCGCTCAGCCTGCTTCTGCATGCTGTCCATGAGGTCGGGACCCATGATTCCTTCCGGAAAGCCCGGGAAATTCTCTACGTCGGTGGTGTTCATGAGTTCACCGCCAGCCGTCACTGAACCAGCAATAACCAGCGGGTGCAGGTCGGCACGCGCCGCATAGATGGCTGAGGTGTAGCCAGCTGGGCCGGAACCAATGATGATGACGTTGCGGACGACGTCTTGTGCTTCTGTGGCCACGGTTGGGTGAACCTTTCATAAATGCGGTCTTGTTTTAAACACACCGCTGGGCGGAGGGACTATGCGGCATAACAGCAAAGGCCTTGCTGATATTCCCGACGTGGTGGATCTAGGAGACGCGGAACTCGCCGATCTGAAGTCCGTAGGGTCGTGAGGCATTGGCTCCGGAAGAGAGACGAGGTAGTTCGGTGACGTTCAGAAAAACGTATTTTGCTTTGGTATCAGCGCCGTCTTCGCCGCTAACTGGCACTGTCACGGTTGGACCCGTGAACGATCCGCTGGAAACGACCTTCGCGGATGAAAGGTCATCGGTCTCGCCGATTCGGATCTCGAAAGAGCCCCCGCTACCGTTGAGGCCTTCGAGCTTGACCTCGGAGACATCGGATAGTTCCTTCAGCTCAGCAATGAATATCATGTTGGACGCAAGCCCGCCGAAGCTTGGTGTCGTGTAGGAGTATGACTTGTAGAGGCTCGCGGGGTTGCCGTCGATGGCCTTGGAGAGCGTGCCGTCGGTATCCGCGTTGAGGTCTTGGCTTCCAGGGACCATGCGTTTGAGGTCTACGACCTTGGGCTTGACGGCCTTCTCGGGGCTTGGCGGCTCTGAAGCCTCCTCGGTGCTCTTGCCGGACTCCGAGGCACTTGGTGCCACGGATTCGGTAGCTACGGGGACCTGCTTGTTGTTGCCCAGGGTGTTATAGGCGAAGACGACGGCCAGAACCAGCACAGCGCAAAGCAAGGCGCCGACCAGCAAACGAGTGGTCTTCTTTCCGCCGTCTCCGGCTTCTTCTTCATCTTCGTCATAGTCGTTTGGTGGTTTCGAATATGACTGGGCCGCGGCGGGGAAGCTGGCGGGCACACGCTGGCCGGATTCATCTACCGTGACTCCACGGGACTTCTGTGCCGCAGCAAGGGCGGTTGCAGATGTCACCGGGGGCTCCTCGCCATTGTCTGCAGGATCCATCCGAGTGACCTTGGGCGTTGGCTTTGCTGTTGGCGGCACCGGAGGCTTCACGGGTTCTGCCGGGGATTTGGCTGGCGGCGTTGGCTCTACTGCCGGGGAGGGGACAACCGGTGCCGTGGTTACCGGCGATGGCACGGAAGGTGACGACACCGCAGGGGATGGTGAGGAGACCGCGGGAGCCTGCTCGGTGCTTGATCCCACCGTGGTTGCCGGCGCGACCGGAACAGACAGCGGGGCAATCTGCTTACCCCGCTTAAAGCGACCCTTGAAGCTGTTCAACTTCTCGTTGAGGCTGATTTCCGGAAGCCTGTCCAGCATGGCAGGACGATGTTCCTCCTGGCTTCGCTGGTCTTCGTAGTATTCGGCATCGTCTTCGTAGCTGGCCGGCTCGTTTGAGCGGGACACACCAAAGATTTCCGTGCCCAGGGTATCGGTGTAGAACGGTTCGACATACGGAGCATCGGACTGAACCACCAAGTCGAGGAGATCGGCAGGTTCCGCCAGGTTGGTGACCAAGTAGGTGCTGCCGTCGGAGATTCCGAGGTCCAGGACCTGTACCGCGGCGTAGCGTTCGCCGGTGGCAATTTCGCGCGCGCTCGTGGCCAATTGCGAGGCATTGGCCGTGGAACCGACAAGAATGCTCACCGAACGGTTGAGCACCTGATCGATGCCACTGAGTACCTGGTCCCCGTCTGCCGAGATCAAAACCGATTCGGTGACCTGGTAACGGCCACCAAGTACGGCGCCAGCGTCGATGGGCTGCGACACGATTTACTCCCGGGATTACTTTGCGTTGCCGGCACCCTCGTGGGTACCCCGTTCCATGTTACCGGGATGGACCAGTGAAGTCGCGAAGACCAAGATCAATGACGGGGTGCGTCGGAGAACTCGGGTCATAGGCCAACTCGATCTATCGCCTCAAGCCCGGAATACGGCGGGCAAGCGGACCCAGGAAGCTATCGAGTTCCTCGGAACGAATCAACTTCAACAATATGATGTAGACGACAGCCATGACCGCACCGACGATGGCGATGGAGATCATGGCGGTACCGATTGAACTCCATGCGAATCCCCAGTTGTAGCCACCCAGCAGCCATAGCACACCCACACCGACAGCCCCTGAAAGGGTGGCCATCACACCGATGCGGAGATAGCTGTTCAAGACTCTGGTGGTTCCGTAATCGCCGTACCGGCGAACGATCAAGAAGTGTGCGATCACGGCGGCCAGGACGTTGGTGGCCCCATAGATCAGGGCCACGGCACGGGCAATATCGGTCGTCGGAAGGACCTGCACGGCCGTGAAAGCCAGGACGACCGTCGACACGGCAATGACCGTCTGGATCAGCATGGGGGTCTTGGTGTCTTCCTCGGCGAAGAAGACCCGGATCATGAAGAAGTGGATGGACTTGAACGGCAATCCCAGGCTTGTCAGCAGCAGTAGTTGCCCGATGGCTGCGCCTTGCAGCATCGAGGTCGGCGAGCTACCTGCGAACAAACGACCCAAGGGCCCGGCCAACACGATGAATGCGACCGACGCGAAGACGATGGGCACGGCCGTGGTGCGTAGGCCGTTGGAGAGCAACGGGCCGATGTCGGAGCGCCGTTTCTCCTGGAAGGCCTTGGTGAATTCGTTGAAGAGCATCGTGGCGAGGGTCAACGCGAAGATGGAGTGCGGCAGCACCGTGATCAGCTGGGAGGTGTTCAGCGCCTGTTCGCCGGGAATCGACGCGCCTCCGCCCTCCAGCAACTTACGTGCCGGGGTCGCCGCGGAAACGAACTTGGAATTGACCAGCGAGGCGATGTTGCCGACCATCATCGAACCCAACGTCCACATGGCCAACTTGCCTACGTGTCGCAGCCCCATGCCGCGCCACGCGAAGTCCGGGCGCAGGTTCAGCCCGATGCGGCGCAGCGGCCAGAAAAGGGCCAATGCCTGCACCACGATCCCCAGCGTGGCGCCACCGGCCAGGAGAACGGTCTGCTTGTTGCTCCAGCCAGCGAGCTGGTCCTGGCCGCCGTAAGCTCCGAAGAACACGATGAAGGAGCCAATGGTGACGATTTGGACCAGGTTGTTGGCCACCGGTGCCCACATATAGGCGGTGAAGCGGCTGTGGGCGTTCAATACCTGGCCGATCACCGCGAACACGCCGTAGAAGAACACCTGTGGAAGGCACCAGTAGGAGAACACCGTTCCCATGGCGATCATGGCGGGGGTCCATTCCAGGGTCAGCACCTTGATCAATGGGCCGGCCATGGAAACGAGGAGCACCGTGAGCAGGCCCATCACCACGATGGTGAGTGTCACCAGTTTGGAGGTGTACGCGGATCCGCGGTCAGAGGCCATTGACGCCTTGATGAGCTGCGGCACCAAGATCACGTTGAAGATGCCACCGGCCAGCAACATGAAGATGATCGTCGGGATGACGTTCGCCTTCTCGAAGATGTCGGCCATCGTGGTGCTGGAACCGATGGCAACAGCCAGCAGTGCAGTACGGACGAAACCAAGGATGCGCGACACCAAGGTGCCCGAGGCCATCAGGGCATACGCCTTGGAATGTCCTTGTGGCCGTTTTGGCTCGGAAACTCGCGGGGGGTTGGATGGCGTGCCGGGGCGCGCGCCGTGTTTAGGTACCTGGGACATAGTTGGGGAGCACTTCACGCGCAAGATCGGCGATACGCCGTTCGTTGGGGAAGGACAGTCGTTTGCCGAGATCAAGCAGGGGCACCCATGCCACGTCTACGGCCTCGTGGTCTGGATCGTTTTCAATGGTCAGTTCGCCGCCGGTGGCACGCAGGAGGAAATGGTGCACCGTCTTGTGGACACGGTAGTTGGTGACGGTGAACCAGTAGTCGACTGAGCCCAAGGGGGCCAAGATATCCCCGGCAATCCCGGTTTCTTCCTCGATCTCGCGGACTGCGGCTTCTGCATTGGTTTCCACGCCTTCGGGGTGTCCCTTGGGCAGGCACCATTCGAGGCGTCCGCCACGGTTGTATCTGGCAATGATGGCCACCGGAAGGGTGGGAAGGGACGTGTCGATGACCACGCCGCCGGCCGAAACTTCTTCCACGGTGGGAAGTGGATGGTGGCCCGGGCTCACTTGCGCCTGCGCATGCGCCATTGACGCAGTCAACGGCGTGCGCTTCGGGGCGCTGGGAACTGGATGGGCCATGGAATCCACTCTATAGGTTATGCGTCGTATATTGGCCGCCCTGCACGATCGGCGCGTGTTAGCCCAATTCTGTTCATCGGTTGGCGTCGTTGCGGTGTGGGGAAGCTAACGAGGAATTGAAGTGGTGGGGATCATGGCACTATCAAGAAAGTCTGGCACCCTTAAAGAACTATGCAGCAACTACCGTCCCCACAGGTCCTGACCGACGTTCTGCCCTCCGTCATCTTCGAGCTGGGACAACGATTCGTTGATTCCGGTTTTGAGCTCTCATTGGTCGGAGGACCGGTGCGGGACCTCTTCCTGGGCCGTGTCTCCCCGGACCTGGACTTCACCACCAGTGCCTCCCCGGATGAAACCCTTGCGGCGGTGAAGGGTTGGGCGGATGCAACCTGGGAAGTGGGGCGCGATTTCGGAACCATTGCCCTGCGCAAGGGCGAACACACCATCGAGGTGACGACCTACAGGGCGGATGCCTACGACCCCTCCTCGCGCAAGCCCATCGTGGCCTTCGGCGAGAAGCTGGAGGACGATCTTTACCGCCGCGACTTCACGATGAATGCCATGGCTCTGCGACTGCCCGGCCTGGAACTGGTTGATCCCTACAACGGCGCGATTGATCTGTCCGTCGGCGAGGTTCGGACCCCGGGAACACCGTCGATGTCCTTCTCCGATGATCCACTGCGGATGATGCGGGCGGCGCGCTTTGCCTCCCAGCTCGGAATCGACGTGGCTGACGAGGTACGCACGGCCATGACGGAAATGGCCGACCGCATCAAGATCATTTCGGCTGAACGGGTCAGGGATGAACTGGTCAAACTCATCAACGGGATCGATCCGCGTGCAGGCATCGACCTGCTGGTGGAAACCGGACTTGCGGACATCGTGCTCCCGGAGGTTTCCGCGCTGCGCCTGGAAATTGATGAGCACCATAGGCACAAGGACGTCTACCAGCACTCGTTGACGGTGCTGGAACAGGCAATGCAACTGGAAAGCGATGCAGATGGCCCGGTGCCCAGTCCGGATTTTGTGTTGCGCTTCGCGGCTCTGATGCATGACATCGGTAAGCCGGCAACCCGCAAGTTCGAGCCAAGCGGTGCAGTCAGCTTCCGGCACCACGATGTTGTTGGTGCCAAGCAGGTCAAGGCACGCATGCGCGCCTTGCGCTTCGACAACGACACCACAAAGGCCGTTGCGCGACTGGTTGAGCTGCACATGCGGTTCTACGGCTACGGAGACGCGGGGTGGAGCGATTCGGCCGTGCGCCGCTACGTGCACGACGCCGGGGACCTACTGCAGCGTCTGCATCGCCTGACACGTTCCGATGTCACGACCCGCAACAAGAAGAAAGCGGATAGGCTCAGTTTCGCCTACGACGACCTTGAGACCCGCATTGGCGAAATCAGTGAGCAGGAGGAAATGGCCGCAGTGCGGCCGGACCTCAATGGGCAACAGATCATGGAACTGTTGGATATCAAGCCGGGTCCGGTGGTTGGGCGCGCATACAATTTCCTGCTGGAACGCAGGTTGGACAATGGGCCCATTGACGCGGACGAGGCGGTTTCGGCCCTCCGCGAATGGTGGGCGCAGCAGCCGGAGTCAGATCAGCAGTAGTCAACGGCAGCCTTCGAAAGACCTGGTCCCGGCGTGTCTTCAGCGACACGCCGGGACCAAGTCTTTTACCTTCGCGATATCCCCGAAGGAGTGGCGCGTTGGCATACCTGTGTGTATCGTTGGTCTTGTGATTGAGAAGTCTCAATGAGACATCGAGATCGACAAGACAATGTTGGCGCCAGTTTCTCCTGGCATGTTCTTCCAGAAAAGGAGGTGGGAATGATGGTTATTTCAATGAATTTCGGCGGCTTTTACGTGCCTCGCAATGACTTCGGCGGCTCTACCGCCAGAGCAACTCCCCCTGCCTCCGGAATGGCGCCTTGCTAGCCAGTAGCTAGCTTTCGAAAGTTCCCGAGGCTGATGAGTCATTAATCGACCAAATCCTTGAGGAACTTTCATCATGTCTACCCCGATCCCTTCGATCGCCACCATGGCTACACGCTCCGCCGAATTGATATTCGCCGGGCCTGAAGTGTTGCATGCCCGCACCACGAGGCCTGCTGAGCATGCCACCTTCCGCACCTCCAACCGGGATGAGGGGAGGTAACCACCGTGGCTGCAAAAAACCGAAAGCCGAAGAACAAGGCTTGGCTTCAGACACAGTTCAACCCGGATATCCGGGATCGTGAACTGCGTGACCACCTTCCGATCGACATGGTCTTCCGCGTGCGGTGAGTGAATTAGGGCAAGGCTTGAACGGCCTGTCCGGAATTCGACTCGTTCACCGAAAGCAGGAGCAAGATCAATGAATAAAACTGAAACCCACTGTGCAAAGCCCGCCGGCTTCACCGGCGGGCTTTGCCGCTTAAGCAGGTGTTTTAGCTGAGGCTTGCGCCAAGCAGTCCACGCCAGTGGCGTAAAAAAGCGAGACCGGCATGGTCATGGATGACCTCCTCCGCCAGTCCAAGGTCCGTCGCAGTGAGGACAGGATATGTCTTTCCCGATGGAATGCCATCACCCGGACGTACATCCACATGGCTGACCTCATGGCCATTGACCGCTAGCCAGTCGGCCATCGCGTAGTCGGTGCGCGAATCCCCGACGGTGAACCATGAATCGGGAACAATTCCGTCTGCCGCAAGCATGCCCAAGGCCCGCTTGGCCCCCAGATCCTTGCCAAGGGCCATTGATTCGATGTCCGTTGAAATGATTGTGGGATCGATCCGGAAGTTGGTGTCGCCGTTCGTGTCGGGCCTCGCAATGTCATGGCGGCGCACACCGAGCCCGAGCCGAGCCATTTCTTCCAAGGCTGCCGCATCAAATTCCGTTTGGGCACGGCGGTAGTCGGTATCTGATGTATCGAGGTTCTGCTCGACGGAGACCATGGCGAGCTTGGTTTCGTCGAAGAACATGCAATCACTGAAGGATGAGGTGACCAGCTGGCGAATCCCATCCGAGAAGTTCCCGGGAACGGCAAGTTTGTGGTCCACATGCACCTCCCCGGCCCTTTTTGAATCAAAGGTGAACCAGGTGGCGCCCTTCTCGCAGATGGCGTGGATACTTAGCGTCGGAGGCATTCCCGCGGCGATCATCGGTTCCATGACTTCGTGCTTGATGAAGTCGTCCGAACGCCCGGTATTGAAGACGATAGGTATTCCTGAGGCGGAGAGTTCCAGGAACATTGCGATGATTTCCGGGGAAACATCGCGGGTCACCGGCGAAGCAATCGGTCCGTCGACGTCAAGGAGTAGGGCGAATGGGGGATTTGTGGGCATGGGGTCCATTCTCCCATCGCTCTGTCGTGGGACGGAATCGCTCTTGACAGTAGCTCGGTTGAGGCCTTCACTGGCTCGATGTCGGGCTCACACCATGCTGAAACGAATGCAGCAGCTCTTCTCCGGCTTGGCTTTGGAGACGTTTGCGGAGTGGCGGTGGTAGCTTGAAGGTGATTCAAGGAAAACCAAAAACCTTGGTCTTCCTCATCCCCGAACATCGGGAATCCAGATAGGGGACACACGATGACAGTGACGCCAGAAACCGACATGAGCGATCTTGCGATTGCCTCGCGGGCGGTACTCCAACCAATTTTCGAGATAGCGGAATCCGCGGGCATTCCGCAGGACGCACTGGAGGCTTACGGTCGGTACAAGGCCAAGATCGACCCGGCGCTGTTGCCCGACCGCGGAGTGAAACCGGGGAAGGTGGTCTTGGTGACCGGCATTTCCCCGACTCCGGCTGGCGAGGGGAAATCCACCGTCGTGGTGGGGTTGGGGGATGGGTTGGCAGCCGCTGGGTCAAAAACGATGATTGCCTTGCGCGAGCCGTCATTGGGACCGATCTTTGGCATGAAGGGCGGCGCCACCGGCGGCGGATACTCACAAGTCCTGCCCATGGATGAGATCAACATGCATTTCACCGGGGACTTCCATGCCATCACCAGTGCGAACAACTTGTTGATGGCGATCCTGGACAACCATCTTCACCGAGGCAATGCCTTGGGTATCGATCCTCGGCGGATTACCTTCAAACGGGTCCTGGACATGAACGACCGGGCGTTGCGCAACATTGTTATCGGCCTAGGCGGTCCCACCGAAGGTGTTCCGCGCGAAGCGGGATTCGACATCACCGTTGCCTCGGAGGTCATGGCCGTCTTCTGCCTGGCAACCGGCCTCAACGACCTGCGCGCCAGGCTTGGACGCATGACGATCGGTTACACCTATGAGAAGACCCCGGTCACCGTTGACGACTTGGGCGCTGCCGGGGCGATGACCATGCTGCTCAAGGATGCGATCAAGCCCAACCTCGTCCAAACGATGGCCGGAACTCCCGCGTTGATCCACGGCGGCCCCTTCGCAAACATCGCCCACGGATGCAACTCGGCCATTGCCACCAACATGGCAAGGTCACTGGCCGACGTGGTGGTCACAGAAGCGGGTTTCGGAGCCGACCTGGGTGCCGAGAAATTCATGGACATCAAGGCTCGCTATGCCGGATGCGACCCCGATGCGGTGGTCATCGTTGCCACGATCCGTGCGCTGAAAATGCATGGCGGAGTGGCCAAGGACGCTTTGAAGGCCGAAAACGTCGAGGCCGTGCGTTCGGGCATGGCCAACCTCGCCCGACATGCATCAAATATCAAGAAGTTCGGGGTCCAACCGGTGATCGCCATCAACCGGTTCACCGAAGACACCGACGCCGAGCTTGCCGTCATCACCGGGTGGGCGGCCGAAAACGACATTGAATGTGCCGTGGCCGATGTCTGGGGCCAAGGCGGTGCGGGGGCCGGAGATCTGGCCGCCGCGGTTATGCGTGTCATCGAGGCACCGAACAACTTTGCCCCGCTCTACGAGCTGGCCAGGCCGGTGGAGGAGAAGATCCTGACGGTAGTCCAAGAGATCTACGGCGGGGACGGTGTTGAATACTCTGCCGCGGCCAAGCGGATGCTCGAGCAGATCAACGCCAACGGCTGGGATGGCCTCCCTGTGTGCATGGCCAAGACGCAGTACTCGTTCTCCGATGATCCGACGTTGCTGGGTGCCCCCGAAGGGTTTACGGTGCAGGTCCGCGACCTCATTCCCAAGACCGGGGCGGGGTTCATCGTGGCGATCACCGGTGCGATCATGACGATGCCGGGCCTTCCCAAGGTCCCGGCCGCCATGCGCATGGATGTCGATGAGAACGGGAACGCCGTCGGCTTGTCATAGGCGTGCCGGAACGGGGTTAAATGTCGAAGCCACCACGAAAGTGGTGGCTTCGACATTTAACCCCGGCGTGGAGGGTGCGTAATCTAGCGTTCGATGTCGCCGCGGATGAAGGCCTCGACCTTTTCGTGGGCGATGTCGTCGTTGAACTGCTCCGGCGGGGACTTCATGAAGTATGACGATGCCGAGAGGATCGGTCCTCCGATGCCGCGGTCCATGGCGATCTTGGCGGCACGCACGGCATCGATGATGACGCCGGCGGAGTTCGGTGAATCCCAGACCTCGAGCTTGTATTCCAGGGACACCGGGGCATTACCGAAATTGCGGCCCTCAAGGCGGACAAAGGCCCACTTGCGGTCATCAAGCCAGGCAACGTAGTCGGAGGGACCAATGTGCACGTCGTCTTCGCCCAGCGGGGCCGAGGTGTTCGAGGTGACTGCCTGGGTCTTGGAGATCTTCTTGGATTCCAGGCGATCGCGCTCAAGCATGTTCTTGAAGTCCATGTTGCCGCCGACGTTCAGCTGATACGTGCGGTCCAGGACCACGCCGCGGTCCTCGAACAGCTTGGCCATCACGCGGTGGGTGATGGTTGCACCGATCTGGGACTTGATGTCGTCGCCGATGATCGGGACACCGGCGGCGGTGAACCTGTCCGCCCATTCCTTAGTCCCGGCAATGAAGACCGGAAGTGCGTTCACGAAGCCCACGCCGGCGTCGATGGCGCACTGGGCGTAGAACTTCGCTGCTGCGTCCGAGCCGACGGGCAGGTAGCAAACCAGGACATCGACCTGTGCGTCCTTCAGCGCGGCCACCACATCCACGGCCTCGCGGGGGGATTCGGTGATGGTCTCGCGGTAGTACTTGCCCAAGCCATCAAGGGTATGGCCGCGCTGCACGGTGATGCCGGTTCTCGGGACGTCGGCGATCTTGATGGTGTTGTTCTCCGAGGCGAGGATGGCCTCGGACAGATCGAGTCCGACCTTCTTCTCATCGACGTCGAAGGCGGCAACAAACTGCACGTCATTGACGTGGTATTTGCCGAACTGGACGTGCATCAGGCCGGGCACGGTGGCCTGCGGGTCCGCATCACGGTAGAACTCGACACCTTGAACCAATGATGTGGCGCAGTTGCCTACGCCAACGATTGCAACCCGAATCGGATTTTCCGACACCTTGTCTCCTCAAAATCAAAACTTCTGGGCAGGGGAAGGCCCACCGTCCAGCACACTAACAATGCTAAGTGAGAATGCCGGCCGGTTATTCCCATCGGCGTGGTTCAGTGGTGGAAGTCAAGCTGGTCGATCAGCTGCGGCAGTGCTTGGCCCCTTGCAAAGCACGCCTGATCCGCAGCAATGTGCGCAGCGCCCGGCGAGGAAGGGCGGTGCGGACACGCTGGCGCAAGGCGGCCTTGCGGGTCATCGCCAGTTGTCCCTCGGACGTAGCGAGCATCCGGTTGCGGGCCCGGGATGCATAGTTGGCCAGTGCCGGGGAAATCCCGGCGTCCTGGTGGTGAAAGTAGTTTTCCTCAAGCCACTCCCGGTTTGGAAAGCGAAATCCCAGATCCGCGAGGTCCTCAAGAGTTCCCAGGGCCCCGGAGCCGTGGAAAACCGAATTGAGCATCTCGTCGTTGAGCCCGAAGTCGGTCAACACCAAGACCCGCAGCCCGCGGTCCACGGCTTCCAGGGCCGCGGTGGAGGAAACGGTGAGCAACGCCGAACCGGGGGCCAGGACCGGATCCATGGCTCCGGTCATGAATTCCACGTTCCCGCCTACGGGCTTCGGGCCCGAGGCCAGCTCCTCCCACAATTCATCATAGGGGTGGGCCTCGGCGTGGGTCTGTGGTTCCCCTGCCCGGGCGCGGAGCTTGACGACCACCCGCAGCCCGGGGTTCAGCCGGGCCACGGTTTGAAGGGCCAGCAGGATCCTGATGCGGTCCGTGCGCTGCACCGGGACCTTGGCCTGGGCGGCGAACACCACGGTATTGATCTTCCCGGGATGTTGTTGCGGGATCCCGGTGCTTTGCAGGAACGGGAGCCTGGAGATGAGGATCTCGGGCCGATGCCCGGTTTGCTGCTCGGCGAGCCGGGTGAATTCACGGGCCTCGATGAGAGAGTGCACGATGAAGGCGTCGGCACTGCACCGATATGCCCAGCCCTTGGCCGTCGCTGGGTAGGCCAGTCCCGGCAACGCGGAGACCAGTGCCGCGGGGCGCTGCGCCCTGGCACCGGTGCGCAAGAGCTTGGTAAACAGTTCGCTGACCACAGGACCGGTGGCCGCAGCGAAGACTATGTCCGCATCGAGGGTGGTGTAGGTCAACGCGGCGGTGGGCAGCACGGGGACCGGCTGGCCGGCGAAGCAGGTTCCGGCAGTGGCCGCGGCAACCTGCTCGGCGGTGGGTTCGATGGGGGTGCGCACCAGCACCACGCGGCGCTCCCACCCAGGGCCGAGCGCCGAGAGCGTGGTACAGGCGAGCTTGAGGTACGAGTCCGAGTCGGCCACCGCAACGATGCGGGGCCTGGGTCCAACGGTATTCATGTGGCAAGCAGCTCCAGGGAGGAAGACAGGTGGGCCCTAAGCCCGGGTGAGGCGGCCGGCTTCCACCAGGTTTCCGGGATGTCCTTGCCGGTGATCCGCACCCCTGAGCCACCGAGCACCAGGCGCAGGGACGGCAGCGCGGTGGAGGGCAGTGCCCGAACGACTTGGCCGCGGCGCAGTGCGCGCAGGCGCATCTCAATGGGAATCGTGTGCTCGCGCACCGCGATGGCCTCGTGGGCCGAAAGCCGTTGGAGAAAGCCGGCGGACTCGCGGCGGTGCGGGAAGTAGGCAACCGGCCCGTCTTGGGCCAAGGAGCGCAACCAGCGAAGGTAGGGCTCTTCCTCGATGAGCCCGTCCGCGGCCATGGCCGAGCCGACCACCACGGTGGGCTCTGGGATGCGCGCTGGAACCGGGCGGGTGTTGAGCCATTCGAAGCCGTGCGATTCCAGGTGCCCGCCCAGGGCGAGGAACGCGTTTGCCACCTCCGGCTCCACGTGGAGGGCGGTGAAGACCAACAGCCGCTTGGCCCGGGCCAACGCACGCAACCTGTACCAGCAGGCGATGCCCAGGGCCCGACGTGCAGCTCCCGCGGCCGAACGCGGGCGAACCAGCGCGGTGGGTTCCTCGCTGATCAGTGCCTTGATGAGCCCCAGGGTGGCCAGGCCGTCATCGATGATGATGATTTCCTGCACCCCGAGGGGTCCGAGCAGCGCGCGTTGGATCCTGCCGGAGTACGCATCCCCGGTGACCCAGCGCCTGGATCCCGCGGATCCGGGGACCGGCGGGGTGCAGGTAGGTGCAGCGAAGGAGACCCCTTCCGGTGCCTGGGCCACGAGCTCGGCAAGTGTCGCATCCAGCACCGTGGTGCCTTCGCGCGGGTGGATGCGGCTGCTGGTGCCCATCAGCCCGGCGCCATGCGCCTCGATCGCGGAGAGCAGTTGCAGCGGGGATTCGACCCAGACCTCGGCGTGGCCGAAGCGGGGTCGGGCGAGGTGCTGGATGATCCTGTGCTCAGTTTGATACACGGCGGGCCGTCCTCTGCGCCGTGCGGGCCAGGTGTTCCAGTGCCGCAGCACCGGCGCGCATCGACCGGCGGGTGATCCTGCGCCTCCAATGCGTGCCGCGCGTTCGGGGCGAGGGGTGTGCCCATGACGGCGGAAGATCCAGGGCCGCCAGGCGCCTTGTCTTGAAGTGTGCGCTGAAGCGCGGGTAGTTCGCTGCGAGGAATGCCGCGGCGTTCCCGCGCAGGGCGGGAAGGTTATCGGGCTGCATGCAGAACGCCACGGCAGCCAGCAACGCCGGCAGCTGGTTTCGGTGGTCCCGATCCAGTGCCGGCGGTTCCAGGCCCTGGACCAGGAGTGCGTTGATGATGGAGAGCGGGATGCGGTTGCTGTTTTGGTAGGGGGCAAGCTCCTGGAGCAGCATCGTGGTCCCCACCGCCTGCACCGGGACACCCAGTACGTATTTGGCGGTCAGCAGCGCGGTGGAGAAGCAGGAGATGACAACGACCGGGTCTATCAGGGCGATGACCGTCTCGGCCAGCAGCGCCGTCTCCAGGATCGTGAATTCCAGGCCCAGCTCCCTGGCGTTGGAGCGCAAGAGGCGGGCAGCGGTGGGGCCTGCGCTGGGATGGGGTTTGAACACCACTGAGGTGGCCCCCGAATCGCGGGCCGCGCAAAGCATGTCCCGGTGCAGTGTCAGTTCCCGTGCGGTATCCAGGATCCCCAAGGAGCCCAGGTACTGCCCCAGGACCAGCGCCGCCGAGCGGGCTTCCGGAAGAAGCGGATCACCAACGTGCAGTGCCAGCTCGTTGAAGCCCGCGGCCAACTGGCCGCCGGAAAGTGCAGTGCGCTTGGGGTTCGCCTCGGTGAGCAGCAGCGGTTCGAGGCCGGGGACCAGATCGATGTGGATGGTCCCTTCCAGTCGTTGGAGTATGTGCAGTGGCAGCCGGGACCGGGTGGGACCGTAGGACATTAGTCCGTCCGAATGCACGCTGATCGGGGCATTGGCGAAGATCCGTGCCAGTGCCCGTGCCGGGTTGGCCTGGATGGATTCGAGCACCAAGGAGACTTCCGCGCTTCCCAGGTCCCAGTCCTTGCGCAGCAGCCGTTCAAACAATGCCAGCTCCTCGGTGCGCGGGTTGAACTGCCCTGGTGTCAGCGGCCAGAGCAGCGCGGCCAGGTCAACGACGGCGTCGAACCTCGCCGCCAAGGTCCCGAAGCCGGGACTTCTATGCAGCGGGAGGGTGATCTCGGGCATCTGGCTGCCGTTGGCCAGCACCAATACACGGCGATCGGCCTCGGGGAGCAGGCCTGCATCGACCATGGCGGCCAGCGAGACCAGCTGGAAGTAGCTTGAGGCGACGATGAGCTGGATCATGCCACCTGACCTGAGAGTGAGGCGCGCAGGCCGGTGAGGATCTTGCGTCGGGGTGCATCGAGTTGGTCCAGGGACCGGGCGACAAGTTCCGCGGGGGACTCAGCGAGCAGTTTTGCCGTCCCGCCGCGGAGCCGGGTGCGCAAGGCGGGCGTGAACTGCTCTGAGCGCGCCAGGTGGTGGCAGGCGATGGCAAAGAACTGCCGCATTGCCTTGGCGCCGTGCCCGGCCTCTGCACATCCCTCCGTTGCCATTGAAAGGATCGATGCATAGGCGGGCAGGAAGTCGAGCTGACGCTCGTCGAAGATCCCGGTGAGTGAGCCGGGGACCCCTCGCCGGTAAAAGATCCCCGGGGCGTCCAGAACTGCGTAGCTTTCTGCGTTCAGGCAGAGGCGCCAAAACCATTCCCTGTCTTCGCAGGTGCGCAATGAATCCTTGAAGCGCGGCGCCGCTGCGGCAAGCACGTCGGTTCGGTACATCCCGGCCCAGACGAAGGGGTAGTCGATCATGGAGGCGGTGTGGATGGGGGCGATGTCCTGGACCGGATCGAGCGTGGTGTTGCGCCGTGCCTGCGGTGCGCGGTGCAGTTCGCGTTTGGTGCCGCTCACCCGTACGTGGTCGCAACGCACGAAGTCCACGCCGAGGTCTTCAAGACCCTGGGCCAGAAGCCGCAATTGCTCCGGTCCCATCCAGTCGTCGGGATCCAGGAACGCGATGAACTCACCGGTGGCGTGCTCCAGCCCGGTGTTCCGTGCCGCAGAGACCCCCAAGGTGGTGCCATGGGAGATGATCCTGAGTCCGGGCAGCTGGGCGCCGAACCCGGCGCCCAGCACCGCGGTGGCGTCCGTGGAAGCGTCATCGATGAGCAGGACCTCGAGTTCCCGGCCGCCTAGCTGCTGGTTGGCCAGGGATGCGAGGGCGTCGGCGATGAAATCCTGTTGGTCCAGGGCCGGGATGATGACGCTGATGAGGCCCGGAACGCCAGAGGCGCTACCGGTGGGTGTCGAGGTAGAGGGCATGGGGATCTTGGGTCGGTCCTTTGGATCTGGGAGGTGCACGGTGCCCGTGCTGACGTCCACCGGGCAAGGCGGACATCGACACGGGCAGGAGGGCGCGGGGCTAGGAATCGATGCGGCGCAGCCTGCTCAGTGGTGCCAGCTCTCCGGGGAAGACCCGTTTGATGCCATCTCCCATGGCCGTCTCCAGGATGCGGATGTCTCGGATGAGCGCCTCGAAGCCCTTGGGTTCCAGCGAGGAGGCCTGGTCGGAGCCCCACATGGTCCGATCCAGGGTGATGTGGCGTTCGACGGTGACCGCGCCCAAGGCAACGGCGGCCAGCGAGATCTGCAGGCCGCGCTCATGGCCCGAGTAGCCCACGGGGACTTGGTAGCGCTCGCGCAGCGTGGTGATGGTGCGCAGGTTGGCCTCTTCCGGCGGCAACGGGTAGGTGGAGGTCGCGTGCATCATCACCAGGTTGGTGGTGCCCAGGGTTTCCACGGCGGTGTCGATCTGCTCGATGGTCGACATTCCGGTGGACAGGATGATTGGTTTGCCGGTCTCGCGAAGCGCGCGCAGCAGCTCGAGGTCGGTGACCGAGGCGGAGGCGACCTTGTGGGCCACTGCCCCCTGATCCTCCATGAAGTGGACCGACGGGACATCCCATGGCGATGCGAAGACATGCAGGCCCTGGGTTGCTGCGTAGCGGATCAATTCCTTGTATTGGGCGGCATCGAATTCGACGCGGTGGCGGTAGTCCATGTAGGTCATCTCTCCCCACGGGGTCGAGCGGATCTTGGAGCGCATGTCCAGAGGGGTGGAAATCTCCGGGGTGCGCTTCTGGAACTTCACGGCGTTGGCGCCGGCCTTGGCGGAGATGTCGATGAGTTGCTTGGCGATCTCCATGTCACCGTTGTGGTTGATGCCGATCTCGCCGATGACATAGACGGACTGACCGGTGCCCAGCAGCTGCTGGCCGATGGCGACGGGTGCGGTTTCGATGGTGGTGATAGTCATGGTGCGTGCCTTTCATTGGTTGCCTGGCCGGTGTGGAAGTTGGTGGCCGGGTCGCGGTGGGGCGGATGGAAACTTTAGGGGACTAGAAGACGGGGGAGAGACGAATGCTCGGTTTGTCCTGTAGATATGTCGCTTTAGGAATATGAATTTTTGAGATATTACCGGCGAGGATGAGGTCTGCGGCCTCGCGCACGGCACCGTGCCCTCCCGGGGTGGAGAGGCGATGGCGTGCCGCGGCATGGACCGGACCGCGTGCATCGGCCACGGCGAGCGGCCAACCTACGGACTCCATGGCACCCAGATCGTTGACGTCATTTCCCAGGTAGGCGACTCGTGCAGGATCCAGTCCTAGATCCTGGATCCATCCCCTGAGCACGGCGGCCTTGTCTTCCACGGATTGGACGACCTGGACGCCGAGCTTCCGCGCCCGGGCGGTCACCACGGGGTTGGTCTCGGTGGACAGGACCAGCAGATGGATTCCAGCTCGCTTCAGCAGTGAGATGCCCATGCCGTCGGAGCGGGAAACCCTCACGGATTCGGATCCGTCTTCATGGAGATAGGCGGTGTCCGGGGTGTGGACCCCGTCGAAGTCGGTGACCAGCGCGTCCACATCGATCACGGTTGTCGGTGCACTGTGTCCGAGCTGCCAACGGGCCATGTCAAGATCGGCCTCGGTGTCGATGTCGATACCGTGTTCCTCGGGCACCCGGGCCAGTGCCAGTGAGCCGAAGAATCGGTGTTCGGCTTCGATGAATCCGGCCGTTTCCATGACATAGAATGCCCCGGTTTCACGGAATCGCGGTTCCCGGTCCTGCCTGCGCGGGCGCCGGTGGGCATCATGTCCACTGGCATGTGCGGCCCCGGACTCGGTGCACCTCCAGTGGAATCCATGGTCCGGAACCACGGAAAAGCTCACGTTCGCAGCGCCGGAGGAGACCGTGGAAATTGCGCCTTCCAGGTCGGCGGGGTCGATCACCGGGGAGGTGCATTGGATGAAGGCCGTGATGTGGGGGAGTACGTCCAGGGTGCCCAGGGCGTGCAACAACACCGATTCGCTGCTTGCTGTGTCACCGGCGATATCTGCCGGGCGGTCGATGACTGTTGCACCGTGGGCCAGTGCCTCTTCCTTGATATCCGGGTCGTCCGTGCTGACCACTACGTCGAAAACTGACGGCGTGGAAAATGCGGATGTGATGGCCCGGGCCAACAAGGTTTGGCCGCCGATCCTGCGCAGGTTTTTTAGCTGGATTCCCTTGGATCCTCCACGTGCCGGGATGATGGCCAGGGTTTTCGCTTCACTGTTCGTCCTCACAATCAAGGACGCTATCGGGGTAAAACAACCAGGTGGGGCCTTCGAGGTTAACGCTGGGCGACGAGAAGGAAACATCTGGTCTGCCGGGGCGTATCCGGTTTCCGCTGCAGCGGGCCCCCGACCCGGAATTTTGCCATGCGGCGCAATGGCCGATGGGTATGGACCGGGTTGAGTACGTGAAATTCCAGTGGTCCACCGTGCTCTTTCTGGCGGATGACATGCTCGCCGGGGGGCTGACAGCACCTTGGCCGGCCACCGCGACCTACACCGGGGTGGCTTACTGGTAACAACCGCTATTCAAGTGGTCTGTATTCATGCGGCGTCTCGAGTGCCGGGATCTTGAAGCATCTGAGTCCGCGCGACTTATCAACATCTTGACGCACCGGGTGAGCGACCACTCTCCGCACTAAAAACGGGCCCAATCAAAAATTGGACCCGTTTTTTGTTGTTTGAAAGAGTTGTGCCGTCAGGCAGCCACGCCCCGAAGGCTTTTGATTCGCCCGGCCACATCAACGCCTACTGACCATAGGAGAGCGATGAGCTCGGCGACAGCTAGCCCGAAAGCACCAAAGAGCATAAGTAGTATGCCACCGATGTCCGCTCCTTCAGCTCCCGAGGTGTAGCTGGCGTATATCCCGACCAGCAGGATCGCACCGAAGAGGGAAACCACGCCTGTTAGCCACCAGTATGAAGCGCGGGGGAGCCGGACTTTTCGCAGCCCTACCAAGAAAAGGGAGATCGACGTTGCAGCTATGAAAGCCAGGGAGGTCATGAACTGGCCCCAAGTGAGATCTGGGTTGGTACCGCCTGTGTTGAATAGCCAGAAACCAAACGTGAGTGCCAACATTGCCGCGATTTGGAGTGGATATCCCACGTCATGTCCTACTTCCAGTTCCGGGTGTCAGTCTTCAGCGATTGAGCTGAATAGTACAGCGAACACCTGCTATGGCATACGTTTCGAGTCGAAGCAGACCTGGTTTCGTAGAACGCGCAACTGTAGTTTTGTTCCATTCGGCTCAGGAAAGTAATGTCACAGTGCTTGCGTCTTGTCTTTGTTGGGAATGGCTCGGGAAAAAGTCGAATATCCGACGGTTGTACGGTTCCCCGCCCAAAGTGTGCCCGTTGATCGACATTCTGTCTGGTTTGTATTCTTGGCTCCGCTGCTTCGTGGGCATTGAGCATGGCAAGGCCTGGAGGTCATTACAGGGGCGCGTGTACTGCGTGCATTACACCGCGGACCGCTGGAACCCGGGGCTGAATGCAACTCCGGGGCAGGGTCTCTGAAGCATTCTTATCGGACACTGATCCTTGGCGTCGGATATTTGATGAATTCACAAGCCACCCCCGGGTTAAATATCCGACGTTACTGTCAGGCAAGTAGATCGTTTAGTCATGGCGATGGCGATGGCGAATCGATCGGCCCCCTGGCTATCGGGGCAGTAGTCGTATCAGCGGCGTTCCCCAACTGCACCACCTGCTAGGTCTGACGGAACAGTCACGCACTCCAGCCCGAAAATCTCCTTCAGCAGACTCTCCGATGGCAATCCAGATAGACCCTTAAGTGGGACGAGGCACCTACTCTGGCAGCAAAGAAAGAGGTCGATTCGTTGATAGTAATGAAACATAAGCGCACAACATGCCGCTACTGCTAGGTCATCCCTGAACATCCCGATGAGACCGCGCTGTAATCCAGCAAACTCGCTTGGATTGGCGTCCAACCCTGCTCACAAAAGTAAGAAAATTTGGGAACTTGATTTTTCCAGGAAGCACTATTATATTTTTGTCATGCGGGAAGGAGAACGATTCCCCGACCAAGGAAGGAGCAGTTGTTTTTTTTGGAAAACCCCGCATAGCAGTACCCGGTCGACGGTCAGTTTGAGGCGGCCACAGCAGTAAAACAACACCAGCAATACCAGCAGTACAGCAGTAGCCGGAGGGCGTGGTCGTCGAGCAGTTTGAGACGGCCGCAGCAGTTTAGTAGGACCAGTAACCCCGGCAGTAAATCAGTACAGCAGTACCCGCAGTATCCGGTCGTCG
>NZ_BAABLK010000030.1:0-9890 GCF_039544305.1 Paeniglutamicibacter antarcticus
CACCAGCAGTACCGACGCCAAGATCTTGGCCCTACCTGGGCCCGCGTGGATCAACCAACCAGCTGAGGCCATCGCAAAAGAGGCTGTCTAACTCACGCTGGCACCGTTTGACTTGAAAAGTTCCGATGCCACGAACCGCACGGAGCTTCCGCGCTTGCTCTCCCCCGCTACGGTGAGCACGTTGTGTGAGATGGCTTCAACTCCCCACATCGTTCCCCCGTTCTTTTTGAACAGGGTATCCAGGCCTTCGAGGGTTTCATCGAGCATCTGACTCAGCTGCGACATTGCTTTCTCCACCGTAGGTTGCGGGTCACTGACCTGGTGGACGGTCTGCATGCTCATCATGTTTTATTCTCCTGCCTGGCAGGTGTTCCCTTTGGCTGATTCTCCATGTGGCGCGTTTTGACCCACTCCTGTGCTTCGAGGTCGGCGATCCTGCGGTATAGCGTCGCGCGGGACATGCCGAGGTCGCGGGCAACGTGAGTGGCTGGTTGACCGGACGCTATGAGCCGACGAGCGTTGGCAACTTGGCTGTCCGTAAACGCCGGCCGGCGGCCGCCGAGGTCATGGCCGGCGGCACGGCGCTTGGCCACGGAATCGTTGATGCGCTCACGTTTGATCTCCAGTTCCATCTGAGCCAAGGCCGCGGTAATGGTGAAGAGCATGCCACCCATGGGGGTTCCGGTGTCTACGTCTCCCCCACCCAGGTTCAGTACTCGCAGGTTCGTGCCTCGATCTTTGAGCTGCTCGGCAAGGGCGAGCATGTTGGCTGTGGAGCGTCCGAGCCGGTCCAAGGTGGTTACGACCAAGGTGTCGCCCTCGTGGAGGGCATCCAAGGCTCGGTCGAACGCGGGCCGGCTTGCTCGCGCGCCGCTGATTCCCCGGTCGATGTAGAGGTCATCTTTGCGTACACCTGCGGCGAGTAGGTCATCGACCTGCCGGTCCGCCGCCTGGGCTTTGGTGGAGACTCGGGCGTATCCGATGAGTTTGCTCATTCTGGGGTGCTCCATCTGTCTTGCAACAGTAGTTGGGTACCGGATTTCGGTGATCCCTTGCGAGACATGGTAGCAAGACTATCGGATCATTGGATTTTCAAGAGCTCGAAAGTGTCTCGACCAGGTGCCTTTCAACCCATAGGTTGCGAGACCTCCCGCGAGCAATATTTATCGAATACTCAACAACCCTGCTCGCAGACCCATTCGCCGGATCAGTTGGCTGACACACGTTTATTCAGAAACATCAGGCGCGGGGTTCCGCGATATAGAAAAAGCCCACACGGCGACCCGTGCGGGCTTCCTATCTAACGATCGTTTTTTGACGAACTGGAGAGGTGCCGAACATTCCGTGGCCCCGAGGTAGGAATACGAACAAAAACACTAAATGACATAGGCTGAGCGCTGCATCGAAGCAAGGGGCTTGTACCCTTGGGGTCGGGCCATAGACTCACCAGTGACAGCAACCAGAAAAAGGGGTCGGCCTTTAGGTCGGCTCTTGATTCGCCGTAAGGATAATCAGGTTAAACGTCGGACGCGTAGCGGACACCCGTTTCCTGGGTGCGAGCTAGCGAGTGCCCAAGCATCGATGCAGCCGCCGGATTACCGGGTGGAGTAAATGAACACTTACTCACTTACTCACTTACTCACTTACTCACTTACTCACTTACTCACTTACTCAAATGATCATGTGGGTGCAAGAGTCGGCCGCATGATTGAAAGACACGACACGAGGCCGGCCCCTTGGTCGACAGGCCAGAGGATGAAATTACAGCCAGCCCGTCCACGGTGCCATCCATAGAGTCATCCACGCGCGGTAGCGGGTGTGTTGAATTTGTGGTTGGGCGCGGTGGACGAAGTGCAGTGCTGTGGGTGGACACGCTTGCGGCACATGTCAGACCATCCACGTTCAAACGGGCTAACCGGATCCAGATGCACGCCGCTTGAGAAGTGGCCAGTAGTGGCGCAACACGCCATCATGGCCGAAGGCCAGCACCGGAACCAGGCAGAATAGACCGGTGATTGTTCTTGACTGTACTGAACGCGCCGATCGGCGGTCGAGTGAGCGTACAGGCGGAAGCCGCCCGCACCGCAGCGCAAAGGAGCGAAACATCCTGACTGGTGCGCCGCTCCGCTGCTGGGTCTTTAATACTTGTTGTCGGTTTCATCGGCTTCGGTCGCCAACAGCGGCCGGGTTTAATCTCCCCGACTCGATCTGCAAAGTCAAGGCACCGGCGTCAAACAAGAGCACCCTTGCCGAGACGTAGTATGGCAAGTCGCCGAGGCTGTCCGGTTTTATGTGGGCCGCGTCCATGAGAGTGATCCCCATGCTGAAGCATGAAAATCAATTTTTTCGACCACCGGAGACAGAGGTCCACTGGAGACGGGCCTCTGTCGCTCACATGCGTTTGGTATAGAAGTGGGCTTCGCATCTTAGGTTCAATATAACGAAAAAAAGCTATAATAATGAACATCCGGTCAAGGGTCGCGGAAGCTGGCTGAAGGCGATACATAGAACATGATCGGGGTTGCCGTCATCAATATGTTATTTTTATTTATCTCAATATTTAAAATTAGTGGATTGTTTATTCTAGAAAGAGTGCATTCATGGTCGAAACTCAAGACGGTCCAGAGGACTCTGTGCAGCACGCACAAAGAGCAATAGATGCAGCCGGAAGCTTAGTCAGGCAACTCAGAACGGAAGTCGGCTGGAACATTGCCCAGCTAGCAAAGAATTCAAATGTAAGCCCTGGTCTTCTTAGCCAGATTGAGCGGGGCAATGGGAACCCGTCCCTCACAACCATAATCAAACTCGCCCAAACGCTAGGTGTGCCGGCTAGTAGGTTTTTCGACGGCCTTGACGAGACAGGGAGCGTTGTCAGAGCAGCTGAAAGGCCACGACTTCAAATTGCGGACGAGGGGCTGGTCTACGAATTGATGACCCCTCACATGCGAGGAAAAATCGGCGTTGTCAGATCACAGGTGGCTCCCGGCTATACGAACGAAAAGGCTCCGTTCGTTCATGCAGGGGAGGAATGCAGCATCGTATTGGAGGGGTCCATCACGATTTCGATAGATGGAAATAAGTACGATCTCAACGAGGGCGATGCAGTTACCTTTGATAGCGGTAAGCCCCACTGGTATCTCAATTCCAGTCGCAAAAGTGCCCTCTTGCTGGGTGCTATGTCCCCACCAACTTTTTAGGAAACCATGACCTTCTCTATCGTTGCACGTTGTCCGAAAACCGGACACTTTGGCGTCGGTATCGCTAGTGCAGTTCCGAGCGTCGGATCGGTCTGCTACCAGGGAAGCGGAAATGCAGGAGTGGTTGTGACTCAATCTTGGGTTAATCCCTACTGGGCGATAGACGGTGTTCAGTTGTTATCCAACAACCTCACCGCTTCGGAAGTCTTAGAGCAACTTTCCAAGGCTGACCCACGAACAAATTTACGACAAGCGGCAATAGTCGATGCACAGGGTGAGGTTGCGGTACACACCGGCGCTGACTGCACAGAGGTCTCGGGCCATCTCACCGCGCAAGGCGTATCTGTTCAAGGAAATATGTTGGCAAATAAGCAGGTTTTACCGGCGATGCTCAAGGCCTATCTATCCTCTGCCCAAGACAATTTCCAAACCTCGCTTCTATCCGCTCTAACTGCCGCACAAGCGATGGGGGGAGATAAAAGAGGGAAGCAGTCAGCTGCTCTGGCCATCTACTCGACTGAAGAATACCCGCTACTGGATCTAAGGGTAGATGATCACCTCGAGCCCCTGCGAGAGCTTGCTCGTCTACTGGACTTGGCTCGCACGCAGATCCTTCCTTACTCCTCGATCATGTCCACGAGAACAATGCCGCAAGGGCGACGCGATGAGGACATCGAACGAATGCTCGCTACACCTCCGTCCGAACGCTGACAGCCTTTAGTCACAGAATCCGTCATTTTGTTGAAGTATCGTCAACATATTGACTTTGCAGATATCGCGTTCGATACTAAGTGAATGAGACGCAGATTACATAGAAAAGCGACGATAGCCGTCAGTCTCCTGCATGTGCAGGTGGCCTCATGAGCTCGTCCGTTGAAGGCATGCCGTCCTCAAGTCCAGTTCTTCAGATCCAAGGTATAGAAAAAAGCTACGGATCGAACCAGGTATTGAAGGGCATCTCCATGTCCATCGCCCTCGGCGAAGTTTCAGCACTGCTTGGAGAGAATGGCGCGGGGAAATCTACACTGGCAAAAATCCTTGCCGGATCTCTCCAGCCCGATAAGGGAAATCTGTCCTTGGACGGCCAACCTACTGTTTTCAGTTCCCCGCGGGAAGCTATCGACAGCGGTATTGCCTTCATCCCCCAGGAACTTATTTATGTTCCGGATCTGTCGGTTGCGGAAAACATCTGCTTGGGTAACCTACGCGAGAAAAAGCTTATTGTTTCCCAAGCCGCTATCTATAAAAAAGCGGAAAGCATCTCTCGGCGTTTTGGCATCGACGTTCCCTTATCGAAGCGTATGCGTGATGTATCGCTGGCAAGCCAACAGAAAATCGAAATCCTCAAGGCTTTAGGTAGAGAATCGAAGGTGCTGATTCTAGACGAGCCGACAGCGGCGTTGACCAATGATGAATCCGCGGAACTGTTGCACTTGGTCGCGGAACTCGCAGCAACTGGCATGAGCATTATCTACATCAGTCATCGCTTGGACGAAATAAAAAAGTCTTGCGAAACAGCGCATATCCTGCGTGACGGGCTCTTGGTAGCGAGCCACAACGTCGCTACAACCGATACTCGCGTGATGGTTGAAGACATGTTGGGACGCAAACTAGAGGCACGTTCTAACGATCGCACTCCAACAGATCATTCTGAACCTGCACTACAAACACATGCGCTGACAAGTCCGGCGGGTGTAGACAGATTGAATGGAATCGACCTCTGCGTCGGACGCAACGAGGTCGTGACAGTCTATGGCCGACGTGGTTCAGGAATAGATAAACTCGCGCGCTCCATGGCAGGTCTCGAGAAGGACGTTGCGGGCGACATCCAGCTTTTCGATAGCCACATGGAAGTCTTCAAGAATCCGGGATCAGCAATAAAAGCTGGAGTCGCTTACGTTCCCGCGGAACGAAAATCCCAGGGTCTTTTGATGAAGGCAAATATCAGTCGCAACATCACTCATCTGGTCTGGCCCTCTATGGCAAAATTCTTCACCATCCGACGACGAGATGAACGAAAGCGAGCCTCGAAGGCCATTGAGGCTTATCGCATCAAGTGCCGCAGCGGCTCCCAATCGATCACTGATCTCAGTGGCGGCAATCAACAGAAAGTCATGATTGCTAGTCGAATGGAAAAGAAGCCTCGCTTTGCCGTCATGCACGAGCCCACACGCGGTGTCGATGTCGGTTCCAGGCAGGAAATACACGGCCAACTCGAGCGCATCGCCAGAGGGGGTGTACCCGTACTTATTTTCACCTCGGACATAGAGGAAGCATGCACAGCTGGGGACAGACTTCTGGTAATAAACGACGGGAAAATTGTACATGAAATAGTTTATCCCACGATTTCTGATCAAACAATAGCGCTACACATTGCAGGGGCAGGAACGACCACGAATGAAAATTGATACGGTAACCAAAACAGGAACACCGCAAGACGGCCGGACCAGCAGCTTTAGTGCATCGATTAAGAACGCCCCAGAGAACATGATTCAGGGTGTTTTCCTGGTAACCATTCTCGTTGGCATAGTCATCTATTTCTCATCACAGAGTGACAACTTCTTTTCAATAAGAAACTTCATCACGATCCTCGCGACAGCAGCGGTGATTGGTATCGTCTCCATCGGTCAAGTATTGACTATCATCACCGGTGGTTTCGATTTGTCTGTTTCAGGCGTTGTTCCACTAGGCGCAGTGCTCTACGCCCTTTTCCTCAATGCCGGCATGAGTCTGCCGGTAGCCCTCCTGCTTGTCATCCTGTGCGGCGCGGCGGTCGGTACCTTCAACGGATTAGTCATCACCTTGCTGCGTATCAACCCGCTCATTGCCACGTTGGGCACCATGTCAATTGCTGGAGGCATTGCGCTTACCTTGGCGAACGGTGTAAGTGTGCCGTTCACGGACATAAATAATGATGTCCTAACTCAATCAACAATCGGCTCTATCCCGAACCATGTATGGCTTCTTATCGGTTTGGGTCTCTTGGCACATGCCATGCTTCGCACCACCGTCTTCGGCCGCCAGTTGTACGCCGTTGGAGGTGGAGAGGAGGCCAGCCGACTGGCGGGCATCAAGACGCGAAGCGTGAAAGCAACTGCTTATGTCCTATCTGGTTTGTTGGCCTCCCTAGCTGGCGCCGTTATTTCCAGCCAGTTGCTCACAGGGGTAGGAACAGCAGGAGCAACCTCTGCGCTAACTTCCATCGCCGCTGTAGTCCTCGGTGGAGCTGTCCTCACAGGTGGCGTGGGAGGAATCCCAGGAACCTTCGTCGGAGTCATCATTTTATCAACGCTTTCTAATGGCATGGCCGTGATTCAGGTCCCCTCCTTCTATCAGGACATAGCAACAGGAGCTGTCTTACTGATAGCAGTTGCCCTAAGCCAACTCAAACAAGTAATTAGTCAACGCAAGTAACAACCTTCACCGAAAACGAGGATCCAATGACGAATCGCGCATATCCAAAACTAGCAATACTGACAGCTGTCCTGTTGGGAACAAGTTTGTTGAGTTCCTGTTCATCTCCCTCAAGTTCGGAGGCTGGCAGCGACGGTCTAAACCTGACTTTCGCTAACTACACCGAAGCGGGTCCCGTCTTTCACGCGACAACCGTAAAACTGCAAGAACAACTCAAGGAGCACGCGGACAGCGGTGTTTCGGTGGATTGGTTCGATAACCAAGGCGATCCCACCAAAATGCTGGAGAATGCACGTTTGATGGTGCAGACATCTCCGGATGTGATCATTGAATACCCCGTCGCCGAGGACTCAGTCGGTGTACAGAAAGTTTTCAAAGAAGCAGACATCCCTTGCATCGCGCTAAATCTTCCCCTCGCGGGTTGCAGCTGGATCAACATCGATAACCCCAAAATGGGAGAGTCGGCGGCAAAACTTGCTTCTGCAGAAGCCAAGAAACGCGGCTGGACCGAGGACGACACAACTGTCCTAATCGGCCAGAACGCTACAGCTGGACCATCTGTGAATGGAAACATCACCCGTTTCTTCGAAGTGTTCGCCGATGAGTTTGGGCTGGAACCGGTAGCTGAAGCCGACATTACCCCTAGCACTTCAACCATCGGAAAGAACGGGGTCCAGTTCGACGGAAAGTCCGACCAGGATGTTAGCTTCACGGCCGTTCGGGCGTTGCTCGCCGGGCTCGACCCTGATAGAAACCTGGTTCTTTATGCGTGCAACGACGATCAGACCCTCGGTGCATACAGGGCTATCAAGGACGCCGGACGAAGCGATAACGTCATCGTTATCGGCCACGGTGGAGGGCGTATAGATACGCTGGAGGCCCTGCGCGATGATCCCAATTGGATCGGGCAAGACGTTTTCTTCGAAGATTACTGGGGCCAGTACACCGTAGCCATGGCCGAGGCCATCGTTGCGGGCAAGGAACTACCGGAGCTGACACTTCTTCCCAGCCTCACAATCGGAAAAGATGAACTGTTCGACTACTTCGATAAGGAAACGCTGGAACTCACTAAGCTGCCACCTCTGGATGACACCAACTCCTATATGGCAGACAGTGACTTCTTGAAGCGCATCGACAATATCGATGGCCTTAAGTAGACAGCCGGCCTGAAACCGTTGAACTAAAGAACGCTCAACAGATCAAAGGCCCATAGCCACCGGCAAAGGATCAGCTCGGAGCGGTACAAAACTATAGCGCCGGCGGGGCCCTAGGATACGGTCCCGCCGGCTTTGTCCTTTGTTGAAACCAAAAGTACTTCTATATGTAGGTTCAGCACGCCTGTTTTACACGATTCACATGAGCCATTTTTCGTGAGCCTTGACTATGACAAAGGTTCATCACCACTGCGTGAAAAGACCTATCCCCCCTGCCAGACCGAGAACGAAGACACGTTCCTGCTGAGACTATTTTCGAAAGACGAAGCATCGGCAGAATTCCTAGGATTGAGTGAACATGACATTCGGAAAAGAACAGCAACTTCCACACCAAATGTGGAAAGCGATACAGGAGGAGGTTAGTGAGTGGGAGGAACCCATACGTGATTTGGTCGTGGACCTGCATGCAAATCCAGAAATAGCCTTCTCGGAAGTACGTGCTTCTGAAAAAGTGGCGACCCTTCTTAGCCTGGCCGGCTTCGCCGTAGAGCGAAACGTAGGCGGACTTCCCACCGCGCTTGTCGCTCAAATTGGGGATGGACCGCTGACGGTTGCTATATGCATCGAGTACGATGCTCTCCCGGATATCGGGCATGCTTGTGGACACCACTTAATTGCCGGGTCATCGATCGCCACTGCGCTTGCCCTGCGAAAGCATGTCGACCGGCTAGGTATCACCCTCTTGGCTGTCGGCACTCCAGCCGAAGAACATGGAGGCGGGAAGATCCTGTTGCTGGAGCGCGGCATATTCGATGGTGTGAGCTTGGCTGTCATGATGCATCCGGTGCAGGCCGGTGTATCCCTGGACCCAACAGGGACAAGCTCTCAGGCCGTTGGCCGGTACCTCGCTACCTTTAATGGCATCGCCGCGCATGCTGCAGCTGCGCCACATGCTGGTATTAACGCAGGAGATGCAGCCGTCTTGAGCCAGGTCGCAATCGGACTATTGCGGCAACAGATTCCCGAGAATCATCGGGTTGCAAGCTTTATTTCTGATGGTGGAGTGGTGACCAACATTATTCCGGAAAGATCATCGGTAGCTTTCGAATGTCGCGCGTTTTCAATGGGCGAATACACTTCTCTGGTCGAGCGCGTAAAGAAGTGCTTCGAAGGTGCAGCCCTTGCTACTGGAACGTCGGTTGAAATAGTAGCTACAGAGCCAGTGTATGAACCTCTAGTTCAAGATCGGACACTGGCCTCCCATTGGACCGAGGCGATGGTTCGCATGGATTGGGATACAACCGGGACGCACGGTATTGGTGGTGGTTCAACAGATATGGGCAATATCTCACAGGTCATTCCATCGCTTCATCCATGGGTAAGCATCCCGGAGGTCAACGCCGCCATTCATTCGAAGGCCTTCGGACAAGAATCGAACTCAAAGCAGGCGCATCAGCTCATGTTCGATGCAGCACGCGCCTTGGCTTGGACTATCGCGTGTGCAGCTCTTGATCAAGATGAGAGAGAGTATTTTATAGAGAAATCCTATACGCGAACGAGAGAATCCAGCCTGCTCGATTAAGCCTTAGCTCAGCTGTTTCATGCCGGCCAGGGTCATGAAACAGCTGGACTAGTTGTGCGCTGCCAGATATCTCGAAAAAGCATCCAGACCGTAGGATATCTTGGCTGAGGAACAGCTAGACGCTTCTGAGTCCGAACGACCATGCGTTTGCGAACTATGTGGTTATCGATCCGCAGACCTCATCACGTACCAGCCGCTATCGAACAGCGCGCAGAGGACTGCCAACGGTTCTTCGGAACCAAGGAGCCTAAGAAGAGGGTGGACCAGGATTTTTCGTGGCCTACCGACTACCCTGGCAAACCAGCGTGCGACTTCAGGAACTCGACTCGTAACTGGTGGAGTGCACCAAGGACATGGGATCACTGCAGTTCACATAGTTGCTATTAAGATCCAGATGACCTGAGTGTCGCTTTTGCCGATCGCCCACCGCGACACCGGATCTCCACAAAACCCAGGGTTAGATTTTCGTACTACTGCGTGCAACCGAGCGAGTACTCAGAAATCCCTGAAACCGATGGATTACCGGGGGAAGTGAATCATGTG